>JAAVEX010000057.1 GCA_014801065.1 Barnesiella sp.
AGGAATTTAGCCATGCTACTTGAATTTTTTTAGGTTAAGAGAGTGTTTGAATTTAAACCAAATTAAATATGAATAAAGGGAAATCATTTAAATCCAAACACTCTCTAAGAAACAGTTTCTTAGAGGATGGGGAATAAAAAAAGGGCGGTGCTTTCACAAGTACCGCCCTCTCCATTCATCACATTATGCTTATAAAGATATAAGTCTTAGGGTATGTACATAATCCGCAAAGGGGATTAGTCAATATCGTATCTGCTGCTGACAACGTCCCAATCAACGATGTCCCACAACTTTTCAAGAGCTTCAGCTCTTCTATTCTTGTAATCGATGTAATATGCATGTTCCCAAACATCGAAAGTCAGAAGCGGGATAAGGCCATCGGTCAATGGGTTGCCGGCATTTTGTTTCTGAATGATCATTAACTTACCATCTTCATCACAGGCAAGCCAAACCCAACCGCTACCAAATAATTTCACTCCGGCATCGACAAATTCTTTTTTGAAATTTTCGAATGAGCCAAATTGAAGATCTATTGCTTTACGAAGTTCTCCTGATGGTTCGGATGCTCCATCGGGAGAGAAGGTAAAGAAGTAAAATATATGGTTCCACGCTTGAGAAGCATTGTTGAACAATCCACCCTCAGATTTTCTGATTATATCCTCAAGTGCCATATCCTCATATTCAGTTCCGGCAATGAGTTTGTTAAGATTGTCAATATATGCTTTCTCATGCTTACCGTAGTGGTAATCGATCGTTTCGGCAGAAATAACCGGAGCAAGCGCATCATTTGCATAAGGCAGCGCAGGTTGAGAATATAAAGTTGTTTTCATATTGTGTGTTTTGAAATTAATTATTCTTCTTTCGATTCACTTATAAAACAATTATTATTTGCTTATGGTTCGGTTGTCTTCATTGTTTTTTTTAGCCACTGGAAAATATATGTGTATAGAGGTTCGCGTACATCTTTCTTTGATAGCACAAGGTCATGTCGGCCACCTCTTACCATAATCGATGTGACATCCGGACCAAGCATCCGACCATATTTTCTAATATCTTCAACATCAAGCACCGCATCGGCGCTGTCAACTTCCGGTGTCCAATCCACGCTCGACACACTTTTTTCAGAGTACATCAACAAAATTGGGATTTTAATACGATCACGGTGGTGTTTCAGATAATTTTGTGCGGAATTCACTGCGCGAATCCACCCAAGATCAACACGTGTCGGGGTAATCGATTTCCATACGGTATCAAAATCCCATTCTCCATGATAGTCTTTATGGAGGCTCTCCCCATAGGCAGTTCCCTTCCCGGAGCTAATGCCTATATTCGGAGCCAATCGTCCCATACCACTTACGGCACCTACAAAACACTCCATTTTTTTTTTTTTCCAATCAAGAAAAGGACTATTTAGCAGCAATGCCTCGATTCCGTGTCCACCGGTTTTTGCCAGATAAAAAGATGCCACAAGCCCACCGGTGGAATGTCCCATCATTACAATTCTTTCGTAACCCTCGGAGCGTATTTCAGTCAGAGCAGAGTCTATATCATTAAAATACTCCTCGAAATTTCTCACCTGACATCGCTTTTGCCCGGACATGAGCGACCTGCCGTATTTTCTAAGATCAATAGCGAAAAACGCATAGTCATGATCTACAAACTGCTGCGCCATTTCCTTCTGAAAAAAGTAATCGTTAAATCCGTGGATATAACACACCGCAACCTTAGCGGGATGTTTGGGGATCAATCTGACGAGAGTGCTCCGCACCGGACCGGAATAATCGACTCCCTGATCAAAGAATCTTGATTGAAATTCTCCACCCAGAGTGTCACGATGCCATTGTTCAGCTGACACCGAGATGGCGGTTAGAGCAATGGCTATAATCGTAAGTAAACGTTTTGACAAACTGTTCATCCGCTATTTGTATTATTTTTTATATTGCGGTAAGATAGAAACCGGGAATCTTGAGAACAGTGTCTGAACAGCCTCCGCTATTCCGGTCAGGTTTCGGAATTGAGCTTCTCCGTTGCCATTAAGAATAGTAGCCACCGACGATGAATATAGCGGTATTTTCTTATCTATATTCACAATATCCATGGTCAGCACGCCCTCTTTATAGACACCCGTTATCACCTGTGCATTGGCGTATTCAGGCCAGTAATACTGGCGCGGATACATGAAAAATGGTCCTACGGGTGGCACAGGAGCCGGTCCATAGTATGGATAGTAATTAGGAACGGCCGGCGACAAGGCCAACTCCTTCTTAACCGTCAGCCCGATATTAATCAAAAGGGGTGAGGATGGGTCTTCAGTGAAACCGCGTTCCACCATCTGCTCTCTGATTGCAGCAACAATGTTGTAATAGGTCACACTCTGCATCCCCGGAGGCATCTTTCCTTCATCGGGAGTAATGATCCTGAACGTGTGATACTGAGCAAGATCCGCATTATTATAGACTTCGCTATTTACAAGAGCATACGGATTGCATCCTGCTAAAACAGCCAACAGAATTGAAGCCAGTCCTATTAATGTAAATTTATTCATAACACCATCATTATATTTTTCATTAATTTTATAAAAATAACACCGGATCTATCGGAAAAGTTTCTATAAAAATTTGTTTTTCCAATCATTATATCATAATTTTGGGCTATGAATCAATATATAATCTCTTTATTGAGGGACTATGGATGATATAATCACAATCTTTAATCAATATCTCTCGCACTATGATAGCGTAGATATTGCTGAATCGGAATTTAAGAAATCGATCCATGAAGATCGTGAACTCCGAGCGCTTTATCGCAACTGGTGTGAAGAAGTAGGCAGCTCGGAAAGAGATGGTTTTACTGATTATGCACAGGAATATCTCGACTCTCAGGATGATGTATGGAATTCCTTGGTAGATTTTGATGAATAAGTAAAATATGAGTAATATGACTGTCAGATTTCCCGCTGAATGGGAAAATGAAGGCTTCATCCTTGTGTCGTGGCCCCACGAGTTGACTGATTGGAACTATATGCTTCCGGAAGTCAGGAAATGTTATATCGATATGATCAGTGTCATATCGGCATATCAGAAAGTGGTTGTAGTCGCGCCCTCTTCTGCAACTGTCAAAGAGCATTTGTCGAATGGCTACGATCCGTCGCGTATATTCTTTATAGACTTACCTACCAACGACACTTGGATTCGTGATTACGGCGCACTGACCATTGTAGATCATCTCAATAACCCAACATGCCTTGATTTCTGCTTCAATGGTTGGGGCATGAAGTTTGCGGCATGTCTGGACAATCTTGTCACATCTCGAATGAAAACGAGCGGGTTAATAACAGCACCCCTCATTAACTGTCGGGATTTTGTGCTTGAAGGTGGTGGAATAGAAAGCGATGGAAACGGAATCCTTATGACAACAGCTGAGTGTCAGCTCTCCCCTAACCGCAATGCTGTGCTTTCACGTCAAGAAATTGAACGTAAATTGCTCGACTACTTCGGTGCATCCAAATTGCTTTGGGTCAACCACGGCTATCTTGCCGGCGACGATACAGACAGTCATATCGACACGCTTGCACGCTTTACGCCTAACGGAGGAATTGTTTATACAGGATGTGATGATCCCACGGATGAACATTACAAGGAACTCTCTGCAATGAAGNCCGAAATANTGAATTTCACAAACCTTGNCGGNTTACCATTCAATCTATTTGAGCTTCCGCTTCCTGATCCAATATACGATGAAGACGGACAGCGACTCCCGGCCACTTATGCCAATTTCCTTGCGCTGCCTCAAGCCGTCATCATGCCCACATATCGTCAACCGCGAAAGGACGAGNTTGCCAAACANATACTTAGCGTCGCCTTCGAGCTCCCGGTGGTCGGGGTAGATTGCACAGCATTAATACAACAGCATGGTTCACTGCACTGCGCGACCATGCAGATACCACAAAACTCGCTTGCCTTATGAATAAAACATTGAAAGTAGGACTGATTCAACTTTCCAAAACTGATAATATTGAAGCCAACCGCAGTAGGCTGGCGGAAGAGATTCGTCGACTTGTCAGAGAAGATCATCCTGATCTGATCGTTAACCAGGAATTGCATGACTCACTCTATTTCTGCCAGACGGAATCGACAGATTGCTGTGATCTTGCTGTCGGAATTCCATCAACAGCAACAGACTTTTACGCCGACCTTGCACGCGAACTCGATGTCGTTATTGTTACATCACTGTTTGAACGCAGAGCGGCCGGGTTATATCACAATACGGCAGTGGTGTTCGAACGCGATGGATCTATAGCCGGAAAATACCGGAAGATGCATATCCCCGACGATCCAGCTTACTATGAAAAATTCTACTTTACGCCGGGCGATCTCGGGTTTGAACCGATTCAGACCTCAGTGGGACGCATTGGAGTATTAGTTTGCTGGGATCAATGGTATCCCGAAGCTGCCCGCCTAATGGCACTGCGCGGAGCCGAACTGCTTGTCTACCCTACGGCCATAGGGTGGGAATCATCAGATTCAGACGACGAAAAAGCCCGTCAAAGAGAAGCATGGATAACGGTGCAGCGCGGACATGCCGTGGCAAACGGTCTGCCCGTAGTGACTGTCAATCGTGTAGGTCATGAACCGGATCCTTCAGGAGCAACTAATGGCATCACTTTCTGGGGCAGCAGCTTTGTTGCCGGGCCTCAAGGCGAATTGATTTATCTTGCGCCGGACGATAAGGAAGTATCAACAACCGTGTCGCTCGACATGCAGCGATCAGAGTGGGTGCGCCGCTGGTGGCCCTTCCTGCGTGATCGTCGCATAGACTACTACAGTGGCCTGACCAAACGCTTTATCGACTGAGTGTGTTTTTTTAAAACGCGTTAAAGTATTCGAATAATCTAATCGAGACTTGATTTCATCAAAAGGTTCTTTTGAGTTTATTTTCTAAAGAAAAGTAAACACACCTCCAGCCCCGTTCTTAGAAAAAAATTAGGCTCCGTTCATCAACAACGGAGCCTAATATTTATATTGTGGTGATTAAACGGGTTCAGAAATGCGAAGCCGGCAGCTTTCGACAATTGTATTGCGATGCCATGATCTCACCGTAGGCTCCCGCCGAACGTAATGCAATCAAATCTCCGCGATGAGTCACCGGCAGTGATTCATTTTCTNCAAACGTGTCGGACGATTCACATATNGGACCGACCACNTCATAGCGTTCGGTTTCGGTTGAAGTTGAGCTTAGATTTTCTATTGCATGNTGCGCTTGATACAACGCCGGACGAATCAGGTCGGTCATTCCGGCATCNACNATAACGAACTTCTTTCCNACACCTTTTTTNACATATAACACGCGGGTGATCAGCGACCCACACTGCGCTACAATCGATCGCCCAAGTTCNAAATGAAGTTCCTGATCTTCCCTTAAATTCAGATTGCTATGAAAAGTTTCGAAATACGATTTAAAATCNGGGATTGGATTTAAATCAGGATTATCGTAATCNATGCCNAGTCCNCCACCNACGTTTATCGTCCGGACNGTCACACCAAGATTTTCCACTTCGTCAACGAGTTTATTAATGCGACGGCAAAGTTCAACGTATGGTTCCATTGATGTGATCTGCGATCCAATATGGAAGTGAAGACCCATAAACTCGATATGCTTATCGTCACGACACTTTACCACGATATCATCAAGCATCTCCATGGCGATGCCAAATTTGTTTTCGGCGATACCGGTAGTGATATAATGATGTGTGTGNGCGTCAATATCNGGATTAACTCGAAGAGCCACCCGGCATGTCACACCGAGTCGGGATGCTATTTCAGAGATGACTTCCAGCTCTTCCGCCGATTCCACATTCAAACATCCGATATCGTTTTTCAAAGCGAATTCAATTTCAGAATCGCTCTTACCTACTCCGGCATATACGATAGACTCCGGTTTAAAACCACATTCGAGAGCGCGAGCTATCTCTCCACCGCTCACCGTGTCAGCTCCAATCCCGTAATCCTTTATTTTTTCCAGAATCACCGGGTAGGCGTTAGCTTTCACCGCATAGTGGACTTTGAATCCGGGATAATCCGAATATTTTTTTACTGCTTGTAGGGTTTGATCGAGCAGAGATAGATCGTAGTAATAGAAAGGAGTGGGTATATTGTCGAATTCTTTAGCAGGAATCATATTGGAAGATCAATTAAAGAGATGTAAACTCAAAAGGTTAAGCGCTTTTTGTTTATCTTCTTTACGTATCAATACCGAAATATTGTAATTGCTACCGCCATAGGAAATCATGCGTATAGGTATTTCCTTAAGCGCATTGACAACTTCAGCTTCAAAACCACGATTTTTCCATTCGAGATCACCAACAACACAGACAATGACCATATCGCGGTCAATCGTGACAGCGCCATACGCTGACAGATCTTCAACAATGGCATCAAGATTGCGATCATTGTCAATAGTCACTGATACACCGACTTCGGATGTGGTAATCATATCTATCGGCGTGCGGTGCGTCTCAAAGATCTCAAACACTTTTCTTAGGAAGCCATAGGCAAGCAACATGCGTCCGCTTTTTATTTTGATAGCGGTAATATCATCTTTTGCTGCAATTGCCTTTATCTTATAATCCGCCTCCGTATTGTAAATCAATGTTCCGGGCGCTTCCGGCGTCATGGTGTTAAGCAATCTGACCGGTATATTTTTGTTTTTCGCCGGGAGGACGCATGTGGGATGCAGAATTTTAGCGCCGAAATAGGCAAGCTCCGCAGCCTCCTCAAAGTGGAGTTTGCTGACCGGCTTGGTTCCTTCAACGAATCGAGGATCATTATTATGCATTCCATCTATATCTGTCCAAATCTCAATTTCATCAGCATCCACCGCCGCACCGATAAGCGAAGCAGAATAATCGCTTCCACCACGCTGGAGATTGTCAATCTCGCCGTCAGCATTTCTGCATATAAATCCCTGTGTAAGATAAACATCAGCATCCGGATTAATGGCTATCAGCGGAGCAATATGAGCTTCGATATAATCCAAGTCGGGTTCGCCCTGATCATCTACAGCCATAAAATCAAGAGCCTGAAGGAAAGCTACGTTCATTCCTATGCTGCGCATATAGCAATCCATCATATTTGTCGACATCAGTTCGCCACAGGCCACGATTTCCTTCTCGTCAATGGCCTCTATTTTCTTATCTAATTTAGTAGCAACACTATCAATAATACCGCCAATTTTTGAGAGCGCCTCGTCTCGATAAGCAGGATCATCAATCAGTTCCGATATTTCTTTTGAATATTTTTCGCGGAGTTGTCCGATAAGCGTCGACGCCTCGGATATATCTCCTGATTTCAGAGAATCAGTTATTTTAAGCAGTTGGTTGGTCGTCCCGGACATAGCGCTAAGAACCACTATATTTCGACCACGCGAACTGACAAGAGAAGCTACATTTTTAATCCTTTGGGCACTACCAACCGACGTGCCACCAAATTTCATGACGTTCATTTGTAAGATATATTTATTTTTCACTATGCTTTCTGCTACGATCGCCTCGTTTACCAATTATTGTTTTTATCTCTTTTCCAGTCGATTTACAACAGCATAACTCCTTCACTGCATGAACAAGAACAGTAAATACCTGACCACACTGCTTTAACAAATAGTGGAAAACGGGCGCTTAGAAAGTGTTTGTATTTAATTTAATTCAATTTAAATATTAAAGAATGGGGGTTCAATTTTTGATTTCATCACAAAGGATCTTTTAGGCGCTTTTTCAAAGCTTTCATCAGTCGCAATGCCCGCATTGCTCCTTCATCAATTTTGTAAAATCATCCCAAAATATCTCTTTCTGATAAAATCATTTAAATCCAAACTCTCTCTTTATTTCTGCAAAATTAGTGAAAATTCATACACAATTCAACATTTAAACTGTCGTTTTTGCAAAATACGCCAAAATAACATAAATTTGCAACGTGATGAAATCTAATTTTATATATCGATATGTGTCAATCTTAATGATATTGGCATTTACTGCAGTCGGGATGCTGCAATATCACCATCATCACAGTAATGGCGATACGCACATTGCGTTAATCGGCATGGATTTCAATATCACCAAAAACGCCACACCTCCAACCATTGTACATGATCATAACTGTGATTGCGATCACTCCGATCATAGTTCACCGCTTCCCGGCGGACCGACACATGACTGCGATCATTCGACGTGTGCGCTGAATATGCAGCTGACAATACTGGAAAAGCAGCAGCGAACGACTATACATGAATCTCACCTCCATTGCAACGCATCGCATTGTCGGGTGTCAATTGTGGCCTTACTCGATTGTCTGCTCTATTCCCCTGCTCTCGAATCAGAATCATCTCTGATATATTATACGGACCTTGTGCCATCCGTGATCGGAAGGGACAAAGTTATAG
>JAAVEX010000058.1 GCA_014801065.1 Barnesiella sp.
CTCCGTAGGCTGTGGCTTCTTTTCCAAGTCGAGCTTCTATACCGAGATGATACTCGTAAAGAGTTGATACGGCTCCATCGATATTGTCGAAAGCGTAGTTCTGATAATTGATCAGTTTTGGATTATGCCATTGATTCCATTGATCAAGGTGATCGATATGATGGCGGGATGGCAAGCCGTTAACAAACCATTCGTTGTAGTGCAGAGGCGAATTTTTCAACGACAACATTGAGTGATAGGCTATGTCATCGCTCATCGCTGTCAGGAATAGCGATTTATTGTTGTTTTTAATAATATTGAATAATGACTTAAGCTGTCTGGGACGAAGTTCAGTGAAGTTTAAGTCATTGAGTACTACGATATCAAAACCGCTTAGCCGGTTTTTCAGGAGGTTGCTCATTTTCAGATAGTGGATCAGACCTCCGAACTTTCCATTGCGGCGAGTCAGAACCATATCGCAATCGAAATCCATCCATTTACCTCTATTGGAAGCAACTGTGACCTTACATCCCAGTTGACGTAGTCCAAATGCCAGAGATTGGTGGCAGTTGCTATAGTCGCCCAACAGTAATATTTCAGGAGATTGANTCATTAAAGCAAAGATAATAATATTTCAATGAAATTTTGTAATTTTGNTGTACAAAATTAAATAGATAATGCAAAGACTCATATCTCTTTACCGGAAGCTTTATGGCTCGGCTCCGGAAACTATTGTTCCTATAGCNGGAGATGGCTCCAACCGAAGGTATTACCGACTTGATGGCGCACAAAGATGTATAGGNACTATTGGATTGCAACNGCGCGAAAACGAGGCTTTTATATACTTGTCGGGATATTTCCGTAAGCATCATCTGCCTGTGCCGGAAGTGTTCGCTGTGAGCGAGGATCGGTTAGCCTATCTNCAGGAAGATTCAGGATGTAGATCATTATACGATTGCATATCGAGTGACGGCTCGGAACAGCATGGCGACGTTATGGANCTATTGATTAGNGTGATGAGAGAGCTTCCTCGATTCCACTATAGTGTCNACGATGATTTTNATGCCTCAAAGTGTTTTCCGTTGCCGTCCATGAGCCAAAAGGCTATAAAGTGGGATCTTAATTATTTCAAATATTGTTTTCTCAAGCCATTGGGGCTGGAATTTGATGAGCTTGATCTGGAAAATGATTTCGACTATCTTGCGGAAACTTTGTCGGCGAATCCGGATTCCACACTTATGCTCAGAGATTTCCAATCACGAAACGTGATGCTNGATGAAGANGACCAGCCAACGGTGATCGATTTTCAGGGNGCACGATTGGGCGATGGTCTTTATGATGTTGCATCGTTTGTNTGGCAGGCTCGGGCTAATTATTCTGAGGCTGTAAAAGATGCGTTGGTAAAAGCTTATCTTGAATCTGTGATAGCCATAAGGGGGGCAATTCNCTCGGATTTTGACGCTCGCCTCAAGCGAATGATTCTGTTTCGTACGCTCCAGGTGCTTGGAGCCTANGGATTCAGAGGGTATGTCGANCGCAAGGCCAAGTTTATCACTTCTATCCCGAAAGCTNTAGAACATTTAAGAGAANTGCTTCCCNCTTTTCCCGACAACTTCTGNCCATCCCTCATGTCGGTTTTAAAACGTATGGTNGTTTTGCCGGAGCTTCAGAAACCAAAAGAATATAGTGGATTGACAGTCACGGTGATGAGNTTTTCTTATAAGAAGGGTGGCATACCGNCAGATNCAACAGGCAATGGCGGTGGATTNGTGTTTGACTGCCGNGGAATGCATAATCCGGGACGNTATGATCAATACAAGCCGCTGACCGGAAGAGATCTACCNGTCATTGAATTNCTTGAGGATCGNGGGGAGATTCANTTGTTTATGGACGCATGTTATAAACTGGTCGATCGATCTGTTGAATGTTATATTCGGAGAGGATTTGCATCACTTATGGTGTGCTTCGGATGTACCGGCGGCCAGCATCGGTCGGTATATGGGGCTGAACAGATGGCCCGACATTTGAGTGAGCGATATGGTGTCAGGATTCATCTGATCCACCGTGAACAGAACATCGACGAAATTATAGAACCGAAATGAAAGCTTTGATTTATGCAGCNGGGTTAGGTACNCGCCTNGCTCCGATCACTGACACGATGCCTAAAGCATTGGTAGAAGTGGGTGGAAAGCCGGCAATAGAGCATGTGCTTGATAAANTTGTTGAAGCNGGCATCNATGATGTTATTGTNAATGTCCATCACTTTTCAGATCAGATAGTGACTTATCTNAAGAGTAGAAACAATAATGGTCTGAATATAATGATNAGTGACGAGTCGGATCTTCTGCTTGACACCGGTGGCGGNCTTGTCAAGGTAATAGATGATTTTGATGTAAACGAACCGATCCTTCTGCATAATGCAGATATTCTTACAAACTTTTCGCTGACATCCATGATTGATCATTTTGCAGAAACGAATCCTGACGCGCTATTGCTTGCTTGGGATCGTGATTCGTCACGCAGATTGCTGTTTGACGAAACCGGCAGAATGTCGGGATGGAAGAATATGACTACGGGGGAAGTGCGGCCCCATTTGCTACGCGATAGCGGGTTGATTCCTATGGCCTTTGGCGGGGTACATATTGTAGGGCCTTCGATGTTTGAATCGCTGAGATGCTATCGTAGGGAGAATGGCGACGTGTTTTCAATCACACCTTTTTATATTCAGAATTGCGATCGCTATTTCATTAAGTCCTACTCTCCTGCTGAAAAATTTGAATGGTGGGACATCGGACGTATTGAAACGCTTGAGGCTGCCCGAAAGCAATTTATGTGAGCAGTGGGTTAATTACATAAAGCAATGAAAAAGAGGCCGTGAACATTAGTTTGTCACGGCCTCCTTTATGATTTGCGGTTTAGTAATTTGATTATGCTTTTTGATCAAGCATTGAGAGAGCGAAAGAGTAAGCTCCGATAGAGATANCTTTGCTTGCACCAAGTTTCGAAATTGCTACACCTGTAGATTTCAAGGGATCGTAGATCACGGTTTTTTCCGATCCGTAAANCTTTATGGGACGTGCTGCACCATGAGCGAACTGTACGAATTCTTCTTCATCGTCAAGGTCGAATGCTTTTGTCGGCATTCGGGGGATTTCTTCACCCTTAACTGAATGGAGCGCGCCTCGAAGCTGCGAGAGAAGTGCGGGCATNAAATATTTTTTAGCTCCGGTGAGTCCACCACCGATTACCACGAGCGAATCTGTCAGCGTAACAGCAGTTGCAATAGCATCTCCTGCTATTTCGCCAAATTCTTCAAAGGCAGCTATAGCGGCCTCACGATTGCCCGTGATTTTACCTTCAGCAATATCGCAAATGTCTTTCGGCTCGAATGTGTGGTTGATTTCGCCTGATTTTTCAGCGTAAACGCGCTTGATGGCACGGATTGCCACGCCTTCTTCCACATAGAGTTCGGGATGATTTTTATGTCGGAGACAGAATGTTTCGACGCAGGAGTTGTTTCCGCGATTAAGATGATTATCAATTACCATACCGATGCCAAANCCGGTACCGAAGGTGTAGCCAAGCAGATTGGTGTATCTTTTAGAGCTACCCATTTCGGCAAGGCGAGCATTTATTTCCGGCAGCATACCGCCGAGAGCCTCGCCATAGGCAAAGAGATCGCCGTCATTGTTTATATATACCGGTATGCCGAACTTTTCTTCAAGAAACGGCCCAAGAGCTACACCGTTGCGGAAAGAGGGGAAATTGGGNAGATATCCTCCNATAATACCGTGGGGATAGTCGGCCGGACCGGGGAAAGCGAAGCTGATAGCCACAGGTTTCTGATCAAGTTTCGCAATGATCTGCTCGAAACCGCTTACCATGGTGGAGAGGCAAAGATCCAGGTCCTGGGCATTGGAAGGCATGGTTATCGGCTCAACGATATATTCATTGGCCTGCATTGCGCCGAACACAAAATTTGTTCCTCCGGCATCAAGGGTGATTACGATTCGATTGTCAAATCTATACATAATTTCAAATTTAGATTTAAGTTTGCAATATATGCAAATGTAGTCAATTATCTTATTTCCTACAATAANTAGGAGGTCAAATAANGAGCCGGTCCGATAAAAAATGTTAAGGCCTCATCCCACAAAAGATAATGATGCCGGCGGATAGTCACTATTTCATTTGACTCTGCCCGGATTTTTTGCTATGAAATCTTTCCATGATGAGTAGCCTTTATCAATTTTNGGGCGNGAGGCTTCGTAGTGATGGCAAAGGGCTGCGGCCAGGGCATCGGTAGCGTCAAGCTGTGGCAATAAATTCTCTTTAGGAATGTTGAGAATCCGTCGGAGCATTTCCTGCACCTGTTCTTTTGACGCACCTCCATTTCCGGTGATGGCCATTTTGATTTTTCGTGGTTCGTATTCCGTGATAGGTACATCTCGAGAGAGAGCTGCCGCCATGGCCACTCCTTGGGCTCTTCCAAGTTTTAGCATTGACTGTACGTTTTTTCCAAAAAACGGGGCCTCGATAGCCATCTCGTCGGGTAGATATTGCTCAACGAGTTGGACAACGCGATCATAGATACGCTTCAGACGCAGATAGTGAGACTCGAATTTGCTGAGTTGTATCACACCCATTGCGATCATTGACGGCTTATTCTTGACCACACCAAGTATTCCATAGCCCATCACGTTTGTTCCGGGGTCGNTTCCGATTATTATGCGGTCGAATGGCGCGAGNTGGTGTAAATTCTGATCTGATGGCTGAGTATTCTTCATTAAAGAATTTCCATGAATGTCGAAAANGATAGCAGGGATTCTGCACTCCTTCCGCGGTGGAACTCGTTGATNAGAACAGGAGCGACCTCTTCATCCCACTTGTGAGAAGCCTCAAGAGNAGGNGATTTGAACTGCAATGCAAANCTTTCNATGTTGCANTCGGACGGTCCGGCGGAAATGTCGGCAGGTTGAAGTATGCGAGTGAGCAGTGGTTGCTCCAACAATCCGCTTTCAATAGCTGTGGGAATATAACGTGTTGACACCCACGTTGTGAACTGATCAGACAAGCGGGTGTCAACAATAAATGTGGTGTTGTATAATATCATTGNCGGATTTAATACACGTTAGGCACGGGACCNTATTCGTTTTCGTAGGGCTGTGAAGGCAGAACANNGAATACAAATAATATGATACCTCCTATAANTGGTACTAATCCTATAAAATACCATAGTCCGCTTCTNCCGGTGTCGTGCAAACGACGCCAGCACAAAGCAAGGGANGGAACTAANATAGCTAACCAGAAAAGGNNATATATANCGGTAAAGAAGCCGGCNACTCCAGTCGANCGNGTTGCGNCGCTAAAAATCACTCCAAGAATGCATATAGCAAAAAAGCATAGGGCAAGACCTAAACANGCAAACCAATATTCGGATCTTGAGGCGCGACCGGTGAAATCAGCATATTTGTTGAAGAATAANTTGAGAGCATCAACGAGGCCTACCATTTGCTGTTGACCTCCGGAGGGTTGGCCGTATTCTTGATAGCCTTGCTGATATCCTTGCTGATATCCCTGCTGATAGGGTTGCTGATANGCAGGTTGCTGGTATGCCGGCTGCTGGTATGCCGGCTGCTGCGGTGCAAAAAGACACTGNAGTTCAGCAATNGTTGCTGCAGGAGCCCANTTGGGCATCNTGTCGTTCCACACGAGAGAATCGGGTTGAAGATTTAATTGAGCCAATTGGTCGATGGTGTAGGGGCCTGTGTGCTGGCCGTTAACTGCCACATAATAAGTTGCCATGATCGATGTGATTTAAAAAATATTATTGTTTTGAGTTATATTTTAGTTTTCGCCAAAGNGCGCGTGGAATGAACCCTACGTGTCGAAACAGCGTCAAGGGGAGTCCATAGTATTTTCGCATGATTCTGAATCGTTCCTTCAGCGATGCCTTTANATTGGCCGTGGTNACACCTTCGTTCANGTAATCAATCAGGATTTCCGGGATATAGATGTTGGAAGTTGATTTCTGAAGACAGCGGATACACCAATCATAGTCAGCCGAGAATCGATAAGTAAGATCATATGGNTCAACGATTTCNCGTTTTGCCACAAATGCCTGATGACACACCAGCATGCCCTTTGAAAAACTATTAACNGTGAGTCGTTCGGGAGCAGTGAGATGCCTGTCGGCAATACGTTTTCTATCGGCATCGACGAGCTGTGTCTGGCCATAGATAATATCACCATAGCCCGAANCAANGATTGCATCTGCGATAGTTTGAAGAGTGTTCGAGCTATGAAATGAATCTCCTGCATTTAGAAATATAAGATATTTGCCGGATGCATTTCGGATCCCTTTGTTCATTGCGTCGTAAAGACCGCTATCCGGTTCCGAAATTATCTTGCAATTATCCGATGACATAGCCGTGGCTATCGAAACAGTCCGATCTTTGGATTTTCCGTCGATCACGATATGCTCGAAGTCACGACACGTCTGCTCGGCTATGCTTGCCATTGTAGCAGAAAGCGTTGTTTCAGCATTAAATGTAATAGTGATTATAGAAAACATTGGATTCATACAGTGGCAAAGATAATGATTCATGGTCATATATCAAAACATTGATAGGTCCTATTTGCTCCTGTTCCCCAGTAATTTTATGTTTAGGTCGAATATCTCCGGTACATTATTTTACAATTCAACGCTTTTTTACTATGCGCCTCAAATACGGGGCATGGTAAAAAAGCTGTGTTTAGGCATAGAGGTTGCATAGTCGGAAGATAAAGAATTTTGTGTCATTGACACCGTGCAGTTTGGCTCTGAAAGCCTTTATTTTGGAGTTTATGGA
>JAAVEX010000059.1 GCA_014801065.1 Barnesiella sp.
CGACTCAAACTGCGCGGCAGAATAGTAGGCGTCAAGCGGAAGCGACGCCACGAAGTGATGACGCACCCGGGCGAGCTGTTCGGCCGATGGGGCGGCTGTGCCGATAGGGAGGCCTTGATAGATCTGGCGCGAATCGGCGCTGATGATCTCACCATTGAGCGCGCGTGCGCAGTCAACGGCGCGGCGTGTCTTGCCTGAGGCGGTAGGGCCGGTAATTATTAAGAGTGACATGGTTATTGCTGTCCGATGCCGGAAATGTTGTTTCGCCAGAACCGACGGAAACGGAAAAATGACCGGTCTTGGTTATTGTCGGCTATGTATAGCCATTTGGGATTTGAATAGTCAACGTCGAGATTGTAGAGATCCTTGATGGCTATTGCCGGGCGATAGTGTTTCACCTTGTAGCGTCGCATTCCGTTTTCGTCGTAGGTCTTATAAGCGCGGGCTATGGTGAGCACACGGATAATCTCGGCTGAAAACATCGGATTGCATAGGCGTTCGTTGATCATTTTGGCCACCTCGGTCAGGGGGATCCATATCGTGTCCGGACGATTTTTCTGAAATTCAGCGCGTTGATCTTCGGTGAAGAATGCAAAGAAATGAAACACGTTTCGTTCGAAACTGGCCTGGAAGTTTTCGTAGATTCTACGGATTTCAACTCCGCTCACGCCGGAGAAATTGGTGAAATACTGCTCGGCGAGACTCTTATTGATATTATCCAATTTGCGCACGTAGGCTTGAACCGGGGTGTCGAGCTTTTCGTCGAGCGAGATCTTGAAGTCGGAATCTGTTTCGGGCGGACGTATGGCAATGGTGTCGTCGCATATCATAATGTAGCGAAGCAGCGAAGATGTGCCGTGGCGCTGCAGCGACCCTAAAATGTCCTGTCGGTAATATTCATATATGCCTGCATAGCGTATGGCAAGATAGATTGCGGCGGCTATCCAGAGCAGCGTGGGAAACCAGAAGAAAAAGAATCGATCGGGTATCGATAGCGAAACATTGACATAAATAAAGAAGTAGTAGATCCATCCCACCACGGCGCTGACGGCTGATATCCAGAAAAGCATCCCCACTTGGTAAGTGCCTATCTGTGTGAAGATAATTCCCAGGAAACCACGCTCGGCAGGCGACCCGTTTCGGATCATGCAGTCGCGGCAGAAACTCATTTTTTCTCTTTTGAGGTAGCCCCAGCCGGACACTACAGCTGCTATAGGCATGATTATCAGGGTTGTGATAAACGGTATCTCCTCATTGCTTTTGCTGCGGTCAAGCACCAGATCAAGCAGCGATGTGGAGTAGAGAATGTTGATGGAGATCATCACAACGCATGACCAGAAGAGCACTGTCATGACGACAAATGGCAGAATGTAGCATGACGGGACCTGGCGCTTGCGATTGTTGCGCGTAAGGAAGAATATGCCAAGTTGCATTGCGAAGGCAATGAACGGCAGTATGAGCGGTCTGACCCATAGAGAAAGTATGATAAGCAGGGTCAGTGCGCCGCTACCAAGCAGCCAGTTGATCCATAGTTGGAAGATACCCCAGGCGTATTGTTTTCGATGTTGCATTATTTCATCATTCGGTTAAGATAATCAAGCATGCGGGCGTAGACCACTTGACGAGAGTTGCACCCGTTGATTGAATGGTTCATGTTTGGAAACAGCACCACGTCGGCCCATTGTCCGGCGGCCTCAGCTGCGGCGCTATATTGTACGGTGTTGAACTGATGCACATTGTCGTCGGCTGTGCCGGTCATGATAAGCAGCGGGCACCGACGGTCGGCAATATGGGTCATGGTCGAAGAGCTGTCGTAGCCTTCGCTGTTCTGTCCGGGTGTTAGCATATAGCGTTCGGCATAGACCGTGTCGTAGTAGCGCCAGTCGGTCACCGGGGCGACTGCAACGGCGGCGGCGTAGGGGGCCGCGGGGTGGGATGCGGCCATGATCGATTCATATCCGCCGTAGCTCCATCCGTAGATGGCTATGCGCTGTGGATCGACATAGTCGAGCGATGCGGCATAGTTGGCGGCAGCAATCTGGTCGATCGTTTCGTAATGGCCGAGATTTTTGTAGACCACGTCCATGAATTTGCGTCCACGACCGCCCGTGCCACGTCCATCTACGCAAACCACCACATATCCGGCGCGGGCAAAATAGTTTTCGGCGCCGATGCTCCAGCGGTCGAGTACCTGTTGCGATCCCGGACCACTATACTGAGTCATGATCACGGGATATTTCTTTGAGGGATCGAAGTCGGTAGGGCGAATTATGAAACCGTTGAGGGTGTTGCCATCGGAAGTCATGGTGAAGAATTCGGGTTTGGGAGCGTCGGCCCATCGGTTTTGATAGCGTGAATTGTCCTCAAGAAGCCGGATCTCTTTGCCTGATGAAGCCGACACAAGGGCATAGCGTGGCGCTGTGGTCGTATTGCTGTAGTTCACCACGAAATAGTCCATCGAGGGGCTTACTGACATGGCCGAGGCATATCCTTTTTCGGGAGTGAGCACCGTCACTCGTCCTTTTGCATCGGTCTTACAGATGGTGCGGTTGATCGCCCCTGTCTGATCGCAGCGATAGAAGTGAGATGAGCTTGCGGGGTCGTAGCCGTAGTAAGCGTCAACGTCGAAATCGCCCGAAGTGATCTGGCGGAGCTGTGCGCCGCTATAGCTGTAGGCATAGAGGTGATTGTAGCCTGTGCGACATGAGAACACAACGAAGAAGTCGGGGAGGAATCGAATATCCTCGTAGGCCGAGGGGTCGAGCCACGCCTGCCATTGCTCCACGAGAAGGGAGCGAGAGGTGGTAGAGCGCGGATTGACGCTGAAAATCTCCATGCGGTTCTGATCGCGGTTGAGGGTCACTACCATAAGCTGGTCGGCCGTCGGACCGAAAGCAATCCGTGGAATATATTCGATTTTGGAATCGGCAAGAGGAATTGTTTTGGTCTTGCGTGTCTCAACATCGTATGAGTGGACGGTTACTTTTGAGTTCTGCTGTCCGGCTACAGGATATTTATAGGAAAACAGTCCGGGATAAAGTGAGTATTCCGGGCGGCGATCGCAACTGCCTTCATAGAGCATGAAGGAAAACTCCGGAACGTCCGTTTCGTTATATTTCAGGAAGCAGAGCGTAAGATTGTCGGGCGACCATGTCATAGATGAGGAAGTGGTGAATTCTTCTTCGTAGGTCCAATCGGGGATACCATTGATGATGCGGTTTTTCTCACCGTCTGTTGTCACTGCCACTTCCGATCCATAGTCGAGCTTCTTGATGTAGATGTTGCCTTTTGATGCAAAGGCCACCATACGGCTGTCGGGCGAAAACAGGGGGGCTTGCTGGCGGCTGTGGGTGGTGGAAAGCGGGGAGAGCATACGCGATCTCACATCGTAAACGTAATATTCAGCGTCAAACGATCTGCGATAGATCATCGAAGAGTTGCGCCATACCAGAATCTTACTGCCGTTGGGGCTGAGCTTGAAACCCTCGATCGATTTGAGCGATATTTCTCGGGTGTGATCAAGATCCATTAAAGTTTCAGTCTCTTTGCCCGACTTTATGTCGAATTTCGCTATGCGTCGGCCATCGGTCGAGATGCTTACGTAGCCGGAGCCGTCGGGCGCATATTGCCAGGAGGGAGCAGATGCGGGAAGTCGCTCGCCCCCGACATAGCGGGATATTTCGGGGAAATCGGCCACTGATGCGGCTTTTGTGGCCGTAAACGATCCGGCCGCAAGCAGTGTGGAAAATATGGTGACAATAAATTTATTCATTATGCTGTATATAACGTGAAAATATGGTTTGAAGTTTAGAATAGGGAGAGCTGCTTATCGTCGATGTGGGCCGGTTTGCGCTGAGGCTCTTTGTAGCCGAACAGTTCGTCGACTTCGGGATCTTTTTTTAGAGGCACAGGCTCCGGCGCAGTGAACCAATCGGTGCTGTCCATAAGCTCATCTATGGCCGATACTTTGGGACGTTCGGACTGTTGGCCGTCGGATGTTTCAGCTTCCTGAGAGAGCATTTCGATCTGAAGAGTATCGGGCGCGTGAAGCAGGGGCTGATCCGTCTCGCGGTTGGCCGACCGATTTTTTTTCTTGCGACGTGACATCGGTTTTTCAGCTGCGTTGATCATATCGGTGAGACGCTTTATTTCGTCGCGCAGCGATTTGATTTCGCTGTCCTTAAGTTCGATTTCTGTCGGATCGGCAGCTTTGGAGTTGAGTTGATCGATCTGACTGTTAAGCTGATTGGCGTGGTCATTGAGGCGGTCGATCTCTCCCGAAAGCCGGAGGTTATCAGCATTGAGAGTATCGATTGTTAAGCGCGCCTGGTTGATCTCACTGTTAAGCTGCGCTATGCGTTTGTCTTTCTTGCGCTTTACTTCTTCAAACTCAGAGAGTTTCTGCTCAATCTCGTCGATCATTTCCTGCTGAAGCTCCGGAGCGGAGTTTGCTGCTGCCTCTTCGGCCTCCTTAACGGCTTTCTGACTCTGCTCAAGCTGCGATTCGAGCTCTTTTACGCGGTCGGCGAGGGAGATGTTTTCGCGTGCGAGCCGATCAACCTCAAGCTCAGAGTCGCCATTTAGATTTGATTTTACGCCTGCAACGCGCAGTTTATTTATAAGACCGCGGTTTTCAAGTTGAAATTGCTCTTTGTCGGCTTCGAGCTGCACCACTTGCTGTTCGAGATCGCGGATTCGATCGTTGAGAGCACGTTTCTGACGCGTAGCGCTCAGCTGGGCATTTTTCAATTCATCCTTCTGTCGGGAGATCGTGGCGCGATCGGACTTGAATTTTTCAATTTCTCGTGCCATTTTTGCTCTTTCATCCTCGCATTGACGCAGCCCGGCCAGACGTGCATTTTCAGCCTCGGTTTGGAGTTTGGTTCGGAGCGATTCCGACATGCGCCGTATCAGATAGGCGCGTTGTTGCGGGATGCTCAGACATTGTCTGACGAAATCAGGCTGAGTTTCGTTGAACTGCTCGATAACGGCGTCGAGCACTTCCGAGGGCAGTTGCGGATCCGATAGCAAATCGGCAGGGAGCTGAGCCGCCTGCGATTGCGTGTCGACTTCTCGGTGTGTCGACGGCTGACTATCGGTCTCACCGGATTGTACGGTGAGGGTCGACTGAGCTCCGTCCGATTCGTGGTCACGATCTTTGTCGTGGTCGGATGCTTCGGGCTCTTCGTCGTATTCGTCGGGAAATCCTAAGGCTTTTTTAAAGGATGAAAGTATCGACATGGATTGAAATATTATCTTCAGATTTTGAACTTATTTATTTATANCCCGGTTTGGCAACAACGCCTTCACCTTTCTTACCGTTGATCCCTATNGNTATCGGCTCCGGCAGTGTAACTATCCTGACGGTTTCGGATTCGTAGTCGGCAGNAAGCGAGTCGAGATAGTCAAAATCGCAGAANCCTTGTCCGGCGCTTTGATCGATAGTGAAATAGCCTACGCCAAACGAGGTGAGATTCTGGAAGAAGTGAGTGCCTTGACTCGGTTCGATTCTGTAGCCGGCAAGGGCNGTTTCGACTATAAGCCGTGCATTGGCTATCTGNGGCCATTTGACCGGNATGCCGAGGGCTGAATCGCTCGAACCCCATCGTCCGGGTCCGATAAGGATATAGTGNATATCGCGCGATGTCAGGTCGCGGTTGATTTTTTCTATTTCGCGGGCTGTCATGGCGTTGCGCGACGACGAGAAGGTGTCGGGGCGCACGTAGACTATCGTGCTGACGTTTTCCACCGTGCCATGTCCCAAGGCTGTGTTGCTGCGCATTATCAGCTCGCTGTCGGGTAATGACAGCAGATGCTCGTCGACGAGGTCTTTGCGGTCGACAATGGGGCGTATCTGCAGCCAGTAGATCCGCCCTTTGAGTTCACCGTTGCGGTCGATCATGCCGGCAAATTCGATCTCTACCGGACGTGCCATTTCCTGCTGTCCTTTCGAAAGCATGAAATCAACGGCCCGCGCCAGAGGGAAAACGTCGTGTTTCAGAATATTGTTGAAGGTGACGACTCGNCGCCCTTCGCCAAATTCGTTGTCGCGGATCACGTTGTCATGGTAGTCAAACGTCGAAACCATGTAGCGCAGTGCGCCGGTCTTGGCTACATCCTGCACTGATTTCTTTACGATGTTGAAGCCATCGTCNACAATGAAATTCTCATTGGAATTCATATCGAGAGCATACATTCGCGTCTGAGTGTCGCGCAGCGCCAGGGATAGCTCTGAGGTCTGAAGCGCACAGTCGGGGTGGCGGGGCGAGAATCGCAGGCTAAGACCCCCGTCGACTATATATTTGCCCAACCCTACGGCTACTTCCGCCACACCGTCTTCGGCCGTTTCGCGTCCTATGGGATAGTAGTTGAGTGATCGTCCAACACCTGAAAACGATGGGAAGTAGAGCCCGTCGTGAGCTTCACCAACCACTTCCTGAATGATGATCGCCATTTTCTCTTGGTCGATCACGTTGGATGTTGCTGTCATGTAGGCTTTGCTGTCGGCATAAAACACCGAGGCATAGACGCTTTTGATAGCATCGCTGAGCAGTCGAAGCATTTCTTGGCGGTCAGCGACGTTGGGTATCATGTAAGTGGAATATATTCCGGCAAATGGTTGATAGTGGGAATCCTCCAGNAGCGATGAGCTTCGGATGGCAAGCGGCTTGTCGACCACCTCGAATAGCGCGAGGAAGTCTTCGATCAACCGTTGAGGCAGTTTNGCTTCCAGAAACCGGGCAAGTATGCTGGAATCGTCGGCATCGCTCAACGCTATGGGATAGAGATTGTTGGATGCCATAAACTCATCGAATATATCNGTGCAGAGCACCACCGTGCGCGGAATGGTGATCAGCGCGCCGTCGAAGTTGTCACACACCGGATTGCGTTTGATGATCTGATCAATGAAAGCCAGACCGCGACCTTTGCCGCCGAGACTGCCCTGTCCGATACGTGCAAAATTGGAGTAGTGGTCAAAGCGGTCTTTGCGGAAAATGGCCACTACGCCGCGATTTTTCATCTTCCTGTATTTNACNATNAGNTCNAAGAAGAGTTTGCGCACGGCGGGNNCTTCGTCGANCGANTAGAAGCGGTGNNNNTTGATNACTTCGGCAATNGGGAANAGNGCGCGCGANTAGAGCCAGCGCGAAATNTCGTTGGACGACGCATGATGTAGCAGCGCCGTGGGCGGAATGTCGTAGATGTGATATTGCAGATCCTTGAGCGAGCGGATGCGGATCTCTTTTCCGGTTTCGGGGTCGGTCATCACGAAGTCGCCGAAGCTGAACTGATCAGCGATGGCGTTGCTCAGATCGACCGGGAGTTTCTTGGAGTTCTTGTCGAGAAACACCAGATGCATTTCGTCAGCGCGTGCCCGATTTTCAGCTTCTGATGATTCGATAATGATGGGGAGAAAGGGATTGTCCTTGCGAAGCTCTTCGGCCAGACGAAATCCGGCTTTTGAATCTTTCTTGCCTGATCGCTTGAAGGAAACGTCGGAGATCACGCCGAGCAGATTGCGCCCATATCGCTCATAGAGCGTCATTGCTTCCTCGTAGTCGCGGGCCAGCATCACTTTGGGGCGACCGCGCATTCGGAGCATCTGTTCGTGTTCGTTAAGCGCTTCGGTGGATGACTCGAATGATTGCTTGAGGAGATTTTTGTAGATGTGGGGTAGCACCGATGAATAGAATCTCACGGAGTCTTCCACCACGAGTATCATTTGAACGCCCACTTCGTTGATATCGTTGTCGGCGTTGAGTTTGTCTTCGAGCAGCTTGATGATGGCAAGAAGCAGATCCACGTTGCCGAGCCAGCTGAACACGTAGTCTATGCCGGAAAAATCTTCATTGGCCAGGCGGCGGCTCACTTCCTTGGAGAAGGGGGTCAGCACCACAATCGGTAGCGTTGGCTTCATCGCTTTGATGGTGCGCGCGCCTGCAAAGGTCTCGCTGATATCCATGCCCGGCATCATTATCACCAACCCGAAGTGTTTTTTGCGCAGGCGTTCTATGGCTTCTTCCACAGTGCTTACGCGGGTGACGCGAGGCGGTGAGCTTAGATTCAGCGCCACATATTCGAAATAAAGCTGCTCTTCGATTCGTCCGTCTTCCTCCATCATGAAAGCATCGTAGGGCGATGCCACAAGCAGCACGTTAAAGATGCGTCGCTGCATGAGGTCCTGAAAAGCGGTGTCCTTGAGATATAGTTGACTGAGAGCGTCCTCGTTCATTTTCCGTTGGTTTCAAAATTGCCGGCAGGCACGGTGTTGATTGGTTTAATTCCCAAAGTTACAAAAAATAAATCGATTTGGTGCTATTCAATAGAGTTTTTGTTTAGAAACTGTTTAAATTTATGTGCGAATGATTTTGAGGATATTTCAGGATGAGTTTTGCAAGTTGAAGAGGGAGCGATGCGGGCATCGTGACCGATAAAACTTGGCAAAAATTGCCTGAAAGATCATTAAAATCAGAGCATATAAAAAATTCGCATAAATTTAAACATTCTCTTAGATGTGCACAAAAATAGAAAGAAAAAGAGACTGTGTCAAAGTTGACTTTGACACAGCCTCCGGACTTTTTGCTTTATTGTTTCTTATTCGTGTTCTGTCAGAAAACGTTCGGCATCGAGGGCGGCTCGGCATCCGCTTCCGGCAGCCGTGATGGCCTGTTGATAATTTGGATCGGCAACGTCGCCGGCGGCAAAGACACCTTCGATGTTGGTGGCTTGTGAATGACCTTTGGTGATGATATAACCGTTTTCGTCAAGATCAATCACTCCCTTGAACAGTTCGGTGTTGGGGGTGTGGCCGATGGCCAGGAAGAATCCATCGAGCTGAAGGTCGAAATGTTGTTCTTTATCCGTTCCGATATTTTCAACGAGATGTGCTCCCTCAAGNAATTCTTCGCCGTATAGCCCCACGGTGTTGGTGTTGAAAAGCACCTTGATATTGGGCTTTTCGAGGACGCGGCGCTGCATCACTTTTGATGCCCGGAGATAGTCCTTGCGTACGATCAGGAACACGTCGGCGGCGAGGTTGCTCAGATATAGGGCCTCTTCACAAGCGGTGTCGCCACCGCCCACCACGGCTACTCGTTTTTTGCGATAGAAAAATCCGTCGCAAGTGGCGCAGGCGGAAACNCCCATGCCCATNTATTTTTGTTCGTCGTCGAGGCCGAGATAGCGCGCTGTNGCGCCGGTGGCTATGATGACGGTGTCGGCTTCGATCTCGGTAGCATTGTCGGCTACCACGCGAAACGGACGGCTCGAAAAGTCAATTTTAGTGATCNTGCCNGTNCGGATATCGGCGCCGAANCGAGCGGCCTGACGGCGGATATCGTCCATCATCTNGGTTCCGGTGGTCCCTTCGGGATAGCCGGGGAAGTTTTCCACTTCGGTGGTGATAGTGAGNTGACCACCGGGTTGGTGTCCTTCGTAGAGGATGGGGTTGAGGTTGGCACGCGAAGTGTATAATGCGGCTGTGTAGCCTGCAGGGCCTGAGCCGATAATCAGGCATTTTGTTTTGTTGGTCATGACTGAATATGTGTGTTTAATTTGAATTGTTGAAAATANATTGATAGTCTACGGATTATCAACGGAGGTCGTTGATATAAGCTTTCGGGAAGGCACTTTTTTGAAAACGGAAAGTGGACACCGGTAGAGCTTTGCCTACGGTGATCGACGATATGCGTATGGATGCTGTTTTGCCGGATGCCAGCGAAAGTTTGATCTCTTGTGGGAGGCGGGTCTTGGAATTGATTGTGACAGTNGCCNCCCGGATGTCAGCCTTAGCGTTTTTAGCCGTCAGCTGTATGGTTGTGGTTGAAGCTGNTGACGATACGGTTTTTGACGTGAAGTTCTGTCGGAAATTGTTGAGAATAATCAGCGGATTGACTTGCTGGAGTTCGTGAGCGGTCGGAGTGTCGACGGTCACTTCGTTGTCTGATGCCACATAGGACCATTGTGTGGTCCCGTCGTACCAGATGCTNAACTGTGGCGACCGCATTGCAAACTTATCGCCCGCAAGAGTNAGCGAGCCGGAAGTGGCCGATTGTCCCGGGATTGACAGGGTNTAGGAAGCNGNGATCGATGGGGATTTACGCAGNTTTTCTGCCACACCATCGAGGGTTTGTGCGGAATTGTCGGCNGCTGAGGCCGAAACAGTGGCCAGGAAAGTGAGGAGTATGTAGAGAATCTTTTTCATTTCAATTTATAGAACGCTGTGGATATAATAAAAGATTGGAGCCGGTTCCACAATATTTGTTAAAAGCGGGGTTGNATATCATGGTTCAAGCATCCGCTCGAAGCTGTAGCTGTCGAGAAGCACCGGTCGNGGCTTGCCGGCNCCGGTTGAGGATCCGACCACTCCGGCGGCTTCAAGTTGATCGATCAGTTTTCCGGCTCGCGGATAGCCGATGTTGAATTTGCGTTGAAGCAGTGACGCTGATCCCATACCTGCTTCGATCACAGCTCTGCCGGCGTCGGCAAACATCGGGTCGCGGTCGGTCAGTGCGCCNCGAATTGCGCCGTCGCCCTGGGGAGCCGGCTCTTCAGGCAGCTCGTAGGATGTGGGGTAGCCCATCTGATCNGAGATATAATCACACACGGCTTCCACCTCNTCGGTGTCNATAAAGGCACACTGAACGCGGTCGATCACGCCGTCGCGCGAAATGAGCATATCGCCGCGGCCTATCAGCTGTTCTGCGCCGGGGCGGTCAAGGATGGTGCGGGAGTCATTCATCTGAGTGACGCGGAAGGCCATGCGGCCCGGGAAGTTGGCTTTGATCACACCGGTGATCACATTGACGCTCGGACGCTGGGTGGCGAGAATCATGTGGATACCAACGGCACGNGCTTTGGCGGCAATACGTGAGATGGGGTTTTCCACCTCTTTGCCGGCAGTGAGGATCAGATCGCCGAACTCATCGATTATCACTACGATGTAGGGGAGGTAGCGATGTCCTTTTTCGGGATTGAGCCTGCGCGACATGAATTTTTGGTTGTATTCCTTGATTCCTCTCATTCCGGCTTTGGAGAGCAGTGCNTANCGGTTGTCCATCTCNAGACATAGCGAATTGAGGGTTGCCACCACCTTCTGAGGGTCGGTGATGATCGGTTCCTCCTCTTCGGGCAGTTTGGCGAGAAAGTGNCGTTCAAGGCATTTGTATAGGCTGAACTCAACCATCTTCGGGTCNACCAACACGAATTTGAGCTCGGCAGGATGTTTCTTATAGAGCAGNGAGGCTATGATTGTGTTCAGTCCAACTGATTTACCCATGCCGGTAGCGCCGGCCACAAGCAGGTGGGGCATCTTGGCNAGGTCNGCCACATAGACCTCATTGTCGATCGTCGTTCCGAGGGCGATCGGCAGGGCTGCGCTTGACTCATTGAACGCTTTCGACGAAAGAATCGATCGGATTCCTACGATCTGAGGCTTTTTGTTGGGCACTTCCATACCGATTGTTCCCTTGCCGGGAATAGGAGCTATGATGCGTATGCCGATGGCCGACAGGCTCAGCGCCATGTCGTCGCCGAGACGTTTGATTGAGGATATGCGTGTGCCTGTCTGGGGTACTATTTCATAGAGAGTGATGGTTGGTCCTACAGTGGCTTTGATGCTTTCGATCTTGATTCCGTAGGCATCGAGAGTGGAGATGATGCGCTGATTGTTTTCTTCCTGCTCTTCGGGGCTCAACACATAGTTGCTTTCACGATGGTGAAGGAGATCAATTCCGGGGAAGCGATAGCGCGAGAGGTCGGCGCGTGGATCGTATTGCTCGGAGTTGAGCACATCCTCGGCGGTGAGGTTGGATCGATCAGCAGGTGAGGCGGGTTCATCCGTGGTGGCAATTGGAGGTGCTGCGGTGACTTCGGCCACGATTTCCCGTCGGGGATTTGNTTCAGTTTGCTGACCGCCGGGCTGTGAGGATGGCAGATCTGTGTTTGAAGATGTTTCTCCCAGATCAAAGCGCGCGGCATATCGATCGTTGAGGGTCCGGGGNGCAGCCTCATGAGATGGTGCGGGTTGAGTTTCTATCTCTGTCAGATCGAAAGCAACCATCGGACGCTTGGGTTGGTCATCGGCAGCTGGTGCTTCCGGCGCAACGATTTCCGACGGCTCTTGTTCTTCCGGCTCCGGCTCGTCGGCCGGTATCTGCGGTTCAATAATCGTCTCCTCCACAGGTTGAGGCGTGTGTATCTCCAAGGGTTCGGACTTAACAGGATCGATTATTCGTTCCTGAGCGACTTCGATCGGATTATCCTCGGGAGCTGTCACACTGACTGATATGGGGCGGGGAGCGACTCTGTGAGGCTCTTCCGGTTCGGGTATTGGTTCGGGATCGGGCTGCGTCTCCGNTGGTTGAATTGTAGCGGTCTCATTGTTGGCGGAATCAGCATGAGAGTCCATGTCGTGGCGGTCGTGCTGCTCGCGGTTCTCGCGCTCCTGTTTCACTGCGGCTTTTGCGGCGGCCATTGATGAATGATAGCGTTCGGCAATGGCTCGCTTTCGGTTGGCAATGAGCATCTTGATGAATGAAAGCGACCGGCGTATGGGGCCGATGAAGATTAGGGTNAGGGCTGTCAGCATCAGTATCGTAACNCCTGCGCCACCCCAAAAAGATGCGGCTGAAATGATGCCGTGGTTCACCCAGTAGCCATGTTCGCCACCCCAAAACGTAGGGCTGACCATGGAATATGTGGCGAATCCGGCTATAATTGAAACGGCGATTGAAGCAACAAGCGATTTGAATGTAAGTTGCCAGAATCGGAAATGGTGTAGTCTTACAAGCGATATGCCGAGGGCACAAATATAAAATATGATGATGAAACCTCCCAGGCCGAGCCATCGATACATAAGCAGATTGGATAGGAATGCTCCAAACCATCCGGCGGTGTTTTCCACATCGTGGGGCCCGGCGGCGATTTCAGAAGCGGTGCTGTTGGCTACTATGCTCTGATCTGCCGGCCCGTGGGTCAGGAATGAAATAGACGCCGCGAGCATATAGGCTGCGGCAAGTATAAGCAACACACCGAAAAAGATACGAAGGCGACCGTCGGCAAAAAAACGTGCAAGAGTAGCCACGTTGGGGTGCTTCTGTTCCGGCGATTGCTCGTGAGCGGGTCGGGTTGAGGCTTGAGGTGTGTGGATTGTTTCGTCCCGGCGTGGCTGTTGCTCAACAGCTTGGGNTGTGTAGGCCGCTTCTGCTGAGTTNACTGTCGGCTGTGGAGCGGCAGTGTCGACAGCNGGTTGAGGCTCCTCTTCAGCTCGGAGCGGGCGGATAATGTCGGGTTGCGATAGATCGCCGGGAGCGGGAGTGCGGAATCCATCACCGTAGTCTACGCGTATGCGGGGCCGCGTGCGAGGGGTGCGCGAGGCGGTGTCGCCGGTAGAGCGCAGCGTAGAAGGGTCATTGTCCCGATCTTGTCGCGTGTTGATATTTTCGGGGTTTATTTCAAAAGAATCCATTTAATGAAAAAATAGGAGGATGAGGGTAAACGGTTAAGGTCGGCAGATGAGCGTCTCGGTGACGAACTCAGAGCTTTCTGAGCTCGGCAATGGTAGCTTCGGGATCTTCAGCTGAAAAGACGAAGTTGCCGGCCACCAATATGTCGGCTCCTGCCTTGACCACTTCGCTGCCGGTCTGGAGATTGATTCCGCCGTCGATCTGTATCTTGGCCTTTGATCCCGAGCGGTCGATGAGTTCACGAAGCCGAGCAGTTTTCCTGACGGTGTTTGGAATGAATTTCTGAGCGGCGAATCCGGGATTCACGCTCATGAGCAAAACCATATCGACATCACAGATGATATCCTCAAGCATCTCGACGGGAGTGGAGGGGTTGAGGGTGACGGCCGGGCTCATGCCGGCTTGCCGTATCTGCTGGACCACTCTATGGAGATGGGTGCACGCTTCGTAGTGAACGTTCATTATCTCAGCACCGCAGTCGCGCACTTGGCTTACGTATCGACCCGGATCAACGATCATCATGTGGATGTCGAGAGGTTTGGTCGAGGCGCGACGAATAAATTTCATCACCGGGAATCCGAAAGAGATATTGGGCACGAAGACTCCATCCATTACATCGATGTGGAGCATATCCGCTTGTGAGCGGTTAAGCATTTCAATATCGCGGTCAAGATTGCCGAAGTCGGCCGAAAGCAGTGAGGGTGAAACGAGTGTCATTAGGCAAATTATATGGATTTTTGACGAGGTTTGTAGATGTTATAAAGTATAATTCCGACGCATATCGCTGCGAGCGCNAGTCCGGCGTATGTGAGATAGTGATTGTAGTGTTCCACTTTGGCCGTCAGCTGGTCGCGGCTTATAATGGTGCCGAGCCACCATCCGAGAGCTGCGAGTATGCTGTTCCACACGGCGGCTCCGAGTGCAGTGAATATGACAAATTTACCGAGGTTCATTTTCGACAGTCCGGCAGGGATCGAGATCAGCTGNCGCACNGCGGGNATCAGTCGGCCGATAAATGTCGAAATGGCTCCATGGCGGTCGAAATACGCCTCCGCTTTGTCAACCTTTTCCCTATCGATCAGACATGCGTGGCCGAACTTGGAATCGGCAAAACGATAGACCAGCGGNCGTCCGATCCATATCGAAAGTCCATAATTGATCAACGCACCGGCCACGGCTCCGGCTGTGGCAAGAAGCAGGATNACCACGATGTCAACCTCATGAGATGTACAAGCCAGATAAGCTGCCGGCGGAACAATCACTTCCGATGGAAAGGGTATAAAAGAACTTTCAACGGTCATTAGCAGAAACACAAGTAGATAGACCATGNCCGGACTGGCCGATAGAAACATGTCTACAATGTGGTTAGGGTCAACCGACAGACTTGCGGTGATAAGAGCATCTATCATCTTTACTANNATTTCGGNTTGGAGTTGGTGAACGCAATTACAAAGTTACGTNTTTTTTTTGAATGGGCTGTCAGTTGAACGTTCATTTTTTTTGATACAGTGTTGTGTCGCTGATAATAAAAACGTAATTTTGTAGAATGAAAAGATCGCGTTACATTCTTGCATTCCTTATTCTTTTGTTATGTACTGATTTATGGGCCATCGATCCATCGAAGGTCAACGTNGTCATTCTTGGAGATTCCAATTCTTGGATAGGTGGCGACGACTGTTCNAAGCCTAAGGGATGGAACACGTGGTTCAAACGTGCGTTTGCCCCTGCATCGTGTNGGAGCTATGCACGGAGTGGNGCTACATGGAGTCATACATCTGCCACTAAANTCAACCCTCAGGAAAACATAGGGATAATCGGTCCCGATAATGTGATTTCAAATCAAGTGGTCAGGCTGCGTCAGGCAGTAGCGTCAGGCAGTCAAACTACTCCCGATCTCATCATAATCGCTGCCGGCACAAATGATCTGATGTTTCCCCGTAAGCGACCGGGGGCAACGGCGGCCGGAAGTCTGACCGATTTAAAAACGGTGGCCGGAGCGATGAACGCTGACTTGCGTGATCTTCATAACTTTTTTCCGAAAACGAAAATAGTTGTGCTCACACCCATACAGTGTGTAAAGTTTACCAACCAAGCGCTCCATTCATTGTCGGACCTGATGGAAACCACCGCTCGGAGTGCCGGCGCCAGTGTGGTCAGGATGGATCGGCAGGGTGTGGTCAAACGCGATGATGAATTGAAAAAGAAAACCAACACCTACGACGGCATCCACACATCCGAGGCCGGCGCTAAGGCTAATGGCGAGTTGGTTGCCTCAATAATTAAAAAACTTTTGGAGCCTGTTTCCAAAAAATAGGAAACAAGCTCATAAACAGCTAACAGCAATTGACGCTATAGCGAAGCGTTATAAATTCTATATGGTTTTTTCCGACTTATTCTTCCTGTTTGTATTTCTCCCGGCGTTTATCCTGCTCTACACTCTCGCGTCGGTTGGCGATAAAGCTATGACCCGCCGCAACGACGGAGTCAGATCTCATATTTTTAAAAATATAGTGCTGGTGATCTTCTCACTCCTTTTCTATGCGTGGGGCGAACCTGTCTATGTTTTTCTGATGATTATCACGGTGGCGCTCAACTATCTGGCCGCCCGATGGATGGTGTCGACTGACCGACATCGCAAGACGGCGCTCGTATTCGGTCTGGTGTGCAATCTTCTGGTGCTCGGATCGTTTAAGTATCTTGGTTTTTTCGCGCAGATCCTTGTCGACCTGCACGTGCCGCTTGCCGTGCCGCAGATTGGATTGCCCATAGGTATAAGTTTCTATGTATTCCAGTCGGTGTCATATCTTATCGATGTATATAAGGAAGATTCGCCGGCGCAGAAACGATACTCTGATCTGTTGCTTTATATTTCAATGTTCCCTCAGCTCATAGCCGGACCTATCGTGCGCTATGGGTCGATTGCACGCGAGATAAATGACCGCCGCGTGTCGGCAGTCGATCTCAGCGATGGCATTTTCAGATTCGTCATCGGTCTTGGCAAAAAGGTGATTCTTGCCAACCAATTTTCAGAGATCGCTGACCAATTCCTCAAAAATGATTTCGCATCACTTTCCACCGGTGGTGCTTGGATCGGTATAATTGCTTTCACATTTCAGATCTATTTTGACTTCTCAGGCTATTCGGATATGGCCATCGGTATGGGGCGGTGTATGGGATTTCATTTTCCGGAAAACTTCGACCATCCCTATTGCAGCCGATCGATCACTGAATTTTGGCGCCGCTGGCATATCTCGCTCGGAAGCTTTTTCCGCGATTATGTCTACATCCCGCTCGGAGGCAATCGTCGCCGCCAGATCCTTAACATTATGATAGTTTGGTTTCTGACTGGAATGTGGCACGGCGCGAGCTGGAATTTCATCGTGTGGGGTGTGTATTTCGGCTTGATTGTGATGGTCGAGAAATTCACAATAATACCTTACGGGCATTACATTCCGCGTCCGTTGCTTCATCTCTNCGCTCTGCTGCTGATCGTAGTGGGGTGGGGAATATTCTATTTTGAAGATATGAATCAGATGGCCATATTCTTCAAAGCGATGTTTGGNGGATCGCCGCACCCCACCGATTTCACCGTTGAGAGCGCGCTGTTTAAAAACTTCTGGCTTTGGTNTGCTGCNATTATATTCTGTATGCCNNCACGCCGATGGGTTTCGGCGGCCCATGATCGTTTGCTCTCCGGTCATGGCGCAATGCACGCAACGGTCAGCGTGACATCGCAGATCGTAGTCTCCGCGGCAATACTGATTCTCAGTGTCTGCCTGCTTGTGGGCGCTACCAACAACGCTTTTCTCTACACTCGATTCTAACGTAATTTCATNCTCTTCTACCANAAAAATATACGAATTAATATGATTAAGAAAATAGTAACAACNGTTTTATCAACAGCCATTATGGTCGGTGGTGTCNCGGCTCAGNGCGTGGCATATCCTGCCGATAAGTGTGATGGCTATGTTTANGAAAATAAGATTAATCCTGACGCATCCTGGCGCAANAGCCGTAAAGGAATGTTGATGACGGGNNAGCCCGGAAGNGTTCGCGCCATGTCGCCGTTCAGCTGGTCGAAAGAATCNACTCAACGTTATGCCGACCTTGTCAATCTCTACAACGAAACNTTCGACGAGGGGGTGAAGATCTACTGCATGCCGATCCCCCTTGCTATATCCTATTATTGCCCTGACGATGCCAAATCGATGGAGGGCCGACAGCATGACGCTATAAAATCGATTTTCAGCGGTCTTGATGAGGATGTGGTCAGAGTCGACATTTATCCCGTGCTCGGTGAACACGCCGACGAGCCGATCTACTCGCGCACGGATCATCACTGGGCACCGCTCGGCGGATATTATGCCGCAGCTCAGTTGGCCGATGCCGCCGGAGTNCCATTTCTTCCGCTCGACGATTACGANAAGGTGGAGATCGAAGGCTANGTAGGCACTATGCCTGCATTTTCAGGCGACCCNACATTGAAAAATTCGCCTGAATCNTTCATCTACTATAAACCGAANGANCTNGATGTCACCACNACTTATACCACCTATCGACTGGATAAGGGTAGAAAGAACGTGATTGGAGTCGAACCNTCNAAGACCGGGCAGTTCTTNCTCAATTTCAAGGGGGCAAACACTTATTGCACATTTATGGGAGGCGACAGCAAGCTGGTGAAAGTGGAAACACCCACTCGCAATGGACGCCATCTNCTCATNATCAAAGATAGTTTCGGCAATGCTCTTCCGGGGTATCTCTTCGGATCGTTTGAGGAAATACACGTGGTAGATTGCCGATATTTCACTGAAAACATGGTGGATTATGTTCGCTCNANNGGCATCACCGACATTGTTTTTGCCAATAATCTCGGCCATGCCACCATTAAACGTACCACGGATGTGGTGTCACACTATCTTGAACAGTAAGGCACTCGTCAGTCAATGCCTGTAGCTCTATATGAAGAAAGAATACATTTACCTCGGACTTTTCGGACTGCTGTTTAGTGTGATGGCAGTGGTGTTTCTGACNTTTCCTCGTTCNACNTTCTCAGAAGTGGAACGAAGAGAATTGCAGCAATTCCCTGTTTTCACCCCCGACTCTCTTNCTTCGGGCGACTTCACCCGAGCCGTGTCGGAATGGTTCAGCGACAGCGAGCCATANCGTGACCATTTCATGTCTGCGAGCATGAAGTTTAAGACTCTGCTCGCNNTTAGCCTGACCGACGATGAGGAAGATGTGACATTTGTCGAAACCGCAGGCGGTGGCGATGATTTCATACCCGGAAGCNATGATGATGCTCCGGAGGATCTTCTTGCCGATCAACGTCAGATTGGTGACTTCGAGGGTGATGTGGCCGATGAGGACAGCCATACGGCTAAGGCCGGTATCATAATAGTCGGTAATCCTCCTAATGCCAGAGCATTGATGAATTTTGGCGGAGGCGAGAAGATGGGTGGCGATTATGCCAAAGTGGTCAACGAATTTAAGCGCGAGCTTGGCAAGGATGTGAATGTATATTGCATGGTGATCCCTACATCGATTGAATATTACTGCCCTCCGAAACTGAAGGCTAATACCAACCGCATTAAATCGCAGGCTGCCACTCTGCGCTATCTCTATGGTTGTCTTGATGAGGATGTCAAGGCTGTGGATGTTCACACTGCTTTGGGCAANCATTATAAGGAAGATATTTTCCTTCGCACTGATCATCATTGGTCGCCTCTNGGNGGNTTTTATGCAGCNGAGGCTCTTGCCAAGGTGGCCGGTGTGCCGTTCAGACAGATGTCCGACTACACTCCTCAGACTGTTCATAATTTTGTCGGCACGATGTTNGGCTACTCAAAGGATCGCTCCATAAAGGAGTCGCCCGAGGACTTTGTTTATTATGTGCCCAAGGATTCATCGTTCANCACCACGGTGGTGCAACTGAAACTNGACCGTGGCTTCAACGTTGTGGGCGAGACCGCTCCATANAANACAAGCTACTTCCATAAGTTTAAAGATGGAAGCAGNGGTGCTTACAGCACTTTTATGGGAGGCGATTCGTATATAGTCAAAGTGGTTACCGGAGTGAAGAATGGCCGGCGCGTAGCTATCATGAAGGACAGCTTCGGCAATGCGGTGCCCTCGAATCTGTTTGGATCATTTGAAGAGGTCCATGTGATTGACTTCCGTTACTTTCCACGCAACATAAAGAAGTATGTCAAGGAAAATGGTATAACGGATCTGGTGTTCTGCAACAATATTTTCAACGCCTGCTCGTCGACTGTGGTTAAGAAATACCGCAATATGTTGACGTATTGANAAGTCCGATCTCCTTAAACATTTCGGCATAATAGCGGGCTTTCTCTTCGAGNCGCATNGGATAGGCNCGACTTGTTGAAGGCATTCTGANAATNNTCAGCGGNCGTNGNGGNTCTACACCGGAATAAACGGTAGGGATCATCTCTCCCATTTTAGGCAACGGCGTATCGGTGATTTCGGCGACNACTCCCGCTGCCTTTTCGCCCGTAGTCGCTATCGCCTGACATTGNGGCATNGTTCGAAGNAGNGCNGAAATGTCGGTAGGACGCACNATCTCAAGCCATTTGTCGGAAGCATTGTCGCGCAGACGACGCACCTCGGCACANGTGTCGTGGAGCGCTATACCTTTTTCAGTGAGCAATTGCTTGATGCTGTCAATCCGGAATGTTCCGGAGTCAGGATCGATCAGCGCATCCTTTGATCCGAGGAATATCAGTCCCATTATGCGCCAGAAATCGTTTATTTTGTTGGGATAGTAGAAGTCCATGCTCCATCGGTTGGGCTTTGGAGGAAATGTACCCATAATCAGTATTTTGGCCTGCGTCGGAATGAATGGAGGCCAGGGATGAGTTTCAGTAGGATATTGGGATTTTGTCATATTCTTNGATCTAAATGTGGGAGTCAGTACNGATANAACGTATGGTCGCGCNGAAAAGATCAAAAAAAACAAAGACGNCGACATGTCAATGGTCATTTTTGACATGTCGCCGCCGTTATGCGTTAGTAGTGTAAATGTCGGGCTGCTTAAGCTTTCACGCGGCTGATATAAGAACCGTCGCGGGTGTCAACTTCGATCATATCGCCTTCGTTGACAAAGAGGGGAACGCGGATTTCAGCACCGGTTTCGAGTGTTGCGGGTTTGAGGGTGTTGGTAGCGGTATCCCCTTTCAGACCGGGTTCGGTATATGTAATTTTAAGGATGGTCTTGATGGGCATTTCAGCATACAGAACTGTTTCAGTCGATGCATCGGTAACCACTTCCACGGTGTCACCTTCTTTCATGAAGGGAGCGCCGGTCACGAGGTCTTTCGAAATGGGAATCTGTTCGAAAGTTTCGTTGTTCATGAAGATATCGTCGCCGCCGTCGGCATAGAGATACTGGAAGGGGCGACGTTCAACGCGCACGTCTTCAAGCTTTTCGCCAATGTTAAAACGACGTTCGAGAACGCGGCCGTCAACCACGTCTTTGAGTTTTGTACGCATGAAAGTGTTGCCTTTGCCGGGCTTAACGTGGAGGAACTCCACGCAGAAGTACAGACGGCCATCCATACGGATGCAGGTGCCGTTTTTGATGTCTTGAGCGTTAATCATTTAATTATCAAATTTTTATAGCTTATTTCAATTGTTTTCTTTCGCAAAATTACAAAAAATATACGTAACTGAGCCATTTATAGCGTTTTTTTTACCCGGATATTCACGGTGTGTATTCGCTCACGGGTATCGAACCGGTCATGGCTCCGTAGGCGTTGAATGCCAATGAGTCAAGTTCATCCTCGCCCGCACGCACCACGATCGGACCAATCCATTCGATCCATTTCTTAAGTCCGCGCACGCAGTAGTCGCTATGGGCTATGCCGCCGGTGATTATTATGGCGTCTACCTTGCCCTGAAGGGAAACCGCCCGCGCTCCCACCTCTTTGGCCACACTATAAAGCATTGCGTCGAGTGCCAGTTTGTAAGGCTGACGGCCGTGGGCTGCTTTGTCGGCCACTTTCTCAACATCAGTAGTGTTGACAAGCGCCTGAAGTCCGCCCCGGCCATTGAGCATCTGTTTGATTTCGCGCTGGGTGTACATTCCGGAGAAGCAGATCTCAACGAGTTGATCGGCAGGGATCGAGCCGGCTCTTTCAGGACTGAACGGACCGTCGCCATTGAGAGCGTTGTTGACATCGATCACTTTCCCCTTGCGATGAGCCCCGACCGATATTCCTCCGCCGAGATGCACCAGGATGAGGTTAAGGTCTTCGTAGCGACGTCCCACAGACCATGCGTAGCGTCGGGCCACGGCTTTGGTGTTGAGAGCATGGAAAATAGAGCGTCGACGGATCATCCGGATGCCGGTGATGCGAGCCTCCGGTATCATTTCATCGACCACTTCCGGATCGGCTATATATGCCGGACATCCTATGAAGTCGGCAAGATCGGCGGCTATCAGACCCCCCAGATTACATGCGTGTTCGAGTTCGGAATTTTTCAGATCGTCGATAAGTTTCCGGTCAAGACGGTACACTCCTGAAGGAACCGGTTTGACAAGTCCTCCGCGAGCTATTATGACATCGAATTCCATTGGGATGCCGGCTTGGGTCAGAGCATCTATCGTGGCTTGACGGCGCATCTCAAGCTGATCGTTGACATGGCTGAATTTTGCTATTTCCGATGATGAGTGTTGCTGCGTATGTTTCCACTTCAATTCGCGGTCATGATACACGGCCCACTTTGTAGAGGTCGATCCGGGATTGATTACGAGTATCTTCATGGCTGGGCTATGCACGCTAATGCGAGGCTGTAAAGTTTAGACTGAGCTGAATCAGCCCGCGACGGGATCACGATAGGAGCCTCGGCGCCACACACTATTCCGGCCATTGTAGCTCCGCCAAACATTGATATGCTCTTATAAAATGTGTTGGCGGCGGTGAGATCCGGGAAGATCAGCAGATCGGCGTGACCTGCCACACTTGATTCGATATGTTTGATCTTGGCGCTGTTGGTGTCGCATGCCGTTTTAACATCCATCGGACCGCTGATGGTTACGTTTTCGCCAAAGTATCCTTGGCCGGCTTTCTCGATCAGCTGTTGATAGGCCACGGTGTGGGGATAGCGCGGATTGATCTTCTCGGTGAAGTGGATAAGGGCTATTCTCGGATTGGTGATTCCGAGCCGATGCAATATGTCGACATCATACTTGATCATAGCTTCAAACTGATTCAGATCGGGCGTCGGGATAACGGCGGCATCTGAAAAGAGTAGCAGTTTGTGGTAGGATGGCATCGATGCTGCTGTGACGTGAGTGAGCACTTTCCCTTCCGGTAGAAGGCCTGTTTGCTTGTCGAGCACGGCGCGCAAGAGATTGTCGGTGTTTATCGCACCCTTCATCACCACCTGAGCATTGCCTTGTCGAACTTCGGTCACGGCGGTGCGGGCTGCATCGTCGATGTTGTCGGTCATGATCATCTCAACCTCGTCGGACGACGAAGCAAGACGCGAAGCCCATGCCGATGGCTCTGAGCAGACAAGAATGAAGCTTGCGAGATGCATCTGAAGGCAACGATCCACCACCTGCATCGTGTGGTTGTCATGCGGACACACCACGGCTACACGTCGTCTCGGTCTTACGGTTGAGAAGAGATTTAGAAGTTCAGCAAAGTTTTTGATAGATTTCATAAGGTTAACAAATATTTTGCAAATATCGGAATTAATAGTGTCTTTATAAATACCCGATTTGTTAAAGAGAGTAAACAAACCGCTTTTGGAGGATGTTATAAAACATGAATCACGATTTAATATGAAATTCCAGAATATAATAGAAAAAGTTCGCGCCGGTCTGCTCGGATCGGGACGGTGGCTATCGACTCATGTTGACAGACGCCTGTTGCTTTTCGCGGTGATGATCGTGGTGGGGCTTCTGTCGGGATTTGGTGCTTATCTGCTCAAACATCTGATAGCCGCTCTCTCCCGCCTGCTCACGGCCGGCCTTGATTCCTATTCGTTCAATTGGATTTTGCTCATATTGCCATTGCTGGGCATTGTGGGGGCGGGTGCGTTAGTGCTCTACTTGCTGCGAACGCCGCTATCCCATGGGCCTGAGCGCCTGAAGGCGCAGCTCAAACAGGGCGATCTATACATTGCGCCCAAACGCATGTTCTATCCTATGATCGCATCGACCATTACTCTCGGATTTGGTGGCTCTGCCGGTTCGGAGGGTCCGATTGCTTCGACGGGGGCTGCTATTGGAGGCAATATAGGGCGATGGCTCAACCTCGATCGCGCCACGCTGGCCACAGTGATCGGAATAGGGGCGGGGGCCGGTATCGCCGGCATCTTCAAGTCGCCGCTCGGAGGTGCGTTCTACACGCTGGAGGTGATGCGCACCCCCATGACAACGCTTGCAGTGCTCGCCCTGCTTGTGTGTACTATCGTGGCTTCGATGACGGCCTATGCTCTTGGCGGGTTCAAGCTTGATATTCAGATGGCGGATTCGTTCGCTTCGTTTGACCCTAAGTATATTCCATTTGTCATAGCTTTAGGAATAGTGTGCGGACTGTATGCGTTATACTATAGATATATAATGGCCACAGTGCGTCGCTGGCTTGAAGCGATAAAGCGCGAATGGGTAAGATGGGTCATTGCCGGCACATTCCTTTCGGTTGCCGTCGCTATGCTTCCTGCGTTATACGGCGAAGGCTATGGTGTTGCCGGAAGTCTGCTCAACGGTCATAGCGGGGCGCTCCTTGCCGATAGTATGTTTGCCACGAGTTCGGGCGGGGCAACACTGCTGATCTTTGTTGCGCTTGCCACTGTAGCTGTGAAATGTTTCGCCACATCGGCCACTAACAATGGCGGTGGTGTAGCCGGAAATTTTGCTCCAACGTTGATGGTGGGAAGTGTACTCGGATTTTTATTTGTCCTGTTGGTCAATGCGTTCTGCGGGTTTGATTTGCCCGTTGGACTTTTCGTGCTCTATTCTATGGCCGGAGTGATGGCCGGAGCTGTCAGAGCGCCGCTGATGGCTGTGATGCTCTGCACGGAAATGGTCGGAGCCTACAGTCAGTTTTTCCCGATGATCATAGTTGTCACGATCTCCTACGCTATAGTCCGAATTTTCGAAAAGCAACAATA
>JAAVEX010000060.1 GCA_014801065.1 Barnesiella sp.
ATTTTAGCACAAAGAGAGATTTTGGAGTGATTTTTCAAAATTGAAGAAGGAGCAATGCGGGCATTGCGACTGATGAAAGCTTTGAAAAAGCGACCAAAAGATCCTTTGTGATGAAATCAAAAATTGAAATCCCTTTCTTTAATAATTAATTTGGTTTAAATTCAAACACTCTCTTATAAAAATAAAATAGTTTCATGAAGCATCTTAACATTGAAGGCATTATTATTCCGATTCCCGAATCGTACAAAGACTGTTTCGAGCTCATCCGTAGTGATTTTTATCGAATAACCGGACACTCCGCCTCCCCTATAAAACTCTGGTTATCACACTTTAAATCGCCATCAATGGGATATTTATTCTATCATCGAATGTGCCAATACAGAGGATTATTCTGGCCAATCCTACGACTCAGATTGGAAAAGTACAGACGTAAGTATTCATTCCACATTCCATTATCCACAAAAATCGGCTATGGCCTATTTCTTGGTCATGACACAAGCATCATCATTAATGAAAGTGCCATAATTGGCAACAATGTGAACCTCTCACAATTCACAACCATTGGAGCAATGAATTCAACCGCAGCTATTATTGAAGACGAGGTGTATGTCGGGCCAAGCGTCTGTATCGTTGGTCATGTCCATATCGGCAAGAGGGCAATGATAGGTGCTGGTGCAGTTATCACCCACGACATCCCCGCCGGAGCATCAGCCGCCGGAGTTCCGGCACGAGTATTAAACAAAAACATCAACTACAGCCCGGCACAACCTTATCCTCTTACGCAACATCCGACCTCATAGCGACTCTGCACATAATTATAAATGAATTATAAATCAAGTGCGAAACACGCATCCGGTCTTCCCCACTGGAGAATTGTCAGGAATAAGTTCCCCGGTTAAAAAAGTAGAATATTGTTATCTATAACACTCAAAAAAAATAGCCAAAATAGAAGTTATACACCATCCAACAAGACAATTAACGGACCTTACTAATTAAATAAGCTTTTAACCAGCCTAATCGTACTATTGATGACTTTCATTCTTTTGGGGAGGGCGGATTGCGTTCAAAAAGTAAACCTCCGGGCAGCCCATTCGACATACTGACGACTAACACTATTAAAGCTATCTGTGCAATAGTCGTCGTTATGGTGCATTTCCCTTTAGAATTTTCCAACTCACTTCAGAATTGAGCTATATTCTTTTTACATTTTACCTTACTTATAAAATATAAGCTATAAGTAATTTATGCGGACCATTCATTGATTCAATTCAACTTTTTCTCATCTATCACACTTTTTCTCACATTATTGTAGTAAATTTGCACCACTAATCCAATCACATGAGCACCCTACGCCCCCCGATACCAACCACCAAACGTTATAAAACTATTGATATAGCCAAGGGGGTTGCTATAATATTAGTCGTGATCGGACATTTCACGGCCCGAAATACGCCCGCCGCCTTCAAGACTGCGGTAGATGTGATATATCTTTTCCACATGCCGCTGTTCATGTTTGCCAGCGGTTTTCTGTATCAGGCCACATGGCGACCCACACCCTATCGGCATTTCCTAAAAAAGAAATTCATCCGCCTGATGATTCCCTATTTCGTGGTGTCGGTCATAATCATCATATTTAAACTACTATCGGCCAACGTTCTCCCGCTCGACCACCCTATCACTCTCGCTACGCTATTTGAGATTCTCTATCTTCCGGCAGCCGGTTATTTCCTGTGGTTCATCTGGGCGTTATGGTGGATGATGGTGATTATTCCGCTTTTCAAGACTCCTGCAGCACGAAAACTTTTACTTCTCGCATCAGTGATTCTATTCTGCGTCTCCGATATATTCCCGGAAATTTTCTGCCTGAAGCAGACTGCCGACATGCTTATATTCTTCACCGTAGGGACACTAACTGCCGACCACTTGCATACAATCAGACGGATCCGGACAAAACTCTTTATATTCGGAACGCTGGCTTTTGTAATCATGGCCGTCGCAATCGAAACCGGCATGACCCGCAACAACCCTTTTCTTGCTTCCAAATCCCTCTCATTGCTGACCAATATTTCCGGGATCATCATGTCGCTGGCTGTAGCTGCAATGATCAATCATTCTAAACTCCACAGATTCAAATCCTCCATACTCTCCATCGCAACTTTCTCCTATTTGANTTATCTCTTCCACACCACATTTGAAGGCCTGGCCAAAGGCGTGTTATCNAAAGCCGGACTATTCAATGTCACCCCTCCNGACATCGCATCATGGTGGATCGGAGCNATAATCTCAATATCAGCCGGAGTATTAATTCCTTATATTCTTGGNCGATACATATTCTGCCGATGGAAATCCACATCAATTCTTTTCGGCACCCCCATTGNAAATCCCACTAATCGGTAGATCACCAAACACAATAATTAATCATCTTTTATCGTTCATAAATAGACCATTCAATCAATCACAGATAATGAAAACATTCCGATTATTCATCGCCATTGCAATTACAATTGCTATCTCTTCGTGCAAAACAAAACACGATCTGACATATTTTGAAGATATCGAAAACTCTACTTCGGGGATTCTTCAGACAAATGAAACGACTCATAGGCTCGAACCTGAAAACGAGATAACCATTAATGTCAACTCTTCAGTTCCTGAGGCCACTGCCATGTTCAATCTTCCGCTGGTCAATCCCGCGACACCGTCAGCCACAGCAACTACCGGAGCACCTCATATTCAGACATATATTATAGACAACAAGGGTGATATCGACTTCCCCGTGCTCGGCCGGATTCACGTTGCCGGAATGACCACCTACGAGCTGCGCGACTACTTGTATAAACGCATCTCTGAATATGTGAAAGATCCTATCATTACCGTTAATTTCCTCAACTATAAAGTGACCATAATCGGCGAAGTTGGCGCGCCTAAAACAATCCGGATCACGGGCGACCGCTACAGCATCCTCAATGCGCTGGGCGACTGCGGAGACCTGACCGACTATGCCAAACGCGACAACATTCTGGTGATGCGTCGCATGCCGGACGGCAACATTGAATACGGTCGCATTGACTTGCACAGTTCCGACATCACCAAATCGCCTTATTTCTGGCTGAAAAACAATGATGTGATCATAGTTGAGCCGAACGGCATCAAGCAGGACAACTCCAAATACAACTCCAACAACGCCTACAAACTCTCCGTAATCTCTACGATTGTAGGCATCTCAGCAAGTGTAATATCACTTATCATCGCATTGGCTATCAGAAAATAACACATTCCAAAACCTATCATGATCCGAATAGATCGAGTATGTATCTATATAATTATACTTGGTATGATCTTCATCATACCAAGTATACTGTATATTACATTTCTCGACGAACTGTTCGCTCTCATTTTGGGAGGTATCGCAATCTTCGACAGCGTGTTTAACAACAACTGGAAGCGCTATCGACTCCTTTGGATCATCATCGGCATCATTACCCTTTATGCCATATACTCCCTGACCTGCGTTCATTTCACCGTCCCTGCCGGGATCGCACTCGACTGGATAATTGAACTGAAAACGTTTATATCTTTCATAGTTTTCTTTTCCATCAAACCGCAGCTCACGGCAAAAGACAAGCAGCTGATCACGTATATCTGCTTCTTCAACGCAATCGTAATCGGAACAATATTATTCATCGGCCATCAATATGTGAAGATGGTCGTGTCCCACGTGGCCTACGGAGGTTCGATTATCTTCATAAGCTGCATCTATATTTTGTATTGCAACATAGATAAAGAGGGCAAAATTCCCAAAAAGATTATTCTTTACACTGTTGCTATGCTGACCGTAGGACTTCTCTGCACCCGATCGAAATACTACGGAATCTATATCCTGACTATCACATTCCTGTTTTTCTATCGCCCGAACTTTTTCCGCAACTTCGGTCTTCGCCATGCCATAGCCGTTGCAGCGGTGTTCCTGCTCGTATTAGCCGCATCATGGAGGAAAATAGAATACTATTTTTTAACAGGCGAAAGCACTACGTTTGACCCGTCCGCTATTGAATCATTTGCACGTCCCGTGCTGTATGTCACCGGATTTTTGATTCTTTTAGATTTCTTCCCCTTTGGCACGGGGCTTGGCTCTTTCGGGACCTTTGCCTCGGAAAAATATTATTCCGACGTGTACTATTATTATGGAATCAATAACGTGTGGGGCATATCGCCCAACACCGGATTCTTCATCTGCGATGCTTACTACACGTCGCTTGCCCAATTTGGCATCGTGGGCGTTATGCTATTTATATGGTTTTGGGTCTATATCTATAATTTCCTTAGAGTGTTGCTCAGAAAAAATCCCGTTCTTTACCGCTATCCCTACACGATTGGCGCCTTGATCATCTGCTTCATATTGATCGAATGTACGTCAGGAACCCTGTTTACCCAGCAGCTCGGCATGTTTAGCATGATCCTCCTCGGAATGATCAGCGGCACCGGACAAAGCATCAAAGAATCAGACACTCAAAAAACCGACTTTTTACAGAAAAAAACAATAAAAATATAACTGCATTTCATTAATGAAAAAAGAAGAAAACATTGTAGACATTCGCCGTATCATGCGTGCTGCCAGACAATGGCGTTGGGCCATTGTTGCGGTGATCATTTGCTTTACAGCCGCCGGAGTGTGGTTTGGCATGACAAGACTGTCAAAAACTGAAATCAGAGGAGAATTACTCATTGGCGACAACAACGAAAGCGATGCGAGCGCCGGTGGCATGCAACAGATGATGCGAACATTTTCTGTCGGTGGATTTGCCGGAACAGGTGTCAACAACGAGTTGATGATCATTAGCAGCCACGATGTCATGCTGCGCACGGTTCGTTCGCTNGACCTCAACCGCGTCTATATCGCAACAGACCACAACGGAAAGAGATCCCGTCTCTACAAAAATTCACCCGTCAGAGTTGAAGCGCCCGCCGAACAGTTTGACTCGCTTTCATCCCCGTTCAATCTGAAAATCACACTTAAGCCAAACGGCAAAGCTGATGTTATCGCCACTGAGGGTTTCTTTAAGAAGCTCCTTACCGAAGCGAAAGATGTCACTTTCCCGTACATGCTAAAGACACCCTACGGNAACTATCAGCTGATCAGCACCGAACATTTCAACAAAAAGCTTTATAAAGAAATCAAAGTAGGCGTCTACGGCAACGATCTTGCCGCTGAGATTCTCTACAATGAAATGGATATCCTTCAGCCTGAGAAACTGGCCGATGTGATTTCCGTCAACTACACTGCCGACAATGTAGAGCTCGGAAAAGCGATCGTCGACGCCATCATGGGTGAATACAATTCAAAACGCCGCGAACGCCTCCACGAAACGTCGGAAATATCAATCAAATACTACGACGAACGCATCGCCGAAACGTTCAACGCCCTTCAGAAAGCAGAAGAGGATGAAAAGGAATATCAGAAGCAGAACGAACTGATGGGCGTAGACTCCGAATTGGGTCTGCTCGTCAACGATGCCTACGGTTCGCGTCAGGATATCCGCAACTCCCACTATGAAATAGCTTACTATGAGACTGTGCTCGACATTCTCCGCAACCGTCTGAACGACGACGTTATCATCCCATCGATCGAAACGCTCGGCGATGCTAATGTAGAAGCCTTCAACGGCATGATTCAAGCCCGTCGCGACCTGCGCCGCTCTGCTACCGATGAAAACGAGGCCATGATTCAGCTCAACAAAAAGATTGAAGAACTCCGCGACCTCATCATCGAAAACTCAACCAAACAGCTTGCAAAATTAAAGAAAGACCTTCAGCACAAAGAATCTCTCGCTGCCACAGCCGAAGGCCGCCTCGACAAATATCCCGACTATCAGCTTGAACTTTTGAATCTTGCGCGCAACAAGGGCCATCTCAACTCACTCTACGAATATCTCGTGGGGCAGCGCGAAAACTCCGTGTTGCAGCGTTATTCCACAGCTAATATCGGCTTTGTTTTCCAGCCCGCCTACGTGGTCAAGGAAGCGTCCGTGATCAAAAAACTGATATGGCCGTTTGTNGCACTTTTCGTTTCACTCATCTGCTGCNTCTGCTGGTGCATACTGATGTCATGGTGCTCACGCAAAGTGAAATCGCCCATCGACGTTGCCTTCCTCGGCATCGAAAACAACTCGATCGTCTACGACGGCAACCCTAACTCACTCGGCAAGCTGAGAAACATGATTATGGCTCGCCCGGATCTACGCGTGATCTATTTCAATCCGCTTAACTCAACCGACACCATGGGCCACGAGTTTGCCGACTCACTGCTCGCAATCGGACATTCGGTTGAAGTTCTCTCAGGCTTCAACAACAACGATGCCGTTATCAGCGTTGACACTCAGCAACAGATCGCTGCCGCACTGCAAAGCGCCGACTACGTTATCGTCACAGTTCCGCAGCCCGAAAATGTAGCCGACATCGTTAACGCCGTTGATGCCGACAATGCCGCCCTGCTCCTGACACTGCGCAGCAAGAAGACCTCCCGCAAGCAGTTGAAACGAATACTTAAAGGGCAGACTGTCGACAAAGTCTACACCATAATCTGCAAATAATCTATCGAATAAACCTCCAAAGTATAATAATCGGCCCCGTCTTTTCGTTTATCTCTAATAATGGGAAAGACGTGTACCATTTTCATAGTTAACAAAGATTGACTATCTTTGCACCCTAAAAATCACTTTGCAATGAAAAATATCGTTCAAGGAAGCCTTATAACAACATTTCGATGCAATGCGAAATGCAACATGTGTAATATCTGGAAATTTCCCACAGCCCCGGCCGAAGAAATCGATCCCGAATATTACGAAAAACTCCCCGCAGGCCTCCGAATAAATATTACCGGTGGTGAAGCTACCATCCGCAAGGATATCGACCGAATATTCGAGATCCTGTATCCCAAAGCATCTCTTCTTGAACTGTCGACCAATGGCTACAACACCGAAAAAATTGTTGAGATCGCAAACAAGTATCCCAACATTCTGATTCGTGTCAGCGTTGAAGGTCTNCCTAAGATCAACGACTCCAAGCGNGGCATTGTCAACGGATTCGACCACGCTCTGCGCACTATGCTTGAGCTCAAGAAAACGAAGTGTAAAAACATCGGATTTTCCGTTGTCATATCTCCCGACAACTATAAGGACCTCATCCACCTCTACGAACTTTGCGTAGCCCTCGATGTGGAATTAGGCAACTCCACGGTCCACAATTCATGGTACTTCCACAAGGAAGACAACCAGATCGTTAGCGAAGATGCCCTTGCCCAGCACGAGCTATTCGTAAAAGCCCTGCTGACGTCCAAGCGCAGAGGCCTTAAAAACCGACTCAAGGACTACGGTCGCGCNTTCTTCAACCGCTCGATCCACCGCCGTCTGCGTGGCGACGAAAGCGGCTATCGCCCGGCGTGCGGCGCATTGACCGATTTCTTCTTCATCGACCCATGGGGCAACGTATCGCCCTGCAACGGTTCCGGCGAAGAATGGATCCTCGGCAATATCAAAGAGCAGTCGTTTGAAGAAATCATGGCCTCCGACAAAGCCAAGGAAGCGCTCGAAAAGGTGAAAAATTGCCAGCGCAACTGCGCGTTTATCGTCACTGAACGCCACGACATGAAACGTCGCCCATGGATTCCCATCAAATGGATCCTCAAAAACAAATGGCGCATCCGCCGCGGCAAATCAATCTGCTGGGATTAATAAGATCAGTCACTGACGCTTAATGAGCAGCGAAAACAAGCAACGNCGAGGACTCGCCGTGATCGGCATACGTGGTTTCCCGGGAGTTCAGGGAGGCGTGGAGAGCCATTGCGAACAATTGATCCCTCGCTTAGCTCGCCACATTCCCTGCCGTGTGTTCCGTCGTAAACCGTATCTTACGGCCAAGTCCCAATCCACTATTCCGGGCGTTGAATTTAAAGACACCTCATCGACACGAATAGGAGGATTCGAGTCGGTGTGGCACACTTTCAAGTCCGCGATAAATCTCATATTTTCACGCCCGGAAGTGGTAAACATCCACAATATCGGACCCGGAATGTTCTCGCCATTGCTGCGTATGGCCGGTCTCAAAGTAGTCCTCACATACCACAGCCCGAACTATGAGCACGACAAATGGAGCGCTCCCGCAAAGCTTATCCTTCGCATCGCCGAAAAAATATCCCTCAGTTGCGCCAACCACATTATATTTGTAAGCCCGCTACAGAGAGCCCTTTACTCCGAAAAGATTCAGCGGAAATCGTCTGCTATCCCAAACGGCATAATGCCAATAGGGTTTGACCACTCGACCGGGTTCCTCGACAGCCATGCCATTTGCCCGGGCAAATATATTCTCGCGGTCGGACGACTGACCCCGGAAAAAGGCTTCGACAATCTGATCAAGGCAGTCAATCGGATCGAAGATCCTGAATATCAACTGGTGATAGCCGGAAGTGCCGACCATAACCCTGACTATCTCACCTATCTCAAAAGCCTTGATACAAATCGCCGCACGATCTTCACAGGCTATACATCAGGCTCAGATCTGGCTCAACTCTACACCCACGCATCGATCTACGTGCTATCATCCCACAACGAAGGATTCCCGATGGTGCTTCTTGAAGCGATGTCCCACGACCTGCCCATTGTNGCCACCGACATTCCGGCCGCTCATATCATTCCGCTGCCCCAAGAAAACTATTGCANCGACCGCGACCCNGATGAAATGAGCCGGACTATCAGCAAAATACTTGAAAACCCGNCAAAAACGAAATATGATCTGACACCCTACGACTGGGANATCATAGCNGAACGNACCCTTGATGTCTACCGGAAAGTAATAGGAAATAAAACATGGGATAATATAACCCGAACACTGTAAATAACCACCGAGTGCTTGCAACCTCGTAAAAAACAAGAACATGACACATCAATCTAACACAACCCAACCAACCGGCGGGCAGCATCCCAACGCCCTATCACCCACGTTTCTCATCCTCGCCACGCTCTTCTGCGTGTGTCTGATCGTGTCCAACCTCATGGAGATAAAAACATTCTCCCTCGGACCGCTTACACTCACCGCAGGCGTGACCGTATTTCCAATATCCTATATCATAAGCGACTGCATAGTGGAAATCTACGGATTTCGGCGCGCACGCTTCGTCATCTGGCTCGGATTTGCCATGAATCTCCTCGTGTGCCTGCTTCTGCAGCTCGGCCTGTGGATTCCCGGCGACTCATCGTGGCATCATCAACAAGCCATGCAGATCATGTTTGGAGCCGTGCCGCGTATCGTAGCCGCAAGCTTCACCGCCTTCCTTTGCGGGTCGATGGTCAACGCCTACGTCATGAGCCGCATGAAGGCCGCCCGACGAGGCGACACTCGCGGATTTTCCGCACGCGCCATCATATCGACCGTGTTTGGCGAAGCAACAGACTCATGCCTGTTCTTCCCGATAGCTTTCGGAGGCGTGTTTCCGCTAAGCGTAATCCTGTCGCTTATAGCCACACAGACCCTGCTGAAAACGGCCTACGAAATCATCGTGCTGCCACTCACTCTGCGCGTTGTCCACCATCTGCGCCGTATCGAACGCAACGGACCCATTGCCCGCGATCTAATGTAACCCACCCATCACTCCGACAAATGCCTCCCGCCACATTCAATCCCGACCGTATCACAACTCTTTGGCTCGATCTTGACGACACCCTGATCGACTTCCGCAGCAACGCCCGCGCATCGCTTCACCAGATGTATGCCGACGAACCGCTTCTGCGCTCCCATTTCCCCGATCCTCAGACATGGGCCGAAACCTACGAACGCCATAACCATGAGCTATGGGATCTCTACAGCAAAGCCGAGATCACCAGACCATACCTGCGCATCGAGAGATTCCGCCGCCCACTCACTGATGGCGGAATTCCCGAAGAAGAAGCCGTCGAAGCCGCCAAACGCTACGACACGCTATACCTCGATCTGCTGGCGCAGCAACGCCGTATGATTCCCGGAGCCATGCAGATGCTTACCGACCTCAACGCCATACCCTCTCTGAAGATAGGCATACTCTCCAACGGTTTCAAAGAAGTCCAATATCGCAAAATGGACATTACAGGAATCACACCGATGGTCCATCTGACAGTGCTCAGCGACGACATCGGCATCAACAAGCCCGACCCGCGCCTGTTTGCCCACGCCATGGACCGAGCAGGCGACACCGATCCCTCTCACCATCTGCTTGTGGGCGACAACCCGCTGACCGATATTGCCGGAGCGCTCCGAGCCGGTTGGAACGCAGTGTGGTATCGTCACCCCGACACGCCTTCCACTCAGCCATGTCCCGACGGCGCCGTCGAAATTAATAGCCTTGACCAATTGATCCCGCTCCTCGGTAAAGGGGTCATAAAGTGAGAATTATTGCAAAAAATTGCCCATAGATAGCTGTTAATTGAAAAAAAGTTACGATATTTGCACTTGCTAAACTGAGCCACAAGGCTCAATTTGCACTTAAAACGCTAAGAACTATATATTTAATTATAAAAACTTAAAGCTTAAACCAAAATGACTAAAGCTGATATTGTAAACGAAATCTCAAAGACAACCGGCATCGAAAAAGCCAATGTTCTCGCTACGATCGAAAAATTCATGGAAGTAGTGAAAGATTCACTTGCTTCAGGCGAAAACGTTTATCTCCGCGGTTTCGGTAGCTTCATCGTTAAGACTCGTTCGCAGAAAACTGCACGCAACATCTCGCAGAACACCACTATCGTAATCCCCGAACACAAAATCCCCGCTTTCAAGCCGGCCAAAGTGTTCATGGAAGAAGTGAAAAAATAATATCCCTATTTATCAACATTTTAACCTCAGAGTAACATGCCTAGCGGAAAGAAAAGAAAAGGCCACAAAATGGCTACTCACAAGCGTAAAAAACGTCTCAGAAAAAATCGTCATAAGAAGAAATAATATTCTTCATTAGACTCCGGCATCAATGGCCGGGCTAAATGTTCGATTTCTCGGAACGCTATACACAGAACAAACCTGTTGCCGGCTCCCCCCGAAAGTGGGCGCGATGTCGCCCAGAGTTTGTTCTTTGTATTTTAAGCGATCCCCGTTGATGCCCCATTATTTTATTTATGAGAGTGTTTGAATTTAACTGATTTTTCCACAAAGTGAGATTTTCGAGTGATTTTTAAAGATTGAAGAAGGAACAATGCAGGCATTGCAACTGATGAAAGCTTTGAAAAAGCGCCCGAAAGATCATTTGTGATGAAATCAAACTTTCCAAACTCTCTGATTATTAAATTTGATTTAATTCCAAACACACTCTAAGAATGCAAAGCGATCTCATTGTCGACGTCCAGCCAAAAGAAGTGTCTATCGCGCTTCTCGAAGATGGCCGCCTGGTCTCCCTTCAGAAGGAGGCCACTGACATCGCCTACGCTGTCGGCGACATCTACCTGGCTAAAGTCAAAAAGCTTATGCCCGGTCTTAATGCCGCATTTGTCAACGTTGGCTACGAAAAAGACGCTTTCCTCCATTACTTAGATCTTGGCTCACACTTCGCCTCCTACTCCTCATTCCTCCAGAAGGCCCTCGACAAATCTCAGCGAACGGCACCATCCGTATCGAAAATGACCCTCCTGCCCGATATCAACAAGCAAGGATCGATCTCCGAACTGCTTTCGCCCGGACAGGAACTGCTGGTACAGATAGTCAAAGAACCGATCTCTTCAAAAGGGCCGCGTCTCACCACCGAGATCACCCTCACCGGACGCTACATGGTCCTCATACCTTTTAGCGACAAGGTATCCATTTCCCAGAAAATTAAAACCTCCGAAGAAAAGATGCGCCTGAAACAGCTCATCGAGAGCATCAGACCCAAAAATTTCGGAGTCATAATCCGCACATCCGCCGAAGGAAAACGCGTAGCTGAACTCATCCACGAGATGAAAACCCTTGAGAAATACTGGGAAGATACCATCCGGAAAGCTCGGACTTCAACAGCCCCGGCGCTCGTGTTTCAGGAAGAGAGTCGCATTGTCGGTGTGCTCCGCGACATCTTCAATCCCAACTTCGAAAGCATCCACGTCAACGATCCCGAAACCCAAAGCCAGATAAGCAAATACGTCAACCTCATCGCTCCCGACCGAAAAGAGATCGTAAAACTCTATTCACGCGACGAGCCGATTTTTGACCACTTCAACATCACCCGACAGATCAAATCATCTTTCGGCAAAACGGTATCGTTTCGCAGCGGCGCTTACATCATCATCGAACACACCGAAGCACTCCACGTCATCGACGTCAATTCAGGCAACCGCTCCAAAGGAGCCGCCGATCAGGAAAGCAACGCCCTCGAAGTCAACATGAGAGCCGCCGAAGAGATTGCGCGGCAGTTGCGCCTGCGCGACATGGGCGGAATCATCGTGATCGACTTCATCGACATGGCTAAGGCCGAACACCGCCAGCAGCTCTACGAACACATGCGCGAAATCATGCAAAACGATAGGGCTCGCCACAACATCCTGCCTCTGAGCAAATTCGGGCTCATGCAAATCACACGTCAGCGCGTCAGACCGGCCCTCGACATAGTCACTGCCGAGACCTGCCCCTCATGCTTCGGAAAAGGCAAAGTCCAACCATCTCTGCTTTTCACCGACACGCTCAAAGAAAAGCTCCACTATCTCATCGACGATCTCAAAGTGAACGACTTTATCCTCTACGTCCACCCATTTGTCGATGCCTATCTCAAAAAAGGACTAATTTCACCCTACCGCCGCTGGCGAATGGAACTGGGCCGCAAATTCAAAATAATGCCCGATCAATCGCTCGCCTACCTCGAATATAAAGTCCTTGACAAAGACCGAAACGAAATCGACATCAAGGAGGAAAAAGATGTTGATTCGTCGGCAACCAAAACTAAACGAAAAGCCAAGAATCGAAATCAGTCGGAGGAATAACGTCGACGTTTATCAAACTAACAGATACCGATTCGATCAATTCCGAGGGCTCAAGCCCCCGATCCACCTATAGAAAGACGGTGTGAATGATCCCAACAGATCATTCACACCGTCTTTATCATACGCAACGCGATAGTAAGAAACTGTTTAAATTTATGAGAATATTTTACTATCTTTGCCCCATAAGAACTCATAAAAATCATTCATCCAAATGTTACGCAAACTAACCACCGCCATCCTTCTTGCCACAGCAGCAACATCTTTCGCTCAGGAGGAAATCTTTGACAATCCCGACAACCGAGCCGGTTTCGGTGTGCGTCTGTCATACGAACTCGCCTGCCCCGGCGATGTCAAAACCACCGGAGGCCTGCTCAAGATCCCGATGTTTGGCAACAGCTCCGGATTCAGCGCCGGCGCAGTCTATAACGTCCCGGTGTGGAAAAATTTCTACTTCGAGCCGGGTGCATCGATCTATTACAACACCTTTTCCGTGAACCGCGACATCTACTACCCCGATGCAAACAGCGCCTCCGTGCGCCAGTGGGGTCTTCGCATACCGCTCAACTTCGGATACCGCTTCGACTTCACCCCCGATATAGCCGTCAGCATCTTCACCGGACCCGAATTCAATCTATCGTTCAAAGGCAACGTCCACATGAGCGTTGACAAATACAACGTCACATCGCCGGCATTCGGAAGCGAGGGCATGCTCAATCGCTCCGATATCAAATGGCGCATCGGCGCAGCTGTCACTCTCCTCGACCACTACTACATCGCCGTGTCGGGAGCGCTGGGCCTATGCGACAATATGCGCGATGATGTGGTGGCCGCCGGCGAAGCCGGGCTTCCCATCGAAGTGCCTCTCAAAATGCACTCCAACCTCTTCTCCATCACCCTTGGCTACAACTTCTGATGATATTCTCATAGAGAGTGTTTGGATTTAAATGATTTTAGCACAAAGAGAGGTTTGGGGATGATTTTTCAAAATTGAAGAAACTGTTTACATTTATGGGCGAATGATTTTGAGGATATTTCAGGATGAATTTTGCAAGTTGAAGAGGGAGCGATGCGGGCATCGTGACCGATAAAACTTGGCAAAAATCGCCTGAAAGATCATTAAAATCAGAGTATATAAAATTTATTCTCATAAATTAAACAGTTTCTAAGATGGAGCAATGCGGGCATTGCGACTGATGAAAGTTTTGAAAAAGCGCCCCAGAGATCCTTTGTGATGAAATCAAAATTGAACCCCCATTCTTTAATATCTTATTTGGTTTAAATTCAAACACTCTCTAAACATTAGAGCCGGTTCGACAACAAATATCGAACCGGCTCTAATGTTTATTAATTCAGTTGAGCAATTACTTGCCGCAACCGCAGCCTTCATCGCCGCAGCCCGACTTTTCGTCGCAGCCACAACCATCTTCGCCGCAGTCGCCGCCATGGCAGCCGCAACCACATCCGCTCTGAGGATGCAATTCAGCTTCAGTGGCATCGCGCACCGTCAGGATATTACCCTTGAAACGCACATCCTTCCCGGCAAGCGGATGATTGAAATCCATCTTGACATCATTGTCGGTCACCTCGACCACCACACCGTTGATGCGATAGCCATCAGCCGTCATCATCGGAAGAACAGCGCCTGCCTTCACCACATCTTTATCAATCTTACCGTCAACTTCAAAGATTTCAATCGGCAGAGTAGCAATCTGCTCCGGATCGTGAGGACCGAAAGCATCCGCTGCCTTAACCACGATATCAAACGTGCCGCCCGCTTCCAGACCGTCGATAGCCTTTTCCAGAGGAACGATAACACCGCGAGTCACACCGAAAACGATCTTTTCGGGATCGTCAACATCAGTCTGATGAACGAGTTTGTCTCCTTCGGGAGTCACTTCATAGAGATCGTAGGCCATCTCAACATATTTTCCGGGTTGAATTTTTTCCATAATTATATATTTAGATTTTAAATTTAACAGTCGATTATTTATTGTCCGACAATTATACAACAAATTTCGTGCCAATTATGTTGACGGTGTCAGGCGCTCATAGAGATTGAGTGTGGCATCCTGAAGCAGATCCAACACCGTCTCAAACCCCTGCGCCCCGTCGTAATATGGATCCGGCACATGGTCATATACCGCACCGGGATTGAAAAAATCCGCCATTGCCACGATTTTATCCTCTGCCTCAGGCGTTGGAGCCAGCCGGTGGAGATCGCGCAGATTGCCCGAATCCATCCCGATAATCATATCGAAATCATCAAAATCGCCCTCCTTAACCTGCCGGCATATATGATCGAAACGCAGGCCCCGACGCGCGCCGTGGACACGCATACGCTTATCGGGCAGATCACCCACATGCCATCCGCCGGTTCCCGCCGAGTCTATCACCCAGCGTCCGGCATCGCCACGCTCATCAACGAGCGCCCGCATTATGCCATCGGCCGCCGGGCTCCGGCAAATATTGCCCAGACACACGAAAAGCACTTTGATCTTATCCTTTCCGCGCAATTCACTGATCAGTTTTTCCAATTTTTTATCTGCCATAATTTAGAGAGTGTTTGGATTTATATGATTTTAGCACAAAGAAAGATTTTGAAAAAGCGCCCAAAAGATCCTTCTGTGATGAAATCAAAAATTTAAAATCCATTCTTTATTATTTAATTTGGTTTAAATTCAAAAACTCTCTAAGAGAGTGTTTGGATTCTTTTCCTCAAAGATAACCATAATCCTGAAATCACGCAAATATCCCGTTATTGCAAGTATTCGATAATTATAGTAATTTTGCCACCATGAAACGAATTGCAATCTTTGCTTCCGGCTCCGGCTCCAACGCCGAAAACATTATCCGTCACTTCGCTTCCCGACCGCAATCAGGCAGCGTAGAGGTGATCGTCTGCAACCGTCCGGGTGCAGCCGTGATCGATCGCGCTTCGCGGCTCAACGTTCCGGTCGAAATGATCACCGCCGACGATATGAACACCCCACGGCGAATGATTGAAATGCTCGATCGCTATGGAATCAACATGATTGTTCTTGCCGGCTTCCTGATGATGATCCCTCCATATCTTACAAAGAAATATGAAGGCCGGATGCTCAACATCCATCCCTCATTACTTCCGGCCTACGGCGGCAAGGGGATGTACGGCCGCCGGATTCATGAGGCAGTGATAGCCGCCGGCGAAACCCGCAGCGGGATCACCATCCACACCGTCAGCGAAATCTGCGACGGCGGCGAAATTATATTCCAGGCCCCTCTCGACATCGCCCCCAACGACACCCCCTCAACCCTCGAAGCCCGCATCCACGATCTCGAACGCCTCCACTTCCCCCGCATCATCGAGCAATATCCTCTACCGTAATTTCATCGTCGAAGAGATCGCTCCGGTAAGTTCGATCCATCGCACAGGACTGATAGCAAAGGTATTTGACCATGCCTCTTTGAAAGACGACTAAAGTCTACTCTCCCACGCCTATCCACCGCCCGCAAAAAATCATCAGCCGACTGTCAAATCCATCGGCCGTGCTCGGCCGATCCAACCAAAACGACAATTTCGCATCCCCGCCCCCAATTCCCATATTATCTTTGCCGCATGCATCTGAGCCCCGACAAAGATACCCGCCCCTGCGCCGTCAACCATCTCTACCACTTTCAGAAATGGCTGCGCCGCCCCATGACGCGCCTTGAATCATCCGTAATCCTCCCGATCGAACGCCTGCGCACCGCCAACCGCCG
>JAAVEX010000061.1 GCA_014801065.1 Barnesiella sp.
GTTGGCCGAAACGCCTGCCTGCATGGTCAGATTGTCGTTCAGACGATGGTTGAGCACCGAGCTGAAGATAAAGTTGAGCTGATTGCTGTGGCGATTTTCGAGAATATAGGTCGAGCCCTGTGAGTTTTCGGGATCGAGCTTGTTATGCTCATTGTTGAGGTAGTTGGCCTGATAGAGGGCATCCCAGTCGATCTGGCGGAAAGAAGAGGTGTGCCAGAGGTCGGTATAGAGATCGTAGGCTTCCTGATTGTCCGACCAGTAGGAGGGGAGATAGCGGTAGTAGTCGGGGCGCGGATCGCGTGCGTTATACCAGTTGAGTGCCGAAGTGGAGTAGTTGACCGAACGGAAAGCGAAACCGGTGTTGAGCGATGTGCCCTGTTTCGGTTTCCAGATCCAGTTGAGGATGGCGGTGGGGTCGAAAGATTCCACCACTTTTGCGCTGCGTTTCTTGCCATCCTGCCATCCCCAGTTGGGGTTGTAGAGATAGTTGTCGGCAAGTTCGTAGGCTTCGAGATATGTAGCCGAGTTTGTGGCTCGCTGAGTGGGAGCTCCGAAGGCGGTGAGCGTCAGTGAGTGGCGTTCGTTGAACTGCTTTTCGAGCGAGAGGAACAGGCCGGCCGAGTTGTAGAACGTTCCGGGGATCACACCCTCGTTGGCATATCGTCCGATCGCACCCACGGTGATGCCCCATCCGTGCTTGTTGATGCCGCTCGAATAGAGGAGCATGGCGCGGAGCATATAGGCAGCGTTGGTGTAAGCCACCGATCCGTTGAATCCGGGCGCATAGCTTTCGGTGATGGTGTTGATGTTGGAGCTTCCGCCAATGTTGCCGAAACCGTAGCTCGAAGCGCCCATGCCGAGAGTGGTGGTGCGCGAACGGAACGCACGGTTCATACCGCCGAGAGTCGAGTAGTTGAATCGGCCGCGGGCAAGATCGTTAAAAGGAATTCCGTTGATGTAGGTGGTGGTGTACTGCGAGTCGTAGCCACGCAAGCGGAAGCGCATCAGGCTGAAGCTATAGTTGGCAGCGTTGTAGTACACATTGTCAGATGCTCCGGTCAGCACACCCACCGACTGAGCATTGCCCTCTTCGTCTTCAAGCGCATTCTGATCGAACATGATCTCCTGCTGAGTCTCGCTGAAGGCATTGCCGGCCGTCTTCTGACCCATAATCTTCAGGACACCGAGGTTGGAGTCGGCTCCGTTAAGGATCGATACGGGCTGATTGAGGTCATTGTAGCCATAGGCTGCAATGACAATCACATCGTTGCCCGGATTGACATTACTGATACTAAAGTCACCTGCGGGTCCGGTAATAACGACCGTACCCTGGTCATTGAGCATGACTGCCGCACCGGCCACGGGATTGCCCGTAGAGGCATCGATCACCGTACCTCTCACCACTTGCTGGGCAAGAGTTGGGAATACAGCTGTCAGCATCAAAAGCAGAAACAGTTTAATTCTCATAAGTTTAAGGTTAGTTATATTGGTTTATGTTCTCTCTTTTGGAATGGATCGGCCACATCACACCGATTCAACCTCCAAAATTAACTAATTTTTATCAATATTCAACCATTTATACTAAATAAAAACGCGCGCACGATAGACCGCTGCCGCGCGTTAAATATTTTTTTCATATTTCTTAAAAATCATTATGTTTATTGATATTTGTTTATACCTTTGTAGGCGGAAAAACAGTTTGTTTTGCCAACCAAAAAAATCGAGCTAAGTCTCAAACATATTTAAAACTATGAATTATAGCTTATTAGACCTCCTTTGTCTGTTAGGTGCCGTCGGACTGTTTCTCTACGGCATGAAAGTGATGAGCGAGGGCTTGCAGAAGACCGCCGGCGACCGCCTGCGCAACATCCTCTCGGCAATGACCCGCAACCGTTTCACCGGAACGCTGACCGGCTTCGCCATCACAGCCCTCATCCAGAGCTCCTCGGCATCCATCGTCATGGTGGTTAGCTTCGTCAACGCAGGATTGATGACCTTAGCTCAGTCGATGGCCGTGATCATGGGTGCAAACGTCGGAACCACCTTCACTGCCTGGATCATCGCTCTATTCGGGTTCAAAGTCAATATATCCACATTAGTNCTCCCGCTGATCGGCTTATCGATCCCTCTGCTCTTCTCCAAAAAAGGAAAAACGAAATCAATCGGCGAGTTTATAGTCGGATTCTCATTCCTGTTCATGGGGCTCGACATGATCAGCACCTACGTGCCCGACATGCAGAGCAACCCCGAAATGTTTGCCTTCCTTGAATCCTANGCCAATATGGGATTCGGATCGGTGCTGATCTTCCTGCTCGTGGGCATCGTGGTCACCGCCATCATCCAATCGTCGGCCGCTACGTTTGCCATCACACTGATCATGTGTTCGAAAGGNTGGATCGACTTCAACCTTGCCTGTGCGATCGTGCTCGGCGCCCACATCGGAACCACCGCCACNCCGCTTCTCGCATCGCTCAGCGGCAACGTTGCAGCCAAACGAACCGCCATAGGCCATCTGATGTTCAACGTGTTCGGGGTGCTTTGGCTGCTCTTCGTGTTCAATCCGTTTGTCGAACTCTCGGCCTGGATCACAGAAATGATAGGCCAGGGAGATCCGGGCAACCTCTTCAAGACCGTTGCCGAAGTGCGCACTAACACTCCCGATCTCTACAACCATCTTTTTGACGGCACGATGCGCGACAATTCCACCGTGGCAAGCGTTGCAAAAATGCAGATGAGCGTGTCGTTCGGTCTGTCGATCTTCCACACCGTTTCGTCGCTTGCCAATCTTTCGATAATGATCTGGTTCACCAAGTTCTACGTCAAGCTCGTGGAACGACTCGTGCCCGCAAAACACAAAGAAGACGAGGAATTCCANCTCAAGTTCATCTCCGGCGGTCTGCTCTCTGCTTCCGAACTCAACATTGCTCAGGCCGAAAAAGAGATCGTGGTGTATGGCGAACGCGTGGAACGCATGATCAGTATGGCACAAAAACTCGTCCACACCCGCGNCGACTCCAACGACTTTGTTGAGCTATACTCCCGTCTCGAAAAATACGAGGATATATCTGACCGCATGGAGATCGAAATAGCCCACTATCTCAACCGATGCTCCGAAGGNCGACTCTCCAATGAAGGCAAGCTCAAGATNGCAGCTATGCTACGCATTGTCAGCGAGATAGAAAGCATAGCCGACTGCTGTCTCGGCGCAGGCAAGATCATGGTACGCAAAAATCAGAGCCACGCCGAATTCAACGAAGATATCTACAGCAANATCGACACCATGTTCAGCTATGTCAAGGATGCCATGCTCAACATGCTCAAGGCATTGCGCGCACCGGAAAATGCACGCGAAACAGAAATCATCGCATCCTACAATAAGGAACGCGAGATCAACAACTATCGCAACCAGCTGCGCACTGCCAACATCGAAAACATCAACAATAAAGTCTACGAATATCAGGCCGGTATCTACTACATGGACCTCATCTCCGACCTTGAAAAAACGGGCGACTACATTATCAACGTGGTTGATGCCATCAAGGAGCAGATGCGCAAGCAGACAGTATAACGAAGATTTTCAACATAACAGCAGCGGGCGTGCTATCAAATGCACGCCCGCTGCTGCTATATTGAAATATTCAGGAATAATCAGAGTGTTCCCAGCTCTATCCCGACGGCTATACGTTCGATGATGCCATCGTTGGTGTCGGTGTCAGGCCGGTATTCGCCTTTAAGATTCACACCGAAAAAGCGCCCGAACGTCTGCCAGAAACCGGCGCGAAACGATCCGAGAAATGCCTTGATGATGCTATAGCCCGATTGATTGGTTTCGCGCTTTATGAGCTTGATAAGCACCTGGGCCTGCGACTTGGTGAACGATTTCAACACCGGTTTATACTGTTTGAAGATCGCATCCTCCATTCGCTTCAGATAATCCTCGCGCTCTTTCTGAGTGGGGAAAGTCTCGATATACTCGTAGGTTTCGAGCAGCGTTTCGCATATCAGCTTGGCATAGGGGAGAGTGCGGCGAACGTCGCGCAGCGTGCGCCAATAGAATTCCTCCTGCTTCTTGTCCTTGAACTTCATGGGAGGAAACACGGTCACATCGTTGAGCACGATCATCTTGACATCCTCGCCATCGATCGTGGTGCGATAAAACCCTTTGGCCCAGGGCACGCGGCCCGACCCGGGCCCTTCGGGGAGCTCGAGAAGCGTTGGCTCTTCGGCATGACAAGGAAACACACCAAGAGCGGCTACGATTAANGGCAAGGCAAGTCGCATACTATAGTAACGCATAATGGTGTGAAAAACGTGTCGTAGTAACGTTAATTTTTCGAAACGGGCGGATAATCAACGGTGTAATGCAANCCACGCGACTCTTTGCGCTCCTTGGCTTGACGCATGATCAGATAGCCGACGTTGATGATGTTGCGCAGCTCGCAGATCTCACGCGANGCCTTGGAACACTTGAACAGACGCTCTGTCTCTTCNTAGAGTATGTCAAGTCGGTTCCACGCCCTGTCGAGGCGAAGATTGGAGCGGACTATTCCCACGTATGCGCTCATGATCTGTCCCACCTCCTTGGCGCTCTGAGTGATCAGCACCATCTCTTCGGGGTGGGCCGTTCCTTCATCGTTCCAGTCGGGCACATCGGTGCGCAGATCGTAGCCNCCAATAGCTTCGCGGGCATGGCGGGCCNCAGCATCCGCATAGACAACGGCCTCGATAAGCGAATTGGAAGCCAATCGATTGCCTCCATGAAGTCCGGTGCACGAACATTCACCCACGGCATACAGACGACGGATCGAAGACTGTCCGTCGAGATCCACCTTTATGCCGCCGCAAAGATAATGGGCCGCGGGAGCCACGGGGATATAATCGCGCGTGATGTCGATGCCGAGCGAGAGGCATTTGGCATAGATGTTCGGGAAGTGGCGNCGCGTCTCCTCCGGATCTTTGTGAGTGACATCAAGATAGACATGATCGTCGCCGTTGAGTTTCATCTCGGAGTCGATGGCGCGGGCCACGATNTCACGCGGCGCGAGCGACAGGCGCGGGTCATATTTATGCATGAATTCTTCGCCCCGGAGATTGCGCAACACNGCTCCGTAGCCGCGCATGGCCTCTGTGATCAGAAACGACGGGCGNTCNCCGGGATGATAGAGGGCCGTGGGGTGAAACTGGATAAATTCCATATCGCTCACNGTTCCCTTGGCGCGATAGACCATAGCGATGCCATCGCCGGTGGCCACGAGCGGATTGGTGGTCGTGGTGTAGACGGCTCCTGCGCCACCAGTAGCCATAAGCGTGATCCGCGCAAGAAACTTGTCGACGGTGCCGGTAGCGGGGTTGAGCACGTATGCGCCGTAGCATGTGATGTCGGGGGTGCGNCGCGTCACGATACGTCCCAGATGATGCTGGGTGATGATCTCTATTGCGAAATGATTTTCATAGATATCTATATAGGGGTTGGCCCTGACCTTTTCGATAAGACTCTGTTGAATCTCAAAGCCGGTGTTGTCGGCATGGTGAAGGATTCGAAACTCACTGTGGCCACCCTCGCGATGAAGATCGAAATCGCCCGATGCGTTGCGGTCGAAATCAACGCCCCAATCCACGAGCTGACGGATCTGNGCCGGCGCCTCACGTACCACCTTCTCAACGGCAGCAGGATCGCTCAGCCAGTCGCCGGCCACCATCGTGTCATGGATATGCTTTTCGAAGTCATCAACTTCAAGATTTGTCACCGAAGCGACTCCTCCCTGCGCTAAGGCGGTGTTGGCCTCATCGAGCGTTGTCTTGCACACCAATGCTACGCGGGCATCAGGGCCCGCCACCTTCAAGGCGAAACTCATGCCGGCAATTCCTGAGCCGACAACGAGATANTCATATTCGTAAGTCATCACGATAATTTTTCGCAAAGTTAATCAATTTTTTGACAACTTATGCTAACGGCGCAAAGCGAAGCGCGAGGTCANCGCCCCGACAATAAATCCGGTCACCGCTATCAGACCGAATACCAATAGCAAATCCACCGGATCGAGCCTTACNGGATAGGCATCTACAGTGAGCATCGAGGGGTCGCCGTTAAGACGGATGAATTTGCCATACTGCTGAGCGAGAACAAGNCCCATCCCCAACACTATTCCACACAATCCGCCAAATAGAGTGATCAGCCACCCTTCCCACATAAATATCCTGCGCACCACCGGGACAGACGCTCCCATAGCTCTCATAGTCTGCATNTTGGATTGCTTCTCGATGATCAGCATCGAAAGAGTGGTAATGACATTAAACGAAGCTATCACCAATATGAATGTCAGCATGACGAAGGTGATCCACTTTTCAATAGCTATCATACGAAACGANTGCTCCTCCTGCTGGAATCGATCCTGCAGANTCAGCCCCGGAGGAAGCATGGCGGCAATCTGATCAGCAGTTTCCTCCACAGTGAAGCCGGCGGCGGGCACAATTTCAATCGAAGAGGCCTCGCCATCCTCATATTCAAGAAGTTCACGAACGCGGTCGATTGGAAGATAGACCGCACGTGTGTCGATATCTTTATCGTCAGTGCGGATCACTCCCCCGACGAATAGAGAGTCTGTTCGAAATGAAGCCATCGGGTTTGCCGTGTTTACCCTCCCGATGCGCTTCGGCACATATAGACCTATAAGCCGATCGGTTCCCGGAAACGCTTTCAGACGCATAGCCGCCCCAACGCTGAGCGTAGCCACGGGGGCGCCTGCGGGTTCGGCAATATACTCGCCGTCGATAAGCAGCCGCGAAAGGTCGACCACATCGGCATAGCCGACGGGCAGCCCGTGCATATCGACAGCCATCTGCGCTCCCTCGAAAATGGCCAGTCCCTGTTCGGTCAATGTAGCAGCAGCCACATCGACCGATGGCAGCGACGAGATTCGCAAGGCCAGCGAATCGGCCCNGCCTATCACCTTACCGCTGTCGGCCACAAGACGCAATGGCGGATCGAAAGTCGACATTCGCTCTTCGGCCAGATCGCGGAAGCCATTGAACACCGATAGCACACAGACGATAGCAGCCGTTGCAATCCCCACACCCATCATCGAAACGATGGATATGACATTGACCGCATTATGGCTTTTTTTCGAAAAAAGNTAGCGCAGGGCCACTCGAAGTGAAAACATCGGCTTCNTCCTAAANCTGAATGTGATAATGATTCTAAAGGACTATTCGGGCAACTCGGGGGCCGGATGCTGGCGGGCATCTTCGTCGAGCAGACTGTCGATCTTTTCGATATAGTCGAGCGAATCGTCGAGATAAAACGAGAGTTCAGGCGTTTTNCGCAACTGATGACGCACGATCTGGGCCAGCTCATAGCGNATAGTCTTGGCGCTGCGGTTGATGCTTTCGATCATCTCCTGGGCCTTGCCGCTGGGAAATACCGACAGATACGCTTTTGCCGTTGACAGGTCGGGCGAAACTCTGACTGCGCTCACCGAAACGAGCACTCCGTTTGTCTTGGCCGTCTGGCGGCGGAATATCTCACTGAGCTCTTTCTGTATAAGTCTTGAAATTTTGGCTTGACGAGTTGTTTCCATATATATAAGGTGTTAATGCCGTTGTGGAAGCNGATGCCTCCTTCAGGCAGGGTTAATATTTATTGATCACACATTATTATTAACACCTGCGGCCGGCGAAATGCTCACAAAGTTACGAATTTTTCATATTCCACCNCGTAATCACTCCCAAAACTATCCTNCCGGAANCNTCCNNACCGCCNCAGACCCTTCAATACCAAAAAGTGTAGATAATTTTTAATNGAAATGTGAAAAATGGCAAAAATTTATAGAGTAATGAAAATGNGCAGNCAATGTAACAACTTTGTCGCAAAAANTTTAAAAAATATCATNGTTGATTATCAGNGNGTTACATAATTNTGTCACAATTTCGTAATTATTTTAACTCTCTTTAACTTGCAAATTATTTTATTTTTTAAAAACTCCGTAACTTTGCAATGTCAACGAACGATAACAACACCGGTTCGATGACAAAACTAAAAAACTTCCGCTTCAATCAGAGATCTATCAAACAACTATTATTTACGAATCATTAAAAAAAGCTATTATGGAATCTGCAACTTTTCAAAACCGTCTTATGAGCCTCCAGTCAAACATGCTCAACTTCGCATACATGCTCACTTCAAACCGTGACGATGCCTACGATCTGCTTCAGGA
>JAAVEX010000062.1 GCA_014801065.1 Barnesiella sp.
ATACCGCCCATTGTGTAGTGGGAGGCGGGGAAGATCATCATCGGGGTTTCGTAGGGGTTGTCGTCGGAGATCATCTGATACATATCGAAGAGGTTGCCGTAGCGGTCGCGGACCACGTCGGCACCGAGGCGTTCGATAGCATATTTGAAGTCGAGATAAACGGCGTTGCCTGTACCTACGCCGAAGCCTGCGTCGCAACGTTCCTTAGCGGCACGCGAAGCGATNTCGCGGGGGCAGAGGTTGCCGAATGCGGGATAGCGGCGTTCGAGATAGAAGTCGCGGTCTTCGTCGGGGATATCGGTCGGTTTTTTCTTGCCGGCGCGGATAGCTTCGGCATCTTCTTTCTTTTTGGGCACCCAGATGCGTCCGTCGTTACGGAGTGATTCTGACATNAGGGTGAGTTTGGACTGGTCTTCGCCGTGTACGGGAATACAGGTGGGGTGGATCTGGGTGAAGGCGAGGTTGGAGAGGTAGGCGCCTTTCTTAAATGCCTGGATGGCAGCGGATCCGTTACATCCCATAGCGTTGGTGGAGAGGAAGAAGGTNCGGCCATAGCCACCGGTTGCNAGCACTACGGCATGGGCGGCGTAGCGTTCGAGTTCGCCGGTCACGAGGTTGCGCACGATGATACCGCGGCAACGACCGTCGATCATAACGAGGTCAAGCATTTCGCGGCGGTTGAACGAGCGCACCTGGCCTTTTTCGATCTGGCGGTTGAGCGATGCGTAGGCGCCGAGCAGGAGCTGCTGTCCGGTCTGACCTTTGGCGTAGAATGTACGGGACACCTGAGCGCCNCCGAACGAACGGTTGGCNAGCAGGCCGCCGTATTCGCGTGCGAAGGGAACGCCTTGCTGAACGCACTGGTCGATGATGTTGTTAGACACTTCGGCCAGACGGTAGACGTTGGCTTCGCGTGAGCGGAAGTCGCCGCCTTTCACGGTGTCATAGAACAGGCGATACACTGAGTCGCCGTCGTTCTGATAGTCCTTGGCTGCGTTTATACCGCCCTGAGCGGCGATCGAGTGGGCGCGGCGGGGTGAGTCCTGGATGCAGAAGTTCCACACGTTGAATCCGAGTTCGGCGAGAGTGGATGCAGCCGACGCACCGGCCAGACCTGTACCTACGACGATGATGTCGAGGTTNCGNTTGTTGGCCGGGTTAACAAGTTTCTGATGAGCCTTGTAGTTGGTCCATTTATCGGCAATGGGGCCTTCGGGTATTTTGGAGTCAATCTGATACTGGGGAAGGGATGCAGATTCGATGTCGGCATAGTCCTTCATGATGGGGGTAGAATCGATCATACCCTCCAGATTCTTAATGTCTGCCATATCTGTGATTGTTTCTTCGTGATTTCTAAATGATTATTATTTGCAATTGCCGCATGCTTCTTTTTTCTCACATGCAGTCTGCTNTTTGCAGCAGTCGGATTTTTTTTCGCCGCAGCTGCTGAAGGGGCAGGGCGCTTCTTCGGAGTCTAAGCTGATAGCGGGATCTCCGAATGTCACTNCGGGGAGGGAGTCGTATTTTCCGGTCATGGCATTGTAGGAGAACCAGCATGCTTCAACCACGAAGAGGCCTACAACGATTGTTGTCCACCAGCATCCGATNGTTTTCAGGCGCGACATCCANACGTCGTTGTTCCATCCGGCAGTCTGGAACATAGACCAGAAACCGTGGTTCATGTGGAACCAGAGAGCAACGAATCCGATCAGATAGATCACGAGGGCGCAGGGGCATTTGAAGGTTTGGTAGATAAACCACATTCCGTTGGCGGGATCGCCGGCTTCGTGACATNNGAGGATTTCGGCGAGCTGCATCTTAGCCCAGAAGTGATAGAGGTGAACGATCAGGAAAGCAAGGATAACGATGCCGAGTACGAGCATGTTTTTCGATGACCATTCAACTTGCGGGGGGCGCGAAGTGACCAGGTAGCGGTCGGCACCGCGGGCTTTGCGGTTCTGAACGGTAAGCCAAACGGCATAGCAGATGTGAATGATGAAGAGGGCGGCGAGTCCGATAGAAGCTACCAGNGCATACCAGTTTGCACCAAGGAAAGCGCAGACGGCATTGTAGCCTTCGGGATTGAAGATAGCAACTCCGTTCATCAACACATGGAACGTAACGAATAGGACGAGGCAGGCACCGGTGATGGCCATAACGAGCTTACGTCCTATGGATGAATTAGTTAACCACATAGAAGTAGGGGATTTGTTGATATGATTGATTTAAATAAGAAAATTACGTTGACGATTGTAATTGCAAATTTAAGGTAAATTAACCGATCAAGCAAAAATTAAAGAAAAATTTCGCTAAAAAATCGCGGGCTGTCACGCCTGCATTGCGGCGATCTGATAGATCGAGAGTCCGAAGCGGTTGATAACGGCGTAAACATGGTCGAAGATATCGCTTTGTATCGTTTCGAATTCTTTCCAGCGGGTCTCGTCGGTGAAGAAGTAGAGCTGCAGGGGGAGTCCGGTGGGGGTGGGGTCCATCTGGCGCACCATCATCAGCATGTCGTGTCTCACCCTCGGGTCNCGGGCNAGGTAGGATTCGAGATACCTGCGCAGTAGATGAAGGTTGACCTGACGGGCTGCGCTGCTCATTTCCAGGCCTTCAAGCCATCCTTCGGCCTGGAGGGCTTCTATTTCGTCGGGATTGAGGAATCTCACTGAGGCGGCGTTGATCAATATGGATCGGTCAACGCGNCGGCCACCGCTTCGGCGCATCGGCTGATAGTTTTTAAACGATTCNCTGATAAGAGAGTAGGGCGGNATGGTGGTCACGGAATTGTCCCAGTTNCGCACTTTCACCGTGGTCAGGCTGATGTCGATCACTTCGCCGTTGGCGNCATGGGAATCGACCACAATCCAATCGCCCCGGTGGAGCATCTTGTTGGCGGTCAGCTGCACGCTGGCCACCAGACCGAGAATCGTGTCCTTGAACACGAGCATCAGAACAGCTGCCGATGCTCCCAGGGCCATCAGTATCGANAGTGGNGANCGTCCGATGATCAGNCTGATATTGATCACTACCGCCAACGAATAGACCACGAGNCGGATCATCTGAAATATTCCCTTTACGGCGTAGGGACGAAAGCGCTTNCGGCGTGAGAATGCGTTGTAGAGGTTGGTCAGGAATACGCTTATAATGTAGACAGCGATCCATAATATATAGCTCGAAGTCAGGATGCTGACCCAGTTTACGGTAAGGTCGCGGCTGCTGAAAAAGCGAGGGAGCAGCCATGCNACTACGATGGCGGGCATCAATTGCGAGAAGGCTTTGAGAAAGCGGGTGTTGAGCAGATCGTCGTCCCATTTGGTAGGGCTTTTATCGATGAAATACATCATGATTGTCTCCACTGTGCGCATGGCATAGTAGGAGGCAACGGCCGTCAGGGCAATTATCGCTCCTTCGATCAGTGCAATNTAGATGTGGGCGTGGGGTCCGGAAATCGATTCGGTGAGAGATGCCGCTAATTGGTTTATCATGTTGCAAATGTAGACATTCTTTGCATANCTACCAAAGTTTGGCTACATTTGCGCATTAATCAAACTTTTGAACTGTATGGATAATTTTACTTATTGTACGCCTACAAAATATGTGTTTGGCCGCGACGCCGAGCTGCATGCCGGCCGTGAGCTGCGCGAACATTCGATGATAAATGTGATGGTGGTCTACGGTGGCGGTTCGGCCGTGAGAAGCGGACTGCTCGACAGAGTGTTGAAGAGTCTCGACGCTGAGGGGATAGCTCATGTTGAGCTTGGCGGCGTGGAGCCAAATCCCACTGATCCTAAAGTGAGAGAGGGTATTGCACTGGGACGCGAACGTGCTATCGATGGTCTGCTTGCCGTGGGNGGCGGATCGGTGATCGACACTGCGAAGGCTATTGCGGCCGGCATCCCATATTCCGGNGATTTCTGGGANTTCTGGGCCGGGAAGGCTGTGGTGGGCGATGCGTTGCNNGTGGGGTGTNTNCTGACCATTCCGGCTGCCGGCAGTGAGGGNTCGGGCAATTCGGTGATCACGCTGCTTGACGGTATGCATAAGATCTCGCTTCGGACTGACTTCTGGCTGCGCCCTAAGTTTTCGCTATGCAATCCGGAGCTTACTTTCACTCTNCCGCCCGAGCAGACTGCTGCGGGTGTGGCTGATATGATGGCTCATATTTTCGAGCGGTATTTCTCGACAACGCCTGACTGCGAAGTGACCGACCGCGTGGCCGAGGGTGTGTTGATGGCAATCATAACCGAGGCTCCCAANGTGATGGCTCATCCTGATGATTATCAGGCACGAGCTAATATAATGTGGAGCGGCACGCTTGCTCATAATGGTATCTGCGGGACCGGGCGGCGCGAAGATTGGGTGAGCCATTTCATGGAGCATGAGATTTCGGCTGTCTATGGAGTGACTCATGGTGCGGGCCTTGCGGTTGTGTTCCCGGCGTGGATGACATTTATGGCNGAACACGCTCCGCAGCGTGGCGCACAGTTGGCCCGTCGCGTGTTTGGCGTTAAGGNGGAGTCTGATCGAGAGGCTGCTCTTGAGGGAATAGCTCGTCTGCGCAGTTTTTTCAGCTCTCTCGGCCTNCCGCTGCGATTTGCCGATCTCGGTATAGACAATCCCGATATCCCTCTTTTGNTGAAAAAACTCCACGAAAACAAAGGCGCGGAGATTGGTGGCTACTATCGCCTTACGGCAGATGACACGGCCGAGATCTATAGATTGATGCTCTGATCCGGCTCTATCTTTTTCGCATAATGCAAGCTGCCCCCCGAGGCTNAAAGGCCGATCGGGGGCAGCTCGTGTTATGTTGTTTANTGCCTGGCAGCGAGCCGTCAGATCTCGATGGTTTCGGCGGCTGCGTTTTCTGCCGACGATGCTTCCATGTCCTTATCGTCGTGGGTGGGGCGAAGCACGATCAGCTGCAGCGCAAGCGCAATGATAAGCAGACCGGCCATCATGGTGAAGCATGTGCCNAGACCGACGCTTTCGGTCAGACGGCCGAGCGCCTGAGTGGTCACCGCGCCCATGAGCACACCGACCGAGTTCATGAACCCGTAGGCGAGAGCGCGTTGGCGCGAGGGGACGAACTGGCAGAGGATCGGCATATTGTTGGCGTCGAACATGCCGTAGCCTATGCCGAANATCAATCCGGCGGCCACTGAAAGCACGGCATTGTGGGCCAGTCCGATGAGGGCCAGCGANGGGATCATCATAGCCAGGCCTATGGCGCTGGTGTAGATGCGGCCGCGGATGTTACGGCGCACCCAGCGGTCGCTGAGCGGTCCGCCGATCAGCACACCGATAAAGCTCGATATGGCGATGGTGAGCGTGGCCATCGGTCCTGCCCAGGTCATATCTATCCCGAGATTGTCAACGAACAGTGTCGGGAGCCAGTTTTTTGTGGCCCATCCCGGCACGGAGCTTGAGGCGAAGAAGAANAGGATCACCCAGAAGGCTATGTTGGAAAACACGAAGGCCATTGAGCGGACCACCGATTCCTTCCCCGCTGCCGTNGNCGTTTTTGGTCCGGCGTTGGCGGTGGTGCCGTGGCCCGGCTTTTCATGAAGCAGGAAGATCAGGACAACGGCGTAGGCTATNCCGACGATTCCGAACCAATGGAACGTGGCCTGCCATGACCATGTAGTGGCCACGACCGCACCGAATCCGCCCAAAGCCTGGCCGCAGTAGAGCCCGGTCATGTGTAGACCGATGGCGAGCGAACGTCCGCGGCCGGTGAAATAGTCGGCGATGAGCGATANTGCCGACGGGATGTAGAGAGCTTCGCTTATGCCCATGATTCCGCGTAGCCACAGGAGTTGTGTGAACTCGGTGGCGAAGCCCATGGCNAGCGTTACGGCNGACCAAACGCCGAGCGATCCGACTATGAGCCATTTGCGGCTTATGCGGTCGGCCACGGCTCCGGAAAACGGACTGGCAAAACCGTAGACCCATAGAAAGACGGCCATGAGCACGCCGAACGCTTCGGCGTTTTGCAGGGCGTCAATGTCTTGGGCTATGTTTGTCTGCATGGTTGAGAGCATCTGTCGGTCGAGATAGTTGAGCAGAGCCACCACCCATAGCAGGGCGACTACGATCCAGGGATAGGCTGATGATTTGGTCAGTTTCATGGTTTGATTCGGATAAGTAAGTATTCAAAATTAAACGATAGTAAGTAATTCATTTATCTTTTATACTATCTGTGGCTTCTTTTTTGCTCTTTTGGCTTGTCGTTCAGTCGCATAGCTCGCTATGCTCCTTCTCTTCGCACCAAAATATTCTAAAAAATAAGCTCGCATATAGTATAAATNAATTATGAACACTTACTTAGTAAAATGTGAAAAAATGATTTACGGACTCGCAAATTTACATAATTATTTATAATTTTGCCAATATGAACACTGATTATAAAGAGCTTCTGCGATATATCCGCTATTCGGCTTTGNTATTCATATTTGCTACATCGCTGTCGGGCTACGGCGCTCGACCTGTAGCTCCGGATGAAGATGAGTTTGATATCTGGGATCCGGAAGATAGTGTTGAGGTGATAGCGGTGGAATCTGATACGGCTGCCTGTGTCACTACCGTGGGCGGCAAGGAGAGTGTGGCCGCTCCGGAGCCTGCCATGAATGCGATTATGGGTAGGGCTGTGGTGTCGGATCCGGCGGCAATGTGCAGCTTTGTGCGCCGACATAATCCTGACTTCCCGCAGGAGATTGCCCAGGCCTATCTGACCGTGGGCGATCGCTATGGGATCAGAGGAGATATTGCTTTCTGTCAGGCTATTATCGAGACCGGGTGGTTTCGGTTTGCCGACGGCACCGCTGTCAAGCCGGATCAAAACAATTTCTGCGGCATGGGGGTCACTTCGCGCGGCCAGACCGGAAATTGCTTTGCTACGATCGAGGAGGGTGTGACGGCTCAAATCCAGCATCTCTATGCGTATTGCTGCAAGAAGCAGCTGCCGGAAGGTGAGGCGATTGTCGATCCGCGTTTTAAACTCGTTGGGCGCGGCGTTGCTCCTCACTGGGAGCAGCTAAGCAACCGCTGGGCTATGAATCCCAACTATGGCTCGCAGATCATGAAGCTATACAGTCAGCTGCTCGACTGGTCAAAAAGATAAACGATAGAAAGAGAGTAATATATCTATATGAGAAACGAACAAGAACTGGAGGGGGTGAACCTTCTCGGTAACACGGGTGTGAAGTATCCCACGTCCTATGCTCCTGAAATNCTGGAGACATTCAAAAACAAACATCCGGAAAATGAATATCTGGTCACGTTTACTTGTCCGGAGTTTACTTCGTTCTGCCCGAAAACCGGACAGCCGGACTTCGCAAAAATCATTATCAATTATATTCCCCGCGAGGATATGGTGGAGAGCAAAAGCTTGAAGCTCTACCTGTTCAGCTTCCGCAACCATGGCGATTTTCATGAGGATTGCGTGAATATCATCATGAAGGATCTGGTGAGGCTGATGAATCCGCGCTATCTCGAAGTGATCGGNCTNTTNACNCCGCGAGGTGGCATTTCGATCTATCCGTTTGCTAACTACGGCGATGACGACCATCAGGATATGGTGCGCTCGCGCATGCTCGCCGCTTTCCGTAATGATTTCTGANCCTATGGAAAAAGATGCTCTTTTGGTGCTGTCGGGAGGGATGGATTCCACCACGATGCTTCATGAGTATGCCGGGCAGATCGCGCTGGCTGTCACCTTTATGTATGGGGCGAATCACAATGTGCGCGAGGCTGCTTGTGCGCGTGAAAATTGCCGTCGGCTCGGGATAGAGTATCTTGAAATAGATCTTGCATTTATGGGACGCTATTTCGANAGTTCGCTGCTCAGCGGTGCCGATCAGATTCCCGAGGGGCATTATGACGATGAGAATATGCGTTCGACGGTGGTGCCGTTTCGCAACGGCGTTATGCTCAGCGTGGCAGCCGGACTTGCCGAAAGCCGCGGTCTGAAGGCGGTGATGATTGCCAACCATGGCGGAGATCACGCTATCTATCCCGATTGCCGCGATGGGTTCATTCGCGCGATGGGTTCGGCAATAGCCGAAGGAACGTATGATCATGTAGAACTCCGCGCGCCATATACTTTCCTGACTAAGGAGGATATATGCAAGCGAGGTGTGAAGATCGGCGTTGACTATTCGCTGACCTATTCGTGCTACAAGGGGGGCGAGAAGCATTGCGGGGTGTGCGGCACATGCACCGAACGCCGCGAGGCCATGATCGCTGCCGGCATCACCCCTGACTGCTGACCTTAGAAACAGTTTAAATTTAAACCAAATTTTGAAAATAAGGGCTGACCGGTGGGTCAGCCCTTAATAAGTTTATGGGAGTGGAGTGGCGGTTAGAAACCGTATTTGCTCCAGTCTACGTTGCGCATGTCGCCTGTGGCTTTGAAGGCGGTGTGGAAGGCGAGCGATGCTTCGAGAGTGTGGGGTGTCTGGCCCGACTGGCCGAGCTTGAGATATTCCATGAGCAGCGGACGATACATCGGGTGAGCGCAGTTTTCGATGATGCGCTCGGCGCGCTGCACGGGATCGAGACCGCGGAGGTCGGCCACACCCTGGTCGGTGATGATCACATCGACGGAGTGTTCGGTATGGTCGATGTGTGAAGCCATGGGGACGATGTTGGAGATCAGGCCGCCTTTGGTGATCGAAGGGCAGGAGAAGATCGAGAGGTAGCCGTTGCGGGTGAAGTCGCCCGAGCCTCCGATGCCGTTCATCATGCGTGTGCCCACGACGTGGGTTGAGTTTATGTTGCCGAAGATGTCGGCTTCGAGAGCGGTGTTCATGGCGATGACACCGAGTCGGCGGATCACTTCGGGGCTGTTAGAGAGTTCGGCAGGACGGATTATGAGCTTATCGCGGAAGAAGTCGATGTTGCTGAAGAGTTCTTCTTCCATCTTGTCGGAGAGGGTGAGCGAACAGGTGGAGCCGAATTTACATTTGCCCATCTTCATGAGTTCGATCACAGCGTCCTGAATCACTTCGGTGTACATTTCAAACTGTGGGATCTCCTTCGAGTCGCCGAGGCCGAACAATACGGCGTTGGCCACGTTGCCTACGCCCGATTGGATGGGGAGGAACGATTTGGGGAGACGTCCGGCGCGCATCTCGCCGATGAGGAATCCGCACACGTTGGCGCCGATCTGAAGCGTTACGTCGTCGAGCTCGGTGAAGCCTTTGATGCCGTCGTAGGAGTCGCTGTGGACCACACCTGCGATTTTTTCGGGATCGATTTTCACTGTGGGGGATCCGATGCGGTCAGAGGGTTTGTAGATGGGGATTTCGCGGCGGTTCGGGGGATCGAGAGGAAGATAGATGTCGTGCATGCCGTAGATGCCTTTGGGCAGCTTGGCGTTGAGCTCGAGGATCACTTTCTTGGCGAGCTTGGCGTAGGTGGGCACGTTGCCGACACCGGTGCCGAGCACCACTTCGCCATTGTCCATCACTTCGGCCACTTCGATGATTGCGATATCGAGATCGCCGTAGGTTCCGTAGCGGAATTTCTGAGCCAGCTCGGAGAGGTGGAGGTCGAAATAGTGAGCGTCGTGGCTGTTGATTCGTTTGCGCAGGTCGGGGGTATTCTGATAGGGAGTGCGGCGGTCGATAGCGTTGGCACGTGCCAGGGCACCGTCGGCCCAGTTGTTGGTAGAAGCACCGGTGAAGATGTTCACTTTAAAGGGCCGTCCTTCTTCGTGTTCTTTGAGGGCTTTGTCGGCAAGAGCCTGAGTAACGACTTTGGGTGAGCCGGATGCGGTGAATCCTGAAAGGCCCACGTTGTCGCCGTTGTGGATTAGTTCAGCCGCTTCCTGCGGCGTCAGTATCGGAAATGCCATTGTGATATGTTGGTTTTTTTTATTATTTTTGTGCAAAAATAAAGAATGTTGCGCAAATAGCCAAAAAATGTGCATCCGAACACACTGTAAGATTGAAAATAGATGAATAAAAAGTTATATATCGAGACTTATGGCTGCCAGATGAATGTGGCCGATAGCGAGGTGGTGGCCTCGGTAATGGAAAGGGCCGGCTATACGCTGACTGATAATCTCGATGAGGCGGACGCCATATTGATAAACACTTGCTCGATCCGCGACAATGCCGAGCAGAAGGTGGTGGGCCGGCTTCAGTTTCTTGGCTCGCTTCGCCGCAAGCGCGGCAAGTCGCACCGGCTCATAATCGGTGTGATCGGGTGTATGGCAGAGCGAGTGAAGAATGATCTGATTGAGCATCATGGCGTTGACCTGGTGGCCGGTCCGGATTCATACATGGATCTGCCGAGTCTGATAGCTTCGGCGGAGATGGGCGAGAAGGCGATCAACGTTGAACTTTCCACCACTGAGACCTACCGCGATGTGATCCCGGTGAGACTTCCCGGCAATGTGGTCAGCGGATTTATCTCGATCATGCGCGGTTGCAATAATTTTTGCAGCTATTGTATAGTGCCTTACACTCGCGGACGTGAGCGCTCGCGTGAGGCTTCGTCGATTCTCGCCGAGCTTGAGGATCTGCGCCGCAAGGGGTATAAGGAGGTGACGCTGCTGGGTCAGAATGTCAATTCCTATCGCTACACTGATGGTGAGGGAACCACGGTGGGTTTTGCAGATCTGCTGCGTAAGGTGGCGGCTGCGGCTCCCGATATGAGGGTGCGTTTCACCACGTCGCATCCCAAGGATATGTCGGATGAGATCCTTCATGCCATTGCTGAGTGTCCGAATGTGTGCAATCATATTCATCTGCCGGTGCAGAGCGGTAGTGATTCCGTGCTTAAGGCGATGAATCGCCACTATGACCGCGCCTGGTATATGGATCGGATCGCTGCCATACGCCGCATAATTCCCGATTGTGCGATCACGTCTGACCTGTTTACCGGATTTCATGGCGAAACGGAGGAGGATTTTCAGCAGACTCTCGATCTGATGCGTGAGGTGGGCTATGATGCCGCGTTTATGTTTAAATATTCTGAACGACCGGGCACTATGGCTTCGAAACATCTGCCGGACAATGTCGATGAATCGGTGAAAATCGATCGTCTTAACCGGATGATTGCTGTGCAAAATGAGTTGTCGCTCGCTTCGCATCGCCGTGAGATAGGCCGCGAGGTAGAGGTTTTGGTGGAGGGTGTGGCCAAACGGTCGCGCGAGCAGATGGTTGGTCGCACTCCGCAAAACAAGACGGTGGTTTTTGCGCGAGGCGATGCGAAAGTAGGCCAGACGGTCAGGGTGCGCGTGACCGATGCTACCTCCGCCACTCTGATCGGTGAGCTGGTGGAATCTTGAATATCCATATAGGTTTATATCGAAATAAATAGGCTTGGCGATCGTGGTCGTCAAGCCTATGTGTTTTTTTTGAGGTGGGGATCAGTAGGTGAGGCACGGAGGGAGTTCTTTGGCCTGGGCGATCATCTTTTCGACTTCGCTTACGGAGGGCACTCGATTGCAGAGGTTTTTGGCATCGTTGATCTCTACGAGCTTGGGCTGGAGGTTGGCGGCAACGCGATGGCGGAGTTCCTTGACTGTGTCGACTCCGGCAGCTTCAAGCAGTTCGGCAAACTGGCCGGCAACGCCTTTGATGCGGAATAGATCGGCGTGGTTGGCCCATTTCAGGATCAGTTTTTCGGGGATCCCGGTTTGCTGGGCGAGGTCTTTACGTCCTTTGGGGGTTGCGGCCTTTTCGAGCAACTGTTCGGTGGTGTTGCAGCCGGCGGCCTGCAGTTTTTCGGCATAGACTTGTCCGATGCCTTCGATTTCTTCAATGTTGTAGGTCGACATAATAGTTGTTTTTGAGGGGTTAGTGTATATATGTCAACAAAATGCCGTGGCTAAAAGTTAGCGGGATCTGACGTTTATTGTCACGGGGTTGAGTGTGTAGGTGTTGACAACGGGGAGGAGTTTAAGGGTGCGTGTTCCTTTGAACGGGCGTTTAACGGTGACCGTGATTGGGAGGCTGTCTTCGCGGTCGGGGACGAGAATGGAGCTGTAGGGGATGAAAACGTCGATGTCGGGGTCGGGCTGCTGGATGAAGAAGGAGAGATTCATGGTCAGGGGGCAGTCGTTGGTGAATCGCAGGGTGATGGTTTGGGGCCGGTCGGCTGATAGTGGGCCGAAGTCGAGGGTGTTGTTGTCGGCGAGCAGACGATGGCCGAGATCGAAGGCGTAGGAATGGTTGCGCTTGGCGGGAGCGGCCTTGACGTTGCCTTTGATCTGAACGCGTGTGAATTTTTTGTCGTGAGTGATGATGTTGATCTCTTTACGGAATGATCCGGAGCGGTCGGTAGGGTCGTAGGTGACTGTGACTGAAGCTGTTTTTCCGGGTGCGATCGGGGCGTCGGGTATGCGGGCTGTGACGCAGTTGCATCCGGTGCGTGCGTTGGTGATGGTGATCGGGCGGGAGCCTGTGTTGGTGAGCCGGAACTCGTGGGTCACCTTTCCCTTGGCTTCGTCGATGGTTCCGAAGTTGTGTATTTTTGCGTCGACTTTCAGATCGGATTCGATTTTCTGAGCTTTGGCTGCGGGTGCTGCTGTCAGGAGGAGCAGCAGTAGCATGATTATGTGGATGATTGGTTTCATAATGTGCAAAGTTACAAAAGATACTGTTAGGTTGGGCACACAGCGGGGAAAAATAAGAGGGCGCGGCCTCGCGGTCGCGCCCCCTTGGGATGTGTTTTTGGGATTTATGAAGTAAAGGACTTTGTGTTCCTTATGCTAAACAGTGGAAGATCAGAAGGGGCACTTCTGATTGTCGACGTAGGTGACGGTTCCGAAGGGTACAGCGTCGTAGCCGTGGCCAGTTTCGTCGCGTACAGAGCCGTCGTCCTGAGTTTCGCCGTTGAAACGCCAGTAGCCGACGAGTCCGGGAGTGGTTGGGTCGACGTAGCAGATGCCGTTTTCGATTTCGTCGAGTGTGCGTGCAACGTTCCAAACGCGACATTCCGAGATGTAGCCGTCGAAGTAGCGCGCATAGCCGGCTGAGCGACCGATGGCGAAGCCGTCGGATTCCCAGTTGTGGCCGTCGTAGGCGATTGCGAGGTTGACCGTACCGCCGTTTTTGGTCTCAACGAAGTGGATCTGTTCGCCGTCGAGGTAGAGACGGAGGTATTGACCGTCGTAAACGGCTGCGAAGTGGAGCCAGTGGCCTGTGTCGAAGGTTTTTTCAACCCATGATTCGTAGTGGTCCTTCTTGTCGGGGTGGTAGGCGGTGCCGATCGAGCCTTTTACAAACTGAAGTTTGTCGACGGGATTGCCTGCGCCGTCGCCGAAGCGGAAGAGGAAGTTTTCCTCGCAACCGCAGAGAGAGCTGATGGCGCCGCCGTTGTTAGGACGCATACCGTGGCCGAACGACATGGGGAGCACTTTCATTTCGAGTGTCATCTGTTCCATTGCCTGAACGGGAGAGTCGGGGTTGTTGCATGTCCAGAACATGGGGATGTTGAAGCCGCCCTGGCCTCCGAGGTTGGCAGCTTTGATGTTGATCACTTTGTTGAAGATGACGTAGGCTGTGCGCGAAGTTTCGAGCACAGAGAGATTGCCGTCGCTCACGGAGGTGATGGTGACGGGGAGACAGTAGCCCACGCCTTCCTGAAGCTTGTCGCCGTCGGCCGAGAGCTTCATCTGTGTCGACTGAGCGGTTCCGGCTTTGATCACGAGTTCGCCTCCTTCAAGAGTGTAGGCATCCGCGGGGGGTAGCTGGTAGTTGCGGCCGGTTTTTTTGTTGTAGGCTTCGATGAGTTCGGGTGCGGCAACCATTTTGACGGTGATGTCGTGGTCTGCTTTGGCCGAAGAAGTGACGGTCAGACCCATCTCGGACTGTCCGTCGACAAGGAAGCGGACGTTCTGCGAAGATAAGGTGCCGGTGACAAACACGGCGTCATTGAAATCCGTGTCGTTGCTGCATCCGGTGAAGATCATTGCGAGAGCAGCAAGTGAACCAATAATATATTTTTTCATGATTTACAGTTCGATATTATTTAATCGCGTAGATGTTGAAATTAGAACACTGGAGCTCGGCTGAATACCAATCGGCCCACGATGTGCCTGCATAAGGGTTGGGGGCTGTGATGCGGATGTAGCGAGCTGACATGCCTCCATAGAAGCCAACGAAGTCGACGCCGCTCCAACCTGCGTTTTCACATTCATACACTTCCATCCAGGTGGAATTGTCGGAGCTGAGAGCTATCTTGCTGTGGTTTGTGAATGTTCCGTAGGAAGCCCATCCGTAGTAATCATAAGAGGCGGTAATACCATCGAAGGTGTATTCCTTTCCGAGATCGACCACTACTGTCACCATCTCGGAATCCGAGAATGTACAGCTGTTGCCGTTGTCGGAGAACCAGTCGGCGGGGTCGCCATTGATAGAAGCATTGCCAACGGCGGCTACTGTCCAGCCGGAGCGATCGTCGACGAGCGATCCCTTGCGGTTGTTTTTGCTTGCGTCGGGGTCGGTCACGTCGAAGCTGATGCCAACGGTGAAATATGAGATCGAGGGGACGCTGACAGCGGCCTGTGCGTTGCCACCGCTCACTGAGCTCATGCGCACGGGGATGATATAGCCGGCGGCGTTGTCGAGAGAGGCGAGAATGTCGGCATCGTCGGTCAGAGTGACGTTGAAGGTGGTGTCGGACATCAGTTCGCCTTTGGGGATCACGAGCGATTTGTTGCTTACGACGATGGCGTTTTCAGGCATAGCGAGATAGTTGGTGCCGTTGTTAGTGTTGTATTCGTCGATGAGCGAATTGTCGATTTCCATTACAACCTGTATGTCGCCTTCGGCCTGCGATTTGCAGCGGGCGGGAATTGCGATGTTGAGCTCGCCGATGGTGCCCACGGGGGTCTGGACGAGTTTGGTTTCCATGGAATGGTCGGCGGTGTAGACCTTGTTGTATGGATCGCCGGGGAAATCATAAGTATCGTCGTCGTCGCAAGAAGCGAAGCCGACGGTGCAGAGTGCGAGCGCACCTGCCATGAGATATATGTTTTTAAATAGTTTCATGTCGATTCAATGAATTAGTAGATTGCGGGATTCTGAATCTGGATGCAACGGCGGAAGTGGTAGTACGGTTCGAGGTTTGTCTCGGTCGTGCGGTAGTTGCGGTGTAGGAAGAACGCACCGAAACCGCCTTTGCGTTTTCCGCTTGCGGGTTTGTAGCGAGCCTGATTGTACATCTCGTTGAGGGGAGTGTTCCAGTTGTCGCCCATGTTGCAGCAGTAGACCACCTTTTCATCGGGCCAAGCGCCTGCGCCTGTGCCTCCGCCGTAGGCCTGGAGGAAGCAGTAGTTGGAGTAGGGAGCGAGGTCAGAAAGCGATGTAGAGGTCTGGTCGATGTTGAGCATCTTGTCGCAAACGCCGGGCTGGTTGGCGATAGCATCGCCGTAGCGCTGGCGGATCAGTTCAAGGCGTTCTTCCTTGGTCTGGTCGGGGTTCGGGCCGAGATATTTGGCCATATACATGAAGAAGTAGCGGAAGTTGTCGCCTGAGAGGTAGTCGCCTTCCGGTTCGTAGTCGCAGTCGAATCCGTCGAGATCGTTTTCAAACACCTGGTCGAGGAAGTATTCGGCATACATCTCGAAGGCGCGGTAGATTGAATCCTGATTGCCGTTCTTACGGGCTTCGTCGTAGTACTGTTTGAACGGTTTTTCCGACGTTTCGGAGTCGATACGGGTGATTGCTACAGCCACCATCTTAGTGCCTTTGGTTTTCTGAACGAACCGCATATCGGCAAACACTTCGGGATCGGAAGGTATACCACCCCAGAGCGAGCAGATGTCGAGCGAGTCGGGAAGACCGAGGAAGCTCGTGGCCATAGAATTGCGTTTGGCGTAGTCGGCCACCCAACCGAAAGCGATTTCGTGGTCGGAGTTTTTATAGTCGCGCAGATTCTGATAGTAGAGTGGCGAATAGGTGTAGGCGGGATTTATCTCTTCGGGCGAGATGCGTTCGATGTCGTCGCACGAGGTGAAGAAGCTTGCCATAGCCACCATCGGGAGAATATATTTGAAAAATTTCATAATTCTGAATGATTTGATTGGGTTTTAACGTTTAACATCCCACCATAGACGGGTGCCTGCGTTGTCCTGACCACCGAGGAGCTTGATGGCTTCCTGAACGTTGGCGGAGTTGTTGGAAAGTTCGGTTGTTGAGAACTGGATACGGCGGATCAGATCGTTGTCGCTGACGCCGGAGGCGCTTGCGTAGGTGGCGATGCGAACCCATCCGGGATATCCCGTGCGGCGCATTTCGCTCCATGCTTCCTGTCCGTCGGGGTAGAGTGCGATCCATTTCTGAGTGATGATGCGTTCGAGCTTCTTCTCTGTGTTGGCGCTGTCGTCCCAGGCTACGGGGAGGGTCGATACCCAAGCGCTTACGTTGACGCTCTGAGAGTTGGCGGGGTTGACCCATGAAGTGGAAGGAGTGTTGGTTGAGTTTGCGATGTAGGCGTCGACACCTGAGTTGACATTGTTGGAAGCCATCGAGGTGCGGATGCCCTGCTCGTAGAGGTCTTTAACGTCACCGTTGCCCAGACCGAAGCGAAGTTTGGCTTCAGCCTGCAGGAAATATGCTTCGGCAGCGCGCATCCAGGGGAGATCGCTTTCGCTTTCGAAGTTGGCTGCCGATGTTGTGGCTGCCATCTGCGCGAAGCCTGAAGTCATGCCGTTGCGCATGCCGTGGTATTCGCCGTTGACTGCGGTGAAGTAGGCGGCACGGCGGGGGTCCTGAAGACCGTTGAGATAAACGTCCATAGTGGCGCCCATGCGCATGTCGTTGAAGCTCTGAGTCACTTCCCAGATCGGGTTGGTGAAGGAGAAGGCGTTTGTGTTGTTGTGGAACACGGCATCGTCGGAAGTCGAAGCCATGAGGCCGGCCTCGCTGTCGAGAGCTTTCTGGATTTCGGTGCGTGCTTTCGCTTCATCTACATAGGAGATGCGCATGGCCAGACGCAGACGCAGGGTGTTGGCGAACTTGAGCCATTTGTTGACGTTGCCCAGATAGACATTGTCGTAGCGGGCCAGATAGTTGGTCGAACCGGAAGCCACGTAGGTGAGCATGGTTTCGATCGCCTGGTCGAGTTCGGTGAAGAACTGATTGTAGATATCCTGCTGCGCGTCGTAGGCCACGGCGATGTCCGTGCCGAACTTGCTGTAGGGGATCGGGCCGTATTTGTCTGTTAGACGGTGCATGCCAAACACTTTCACCACGGTAGCCATTGCGCGGTCCATCGAACCCTCGTCGGAGTTTTCGAAGATCTGCTTGCAGGGCTGCATGATGTTGGGGTAAGTGTCGTCGAAGGGAAGAGTGAACCATTTCGACACCATATTATAATGGTCGGAGTGGCGGTTGCCGATATCGTATGAGTCTTTGATGTTTGCGAAGTATCCGGCATAGTTGTCGGCGTTGAGCATCTGGTGGATCTGGTAGGTTCCGCCGAGGTCCTGACCAACGACAAACACGCCACGCTGCATCTGTGAGTAGAGCGCGCCGGTCTTGAGGTTGTCGGCGTCCATCATGTCGGGAGTCACCTCGTCGGGGTTGATGTTCCACTGCTCGAACTTGTCGGTGCAGGAGCAGAAGACGGAGCTTCCTGCAAAGAGTATCCCGCAAGCGAGAACTGACAGTTTGGATGTATGTTTCATTTTTGTGATGATCATTAGAAGTTGACTTTAACTGAGAAACCGAGGTTGCGCATCGAGGGGAGCATGAAATAGTCCATACCGCTCCAGCCGATGTTGGTTGATGCAGTGAGTTCGGGATCGAAGGGGGCTTTCTTGTAGAAGAAGAAGAGGTTGCGTCCGATGAAGGAAACGTTGAGGCCTTTGATCCAGTTGACCCAGCGGTTCACGGGAATATCGTAGCCGAGGGTGAGTTCGCCGAGTCGCACGTTGGTTGCTTTGTAGACGTAGTTTTCACCGGCGTTAGAGCCTACATATTCGTAGTATTTCTGAGCAGCGCCTGCGAGGAAGTAGCCGTTGACGGTCACACCGCCGGCATCGCGTGCGTCGGCAGAAGCCTGAGACGTACCGTAGGCATCCATGTAGGCTTCGGTCATTGACACTACGCGTCCGCCGATGCGGGCGTTGATGAGGAATCCGAGAGACAGACCTTTCCAGTGGAAGTTGTTGCGCCATCCCATGGTGTATTTGGGTTCGGCATTTCCGGCGTAGATCCATCCATCGTGGTTGGGACCTGCGGTTTCGTCGCGTTCAACGGTCTGTTCAACATAGTCAACGATGATGTGACCGTGCATGTCGCGTTTGAGGGCTGTTACGTAGAGGTCGCCCACCGATCCTCCTTCAACGAGGCGGCTCTTGACGTTGCCGAGTGTGGCGATGTCGTAGATGTTCTGCTTTACGGTCAGGCCGTTGTCGAGAGTGGTTTCCTTGAGGAGCTTAACCACTTTGTTGCGGTTGAGCGAGTAGGTGAAGGTCGATTCCCACTGAACGGGTCCGAGGGGCTGGATGATTCCGAGGCTCACTTCGATACCCTTGTTGTCGATCTGGCCACCGTTGATATACACTTCCTTGTAGCCGGAGCTGGCGGGGAGTGTCGGTTTGAAGAGCTGGTTGAAAGTGGATGTCTTGTAGAGAGAAACGTCGAGTTTGATCTTGTCCATCCAGAAGCGGGTTGAGAGACCTACTTCCCATGCTTTGGTGCGTTCGGGCTTGATGTCGCTGTTGGGATAGTAGGTAGAAGTGGTCGGCATGTTTTTGTCATACTCGTAGGTGGGGTAGGCAATGAAGCGCTTGGGAGCGTTGCCGACTTCGGAGTAAGAACCGCGCACTTTGAGGAAAGATAGAGCTGTGGTGTGGATCGAGGGGATCATGTCGGTCAGGATAGCCGAAACGCCCACAGAGGGATAGGCCACGTGGTCGCTCGAAGTGTGGGCAAGGGCAGAGGTCCAGTCGATACGGCCTGCGAGATCAAGATAGAGATAGTTCTTGAATCCGAGCTGAGCGGTTGCGAACAGTGACTGAGTCTGGTCGTGGTATCCTTCACCGTAGAGTTTATAGTGAGTACCGGTGGGGTTGACGTTGGCCAGAGTGAAGTGGTTGGCAACAGAAGCGAGGTCGCCACCCTGGTAGAACCAGCGGTCGCGGATGTCGTTGATCGAAGCTCCGACAACGGCTGAGAGCGAGTAGTCGCCGAAGGTGTTGTTGTAGCTTGCCATAACGTCGGCGTAGAGCTGACGGGTTGTTGCGTCGTTTTTGAAATATGCGCCGTAGGAGTCGGCGAAGATGGCGTCGGTAGAGGCGGCATATTTGGTTTCGAAGAGTCCGGTGGTGTTGTCGAGCTTAGCGCGTGCGCTGAGGTTGAGGCCTTTGACCACGTTGTCCCAGTAGAGACCGGCTGTCATGAAGTAGCGAGTCTTGCGGTTAGTGAAGTTGTCGCGCTGAGTGATCCAGTAGGGGTTCTGCATGCCGAGACCCTGGTTGCCCCAAGGCCAATACTGAGTCTTGAAGTTGCGTTCGGCATTGTACATCTCAAACACCTTGTAGGTTTCGAGGCTGTAGGAGGGCGACATGAGGTAGAGAGGCACGATCGGGTTCATGTACTGACCCTGAGCGAGCATGTTGTTTTCTTTGAGGTTCATGTAGCTTGCGCTGACATCCAGACGGAGTTTGTCTTTGATCAGGGCCGTAGTGTTGCGGATTGTGAAGTTGTAACGATCAAGGGTGTTGTTCATTACTATGCCTTCAGCATTTGTAGCGGCAAAGGAAACGAAAGTCTGATTGGTGCCGTTGCCTGCGGTGAGAGTAACGGCGTTTGTTTCGTTGTAGCCAGTCTGGAAGAAATCAGTGGGGTTGTAGGAGCTGGGCTGTCCGAGTTTTGCGCCCCAGCTGCGGAATTCGCCGTTGTTTGCTCCGTATGTGTTCTGGAAATCGGGAGTGGCGATAGCGTTGAGGAACTGGGTTGAGTTAGAATAGGTCAGCTTGGTGCGTCCTTCTTCGCCTTTGCGGGTTGTGATCATGATCACACCGTTGGCGGCTTCCGAACCGTAGAGGGCGGAAGCGGCGGCTCCTGAGAGTACTGAGATGGACTCGATATCTTCGGGGTTGATCATGGAAGCACCGTCGCCCGACTGTCCCATACCGGTGAAGAGGTCTTCAGACTGCTTGGATTCGAGTGAGGGCATCGGAATACCATCGATAACGTAGAGAGCGTTGTTGTTGCCGGAAAGAGATTTGGATCCACGGAGCACCACTTTCGAACCACCGCCGATACCGGCAGATGATGAGTTGATGTTCAGACCTGCCACTTTGCCGGAGAGGGCGTTGACGAAGTTAGCGTCCTTGACGGCTGTGATTTCGCCGGCGTTGATCTGCTGGGTGTTGTAGGTAAGTGCTTTTTCCGAGCGTTTGATGCCGAGAGCGGTTACTACGACTTCGTCGAGCACCTTATTGTCTTCCTGCATCGTTACATTGATGGTGGTAGCGGAAGCGACTTTGATTTCCTGAGTGGTGTAGCCGATGTAGGAAAACTTCAGGACATCGCCGCTTGAAGCATTAATGGAGTATTCACCATCAATGTTGGTTTGGGTTCCCATTTGGGTGCCTTTGATGATAACGGACACACCAATCAGAGGGTCTCCATTGCTGTCTGTGACTGTACCTGTCACCTTAGAGGCTGCAAAGGCCATCATTGGCAACATCATCAGGCAGACAAGCAAGCTTGTTAGCTTTGCCTTCATAATTAATTGGTTTTGTGATAAATAATGGTTAGTAGAATAGGGTTAATTTGATCTAAGGCAGAGAGGATGGGTTTGTTTTTGAAGCTATTTGTGGTTTTTTCCTCATAGATCAGTGGAAATTCCTGCAAATTACTGACAAAGGTAGTTATTTAATTGAGAAGATTATAACGGATGTTAAATCTATTTTCGTTAAAATGAGTTAATGCTTTGTGCGGATGAAAAAGGATTGATGGTCCGCTTTGTCAGTATTAAATAGATTTTTTGTAGATGAAGCCGGCAGTTATGAATCTTGTGTTAACAGTTGAAGTGTTAAATTTAACATTGGCGGATGCTTGATGCAGTGCTTGTGTTAAAATGGGTCAATGTAAAAAAGCGGTTGTTAAAATATGATTAAATATCGGTAACTTTGTGGTATGAAACAATGGCAAGTACTGAAAACTATATTTCCGGAGGTTATCACGGAGAACTTTGAGTT
>JAAVEX010000063.1 GCA_014801065.1 Barnesiella sp.
CTGAATTTCAGCATGAAAGCCTTAATTTTTTAGAGCTTAATTTATGAAAAAAGGCCGCCTAAACTTGTTAGACAGCCTCTTTTGGTAGCGGGGGCAGGACTCGAACCTACGACCTTTGGGTTATGAGCCCAACGAGCTACCACTGCTCCACCCCGCATTGTGGTTTTGTGAGTGCAAAGGTAGGGACTTTTTTTGAATACGCAATGGTTTGAGGTGAAAATATTTTGTTAAATGGTGTTAATTTGTTGTTGATTTAGTTTGTTGAAGGGTATAAGTGGGATTATAAATTTTAGATATTGTTTTGATTATCTGATGCTTGGTTGCTATTTGCCTGAGGTGCTGATGTGTCATTGGGTTGCGGCTCGGGCTGTGAGTTTCCAAATATGGATGACATGTATTTTTCCCGGAATCGTTGAAGAAGGTCCCAAAAGTTAGGTACGAACAGTGTGCCTACGATGGCGTTGACTGCCATTCCGAATACAACAGCCGATGCTAACGAGATACGACTTTCTGCCCCGGCTCCTGAGGCAAAGAGCATTGGCATCACTCCGAACACAAAGGCCAGCGCTGTCATCATGATTGGACGGAATCGGATCTTGCCGGCGTTAAGAGCTGCCTGGCGGATGTCATTGCCGGATTTGCGGAAGTCAATCGCATATTCCACTATAAGGATTGCGTTTTTGGCTGAAAGACCNAACAATAATATGATGCCTATCTGNGAATAGATGCTNATGGATTGTCCCATGANCAGCGATCCGATCANAGCTCCGAGTATNGCTGTCGGCATGGCTATTATGACTGCCACCGGATCTGTTATGCTTTCATATTGNGCAGCAAGNACGAGAAGGGTAATTATTATTGCGAATACCATNACGATGGTGATCGTGGCTCCTCCTTGTGTTTCCTGATAGGCTTCGCCTGTCCAGGCATAGCTGTATTGAGTGCCCACGGCTTCCTTGACNGCGTTTTCAAGAGCCCGGATGGCTTGCGAATCGCTGACACCNGATGCCGGTGTNGCAGTGAGTGAGGCTGTGGTGTACATNTTNTANCGATCGATCGACGACTGTCCGGTGGTGGGTTTAACGGTCATAAAAGTAGCGAAGGGTACCATCTTGCCATCGGATGCTCTGGCAGAGAGNCGAAGCACATCCTCNGGGTTGGTTCGTGAAGATTCATCGCCGCTGATTTGCACTTCATAGACGCGTCCAAANTCNTCAAAGTCATTNACATAGGCTTGTCCGGTGAAGGAGGTNAGAGTTGAATANACTTCTTCAAGGTTNAATCCGAGTCTTTCAACNCGGTCACGATCAACACTCAATCTATATTGCGGCACCCCTGCCTGNTANAGCGATGTGACCGATTCAAATTCCGGCATACTTTCAGCCCTTTTTTGAATCTCCTTTAGAGCCTGNCCCATTGCTTCTGCTCCACGATTGTTGATGTCGAGAAGTTGCATCTGNAGTCCCGANGAATTGCCTAAGCCGGGGATGGCGGGNGGATTGATGGCGAAGATTGATGCTTCCTGAATATCCGAACANGCCTTGTCAAACTTCGCTATCACGGCATCGACACTCTGATCTTTTGCCTTTCGTTCATTCCANGGCGTAAGGGTCACCATAAGTGCACCCATATTGCTGCCGCTTCCGCCGAGAAAAGAGTTGCCTGAAATAGAGATAACATCTTTCACTTCAGGAATGCTTTCCAGACGGGCCACNGCTTGTTCGAGCACGGCTTCCGTGCGGTCAACGGATGCACCTGTGGGAAGCTGCACAGANCCCATGAAATAGCCCATNTCCTCTTGCGGAACGTAGGAGGTCGGCATTTTTATGAATCCCCAGAAGGCNACNCCGGTAATGATAAAATAGGCNNAAATGGCTACNATGGGCCGACGGAGAAACGTTCCGACTACNTTCATATATCCGGCCAGAGTGGCGTTGAATCCNGCGTTGAACCAACGGTAGGGTGCGAANCGNGTGGTTTTTTTTGAGGGTNGGAGAAACAGCGCACACATTGCGGGTGTGAANGTCAGGGCATTGAAGCCGGAGAAGGCTGTNGANACGGCGATGGTCAGTGCNAATTGTTTGTAGAGTTCNCCNGTTATCCCGCTGATAAATGCTGTAGGGATGAATACGGAGAGAAGTACGAGCACTTCTCCAATGACCGGCCCCTGCAGCTCCTGCATCGCTTTTATGGCNGCTTGCCGCGGGGTCATTTTGCCTTCATCNACTATTCGCGCGCAGTCCTCCACGACCACAATGGCATCATCGACCACAATGGCAATTGCAAGTACGAGTCCGAAGAGAGTCAAAGTGTTGAGAGTGAANCCAAACAGTTTCATTACCGCAAATGTGGCGATAAGCGANACGGGAATNGTGAGCATCGGAATNATNACTGCGCGCCAGCTTTGCAGGAAAAACAGTATGACGATCATCACAATAAGTGTGGTTTCNACAAACGTTACAAGGACATCGTCAATAGATTCCTTGACGAAGTCNGTAGAGTTCATGATCACACGGTAGTGGATCCCTTCGGGGAAATATTTCTGCAGGTCGTNGAGTTTTTTTGTTACGTTATTGGCCACGTCGAGCGCATTGGCTCCTGAGAGTTGGTTTATNCCNAGCAANCCCGCCTGATGGCCGGAAACGAGAGCCGTACTGCCGTAGGANTCGCTGCCGAGATCAATCCGGGCCACATCGCGCAGACGCAGNATNGCTCCGTCGNCCCCGGTGCGTAAAATGATATTTCCGAATTGTTCGGGNGTGGTCAATCGTCCCGATGCGGTNAGAGTGTATTCAAATTCAGCCCCGTTTTTAGATNTTGGAGCGGCGCCGACATCACCGGCTGACACCTGAATATTCTGTGACTTAATGGCGTTGCTGACATCCGAAGCTGTGATGCCACGTTCCTGCATTACTGCCGGGTCAAGCCATATTCTCATGCTGTATTGCCCGGCTCCGAAAGCATTCACCGATCCGACACCATCTACTCTCGACAGCTCATCGACGAGGTTGAGTTTTGCGTAATTGGTCAGATATAAGGCGTCGTAGCGCTCCGGATTATCGCTTTCGAGCGCGATAAACATTATTGTGTTGCTCGAAGTCGACATAACATCTACGCCCTGTTGCTGCACGGAGTTNGNAAGTTGCGGTTCGGCGAGAGATATTCGGTTTTGAACTTTCACGGTGGCCATATCAATGTCGGTGCCCACATCGAAAGTGATNGTCAGATTATACGACCCGTCGGAGCCACACGACGAACTCATATACATCATGTTTTCGATCCCGTTTACCTGCTCTTCGATCGGGACGGCTACTGTAGATGCGACAGTGGCAGCATCCGCACCCGGATAGTTGGCTGAAACCATCACTGTTGGCGGTGTGATGTTGGGATATTGNGCCACNGGCAGTTGCCGNATGGTCAGNAATCCGGCCATGATCATGAACAGGGCAATGACAATGGCGAATATGGGNCGTTTGATGAAAAANTTCGAAAACATAGTTGGTGATTTTTTATTGATAAACCGGCTTGATAGTCATTCCTTCTCTCACTTTCATCAGCGCTTTTGTNACGTAGGGTGTGCCGGCGGAGATGCCGGAAACCACCACTCGCATCGAGTCGTTGACGATGTCGCCTGTGCGGATAGGGGTGTAGACTATGCGCATCGAGTCGTTGACNGTGTAGAGGTATTTGCCGAGTTGATCGGTAGAGATGGCAGCATCCTTAACAAGGATTGCNCGAGGATCGGATTTGGAAGGGAGAGAGATGGTGACATACATCCCGTCGTGGAGATCAAATGAGGGNTTGTCAACCGNGGCATTCAGATCAAGTGTGCCTGTCTCTTTGTCGACTTGTGGCGAGACATAGCTCAGGCGGGCAAAGTAGTGATNGGGAATATTCTGANTGAACGACAGCGGAATCGAATCAAGATTTATTGTAGANCGTGTGTTTCCAAGCAGAATATCCTGCATGGCTTTGTCGTCGATATGGAAATCGGCATACATTGTCGCATCATCATATATCGTTGCGAGAGTGACCGGCGTTGCTTCGCCATCGACGTATGCCCCCACGCTGAGNGTGTTTGAAGATATGTGGCCTGACAGGGGGGCTGTNATNCGGCAATAAGATANATTNGTTTTTGCCGTCTGCAATTGGGCTGAGGCACTGGAAATCGAAGCTTCGGCCTGTTCGAGAGAGCTCTTTGCCTTATTGACCTCCATTTGCGATACGGCTCCACTTTCGAGTGCTTTTTTCATTGCTGAATATTGCGNNTCGGCGTAGTTGCGTGTGCTTATGGCAGTGGCGAGGGCTGCTTGGGCCTGATTNACAGCATCACGATATTTTGTGTCTTCGATCTGAAAAAGCAGTTGTCCTTTTTCAACGTATTGTCCTGAGGAATAGTTGATGGCGGTGATTTGTCCGCTCACCCGGGCCACTATATCTACGGTGTTGTTGGCGTGGAGCGTGCCGGGGTAAGTGTGGTAGATCACAACAGAGTCGGTAATGGCTCGCGCTACATCTATCGCGGGGNCATCCNCTGTTTTTGATTCTGTCGATTTNTCAGTATGGCCACAGCCTGTCAGCGAGAAGAGGCATATAGCAAATCCAATTATCTCTTTTGCGTTCATATCTTTAGTGTATTTGTCAGTTATCGTTGTTGTTCCATCCTCCGCCAATCGCTTTGTAGAGATTGACCAGATCANTATCGGCNTCTCCTTTGGCGCTCACGAGCTGATCGGCATATTGCAGATATGTGATCTGTGACTGAGCTACATTCAGATAATCAGAGAGCCCCTGCTTGTAGAGATCGAGCGACATATCCATTTGCTCTTTGGCTTGGGCTACCACCTCTTCGAGCGAATTGATGGTGCGAAGCTGTCCGGAGNAAGATGCCATTGCGTTGTCGGCTTCCTGTANNGCCGTCAGTAATGCCAGATTGTAGCTGTCGATTGCAATATGCATATTCTCACGAGCCGATGCAAGTGCAGCATTTCGCGCAAGTCCATCGAAAATGGTCCATGAGATCTTAGGCGCTATAGAATAGNTGAAAGANCCNGAATCAAAGAAATCTTTTATGTTGCGCGACTGCAGACCGATAGATCCTTCGAGAGTCACCGTTGGCAGGAAATCTTTTTTTGCGATGCCGGCTTTTGCGGCTGCAGCAGCCATTTCTGCTTCTGCTTGTTGNAGATCCGGACGCCGACGGATCAGATCCATAGGCACGCCTATAGCTACTATCCTACGNTAGTCGGGGAGGGTGGAGGAGTCNGTTTGGAGGTAGTTCAGTTCATCGGGATAAACGCCGACNAAAAGAGCNAGGGCATTGATTGATGTCAGGATCTGAGTTTCGAGCTGAGGGATNGTAGCTTCTGTAGATTTATAGACGGTGGTGGCCTGGGCAACATCAAGCTTTGCCACCAGTCCCACCTCATGACGCACTTGCGCNATCTTCAAAGCGTCGGCTTGAGAAGANAGATGTTCTTTGGCTACGGACAACCGTGATTGCAGCGTGCGGATCTGAAGATATGTTGNTGCGATNTGTGCGCTAAGGCTGTTCATGACAGCTATATAGTCGGCGTGAGAAGCACGGTAGTTNGCCTTGCTTTCCTTTACTTGCTCTTTGATTTTTCCAAACAGATCTATCTCCCAGTTCATGTCGACACCCATTTGGAAATAGCGCATTGTTTCGGCAGGACCTGTAGGAGAAGTGATGTTGCCTGACGAACGGGATATATTCCAGCCGGCAGAGGCAGACAGCTGAGGATAATAGGCTGCTTTTGATTGACGAATGGTCTGCCGCGCCATTTCCATGCGCTTCATGGCAATGGCGACATTAAAATTGTTGTCGATGCCACGTGATATTAGACCGGTCAGGGTAGGATCGTTAAACTCGTCCCACCATCGGTCGGCTGCGGGAAGAGTTTGCATCATATCGGAGGCATAGGTCCACTGACGGGGGAGGCTGTCGGCAAACTCTGTCTGAGCTCCTGCTGTCAATGGCGAAATTAAAAGCAATGCAGAGTAAATAATTGAACGGCTGAAAGAATTATTCATAGATATTGTGTGTGTATTGTATAGGCCATCACTGCGATATGAAGCGGCATTCTGTCTCAGCATATACGAGTATAGACTAATAACGGCAAAAACGCTGAGGTGGTTCATTATTAATAGTGTGTTAACGGTTGCCGTGCGGAGTGATATCGGGTCATCTTTGGGTGGAAAAGACCGGGTTGAAGTAGCTGCAAAAAAAAAATTACTCGTCATCACGACGAATAATCTTCTTACCTTAAATCTAATACCATGAAAAACTGATGCAAAGGTATAGAATATTTTTATGTTATACAACATAGTTCTATGGCATTTAATAGAATTTAACTAAAAAAAGTACCATTATCTGAACTTGATAATGGCACTTTTTAAGCTAAATAAGGTTATTTGCCTGATACTCTGAGGATATTTCCTGCAGAGTGTGCTGTCAGTTCAGGAGCATATTGACTTTGGATTGTAGCTATGCCTGAGGAAAAGTCGCCTGAATTGTTAACGAACATTTCATATTCAAGCATATATGTTCCTTTCGGCATGTTTGTAACGAACAGATTAGTAGCAGAATCGCGGTTTTCCCGATAGAAGCAGATGCCTTGGGAGTAGATAGGGGCGGGGAGTTGTTCAACCGGTTCAAGACATGCCGCCCTGTCGTCATCGATAGCTACATACTGCATAGTCTGATTTGCGTGTATAAGCAGTTGGATCTTCACTCGGTCGCCCACTTTCAAAGGCTCGGTGGCAAATACCCAGTCGTTGCCGTTCTTTACGAGTAGTCTCTTTTCGATGCTGACGGCATCACATCCTGACGCTTTTATGTCGGCCATTGTCATGGTGGATTGTGAATAGATCGCACCCCATGAGGGCGACAGAGCGGATTTGGATATTTCAAGAGTCTTTAATGAAGGATTGAGGTCTGTGATATTCGAGCGGAAGTAGCCGAGAGTTGAATCGGTGTAGGAGAAGGGCACTTTCTGATCCCCTACAAAGATCGTGGCAGACCCGGCTTTTTCGATCCATTTAGGAGAAGTGGACAGGATTGAATAGATCACATCGGAAGCAATTGCTCCTGAACCCCAGTTACGAGCCTCTTTCTGAAGGATGAGCCATTGTCTGACAGGGTCGATATATTTGCTTTCAGGGGTCACCTCCTTCAAGGCGCACAAAACATTTGCCGATGCCTGGAGTTCGATCATCGAGCCACCATATTGTTCGCCGATCGACGGCCACCAAAGACCTTGGGTCGGAGTGGATTTCGAAAATTCAATTATCGACTCTATCAACGTGCGGGCAAGTTTATCGTAACCGTGATGTTTCAACAGAATAGAGCTATTTGCCTTCCGGGCCACTGAATATTTCTTCCAGTTCTTGACTATGGTCTGAATCTCTGATCTGATGATCTTATCGGAAGTCAAAGAGTGTTTGTGGTCGGGCCATAAATCAAGGGTG
>JAAVEX010000064.1 GCA_014801065.1 Barnesiella sp.
ACCTTGGCTTCATCTGACTTATTCCATGCCTGAATTCCCTGATTGTTTATGATAAAAATAGTGCTATTTTTTTGATTATGCAAATGTACGACCGCTTCAGCCCTCAGCCCGAATATAATCATATTAACTCAGTAAAAGGGACGGCTAAAGCCGGCCCTCCCAACGCTCGCCACAACAAATCACTCATCAGATTGATAGCTATACACATAGAAACCGTTTGGATCTATATGATTTTTCAAAAATATCTATAACTATCTGATTATTAATAAGCCAAAAAGCCCGAAAGCAAGATGCTTCCGGGCTATTTTGTTGACTTTCCCGCAATGGGAGGGAAAGTATTGAATGAGGTAATCGATTAGTCCTGGTTGAGGTTAACGCGTTTGAATTCAACAGCTACGAGACCTTTCTGAGATTTTTCAAGATACTGGCCGATAGTGAGAGTTGAATCTTTCACGAATTCCTGTTCGAGGAGGCAAGATTCCTTGAAGAATTTGTTCAGACGACCGTTAGCGATGTTCTGAATCATCTGCTCGGGAAGGTTGGCGGCTTTAGCTTCGCCGGCTTCCTTAGCTACGACACGAGCCTTTTCAGCTTCTTCTTCAGTGAGCCATCCTTTAGCGATGTTGCTTTCAATGTGAGCTTCGCTATCAACGAGGTTGGGGTTGATACCGGCTTTCTTGAGAGCTGCTTCAACGGCTTTCTTAACCTGCTCTTCTTTGGTCTTTTCAACGGCTACGTTGTATTCTGAATCCTTAACCGACTGAGGAACGCTGTCGCGGTCAACGGCTACGGGATTCATCGATGCTACCTGCATAGCAACGTCGCGGCCCACCTGATAGTCAACGCCTTCGAGGTTGAAACCAACGATAGTGGCGAGCTTATTGCCCTGGTGGTTATAAGAAGTGGTAGAGGGAGCTTTAACGAATTCGTAAGCGCCGAGTTCCATCTTTTCGCCGGTCTTACCGCTTTCTTCCACGATAAGGTCAGCAATGGTCTGACCATTGAGCACGATAGCTTTGAGTTCATCGATCGATGCGGGCTGAGCTTCCATGGCTGCATCGAGGATCTTGTTGGTGAGTTCAACGAAACCTGCGTTTTTAGCCACGAAGTCAGTTTCACATTTCAGAGCCACAACAGCAGCGAAAGTGTCGGTGTTCTTAGCGAGCACGCAACCTTCAGATGCTTCGCGGTCTTCACGCTTTGCAGCCACAGCCTGACCTTTCTTGCGAAGGATTTCAACAGCGGCTTCGATATCGCCGTTAGTTTCGGCGAGGGCTTTTTTGCAGTCCATCAAACCTGCGCTTGTCAAGTGGCGCAGTTTGGTGATTTCTGCCATTGTTACTGCCATATTATAAGAGAATAAGGGAGTTAAACAAATCTATAATAATTATTCAGCAGCGGGAGCTTCAGCGGCGGGAGCTTCAGTTTCAGCTTCGGCAGCGGGAGCTTCTGCGTTCTCAGCCTTAGCAGAGCGGCTTACGCGGCGACGTTCGCGGCGGGGAGCCTGCTCGCCTTCAGCAGCCTGAGCGTCGACTTTTTCCACTTTACGTTCTTCGAGACCTTCAGCGATAGCGCCACATACGGTGTCGAGGATAAGTTCGATAGATTTGGAAGCGTCGTCGTTGGCGGGGATCACGAAATCAACGTTGTTGGGATCGGAGTTGGTGTCGACCATAGCGAATACGGGGATACCGAGACGGTTGGCTTCAGCAACAGCGATGCGTTCTTTAAGAACGTCGACAACGAAGAGTGCCGAGGGAAGGCGGTTGAGGTCAGCGATCGAACCGAGAGTTTTTTCGAGTTTGGCACGCTGACGGGTGATCTGGAGTTTTTCGCGTTTCGACAGGTTGTCGAAAGTGCCGTCGGTCATCATTTTGTCGATGGCGGTCATTTTCTTGACGGCTTTGCGGATAGTGGGGAAGTTGGTGAGCATACCGCCGGGCCAGCGTTCGATAACATACGGCATGTTAACGGCCTGAGCCTTGTCGGCAATCACCTGTTTGGCCTGTTTTTTGGTTGCCACGAAAAGCACTTTCTTGCCAGATTTGGCGATGCTTTTGAGGGCTTTGGCGGCCTCGTCGAGCTTAGCAGCTGTCTTGTAGAGGTCTATGATGTGGATACCGTTGCGCTCCATGAAGATGTAAGGAGCCATAGCAGGATTCCATTTTCTTTTNAGGTGACCGAAATGGCAACCTGCTTCGAGTAATTGGTCAAATGTGGGTGTTGACATTGTTGTAAAAAGATTGTTTACGTTCTTTTGATTTTTACAATTTCGCAGTAGGGAACGTGTCCATCCGCAAAATTTAGATACTAAACACTAAGAAGCTGTTTTTCGGATCAAGCCGAAACCGGCTTCAAGTATGTGCTGCGCAAGGCAGCGAAAAATTGTATTAACGCTTGGAGAACTGGAAGCGTTTGCGGGCTTTGGGCTGACCGGGTTTCTTACGTTCAACCGAACGCGGGTCGCGGGTCATGAAGCCTTCAGCACGGAGAGCGGGCTTGTCTTCGGGATTGATCTTGACGAGAGCGCGAGCAATTGCAAGACGAAGAGCTTCTGCCTGACCTTTGTAGCCACCGCCGTCGAGATTAACGAAGATGTCGTATTTTTCAACCGAGTCAAGTGTGAGAAGCGGCTGTTTTACGATGTACTGGAGGATTGAAGAGGGGAAGTATACTTCCAGGGGACGTTTGTTGATAGTGATCGCACCGTTGCCTTCTTTTACGATAACGCGAGCGACTGCGGCCTTACGACGGCCTACTGCATTTACATTTTCCATACTTCCTGCTCTTATTTCATTTTGTTGATATCAAATACTACGGGATTCTGAGCTTCGTGGGGATGGTTGGGACCATTGTACACGTGCATGTTTTCGATCAGACGACGACCAAGACGNTTTTTGGGAAGCATACCCTTCATAACCTTGATGTAGAGGGGGTGCATACCTGCCTTGATGTGTTTGTTGAACGATTTTTTCATCAGAATTTCAGCGTTTGCATTGCGCTGTCCGCCGGGATAGCCGGTGTAAGAGAGGTATTCACGATCGGTCCATTTCTTACCGGTGAGAACCACTTTGTCGGCGTTGATAATGATTACGTTGTCGCCACATTCTTCGTTGGGAGAATAGCTGGGCTTGTTCTTGCCGCGAAGAATTTTGGCAACTTTAGAGCAAAGACGACCAAGATGCTGGTCGGTGGCATCGATGAGGAGCCACTGTTTTTCAACCTTTTCAGGGTTGAGGGTGACAGTTTTGTAGCTTAAAGTATCCACTTTTAATTAATTGATAAATAGTTAATTAATTCAACACTTACCGCAGAAATGCCCGGCCNAAGGCACCGCCCCGGCTCGTGTTGCTGATTGTTTTTTGGATATAATCGGACTGCAAAGGTAGTGATTTTCCACTACTTAACCAAGCTTTTTCAGCGTTTTTTTCTCAACTACCCCCANGCGCCCTGAGTCCGCACACCTCGGTAGACACCTCGCCCACCCTGCCGGCGGTAGCCATCACCCCGGTCTGTATCTTGACAAAATCTATGTGCGATAGTGCCACAGGTGTGCCGTCGGGAAGAACGGCATCAGCAATCCTGAAGCCGGCCCACTGCCCCGCCGTTCCGGAATCGGCCGGATCATCAACTATGTTAGATCCGAGATTGTCGGCATATCCCCATCCAAACGGCGGAGAATCCCAAAGCCCGGTCGATTGATCGTAAAACGTGCGCGATTTCAATCGAGCCCCGTAGAATGTCAACGAGCCTCCTTCTGCCCATGCCGGGAAATAGGTCGGTTGCGAATGAGCCGACGGAAGATATTCCACCACCCCGCTCTCACCATCGGGCGCGGTCCACTGCACCGGCATGNCGTCGGCCGCCGGNCGATAATAATCCACGCTCCAACAATGGTCCGTCGAAACATCGCCAAACTCGCTTCCGCGCAGTTCATACCACTGATCGTCAGGCAATCCGTTGCCATTGACATCCTGCATCACCCACACGATTCCGGGTTCATTGCTCGTGAGGATAGCGTTGCCCATTATCGCAAAATCATAACCAAGCTCGCGCGAAACGATACTTCCATCGAGCGCACACACGATNTAGCCACCCCAAGCACCCAGCGAAACAAATCGNTTGAGGGCCAGACGATTTTCAGCCCACACACAAGCAGCCGGAAGCGTAGCGACATCAACCGGCATTCCGCCTATACTATTACTTTCTCCGATAAACTGNCCCGGAGCAGGCAGATATTCCAGCACTCTCACAGGCGACTGCATCGAAGCGATAGCGCCAACGGCCGGCTCGCGCNACACCACGACATCAATCTGCGACACACAGCCGCGATTCTCCGCCGTGACACTATATCGGCCTTCCCGATCTGACACAAACCGATAGTAANCNCCATTGCCCTCTACTTCCGCTCCATCGACCCGCCAGACAATATCGCCGTCGTATCGCCCTGCGACCTGCAATCCTACCGGCCGCCCGACTACGGTATAGCGCACCGCCCCGGCGGTCAACGANGAAAGCGGCACAAAACGAATATCNGAAGGCAATTCATCCATCACCTCCACCCTCAATTCCTTTCGTGTNGTNCCAACNGAATTTGAAGCCGACACAATAATANTATACACTCCGGCACGAGCCGACTCAAAACAATATGACAACTCACGGGAAACNACTTCGCCATCCACACTCCACTCAACCGATTGAGGCACACCGTCCTCGCCNCAATTGCCATAGAGCGGAGCGATCACCCGTCGNTGCCCGACACCAAGCAACAGCCCGGANTCCGGCNCANCAATAGAAATTGCCGGCGGCTGTGGATCAATCACATCTATCATTATCTCCTCACGCGCTATNCCTCCCTCGGCCGTCACAGTAAGCATCACATAATACTCGCCCGGACGGCTCCATTTCGAAACCCACTGAGGACGAGTNCACACCACGGTCGAATCCTCCATCATCCATTCGTAGGAAGCATTGACAGCATTTTCNACCATCGGCTCCAGCACAAGTTCCTCACCGACAGACACNGTATAAATNCCGTCGGCATGATCAAACTCTATGACCGGTCGACCCACACCAAGAATCTCATCGTAGCGGTTACATCCACCAACCACGACCGATAGAACCAGTGCGATCAATATATAATAATAGGTGTATATNATTCTCATCACATTCAACAACCTCAAAATTACTTAATATCCGTCACATAAACAAACCCGGCCCACACCCANCCCAAGAAACTACTTAAATTTTATAAGAATAATTTAAACAGTTTCTTATCCCATATCTTTTTCTTANCTTTACCGCCTATAATATTATTAACATCATGAAACGAACCGCAATCGCAGCCATAATCATGGCCATTATCGCAAGCTGCTGCATGGGGATCAGCGCCAAGAGCCCAACACCCCGAAAACCGGGAGCAAGCAGGACAAAAAACAAAACGACAATAGCGAAGATACCATCCGACGCCATAAAAGGCGACTTCGACGGCGACGGAAAACAAGAATATGTGTGGATTGAAGCGCGTCGCGGAGCAGATGATTTTCCCATCGGCCCCATTCGGCTTTGCAGCAATAATCCGCGACTAAACGGACATAAATGGACCAAAGATTATTATGGCGTTTGGCTTGTAAATCTCGGCAAGTTAGGCAGCTCCGGTCGAGACTATCTGGGTGCCATACCCCATGGTCAGGCGGGAACATGGCTATCATTCGAGACACTTACCAATATCTCCGGCAGCTGGAAACCCGCGCTAAAGCCATTCACCATCTGGCTTGACGACGATAACGACAAGCGTGTAGTCAAATCCAAACGAAACGGCTATGTGACCATCATCTACAACATCATGAATGGTTACGATTATTCAAACCACTACAAAGATGTCAAATTAAACTATTAGTTTCAACCCCATCCCATTAAATTATCCACTAAATTATCAACAAAATCGACAAAAAACAGCCGATTATTTGGTCGTTACACAAAAAATTCGTTACTTTGCACTCTGTTTCGTGGCTCATCCTGTAAAGCTGTTAAAAATGATGCGCTTAGCAGTGATATGAGACTGAGATGGCGGCCATGGAACGAATGCGTTAAAGAAAATCAAAATAACAGATCTAAGTAACAACAAACAGCCATGTCAAAGATTTGTCAAATCACAGGCAAGAAAGCAATGGGCGGCAACAATGTCAGCCACTCAAAGCGCCGCACAAAGCGCAAATTCAACGTTAACCTCTTCACCAAAAAATTCTATTGGGTTGAACAGGACGCTTGGATTCTTCTCACAATCTCAGCTAACGGCTTGCGCACTATCAACAAAAACGGCCTCGACGCCGCTATCAAAGAAGCAGCCAAAAAGGGTTATTTAACTGAAATCAAATATTTAGAATTCTAAGAAGATGGCAAAGAAAGCTAAAGGTAATCGAGTGCAGGTGATCCTTGAATGCACTGAGCACAAAGCAAGTGGTATGCCCGGCACTTCTCGTTATATTACTACCAAGAACCGTAAAAACACCACTGAGCGTCTCGAGCTCAAAAAATACAATCCGATTCTTAAGAAAGTAACCGTTCACAAAGAAATCAAATAATAATCCTACGATATGGCAAAGAAAACCGTTGCATCTCTGCAAAAAGGCGAAGGCCGCACCTACAGCAAAGTTATCAAGTGTGTGAAATCGCCCAAAACCGGTGCCTACACATTCCAGGAACAGATGGTTCCCAACGATGCTGTTAAGGACCTGTTGAAATAATTTCCGACAATAGCGTTGTCACATCCTTCGCTCAGGCGCGAAGCCAAATAGCAAGGATACTCCGACAACCCACCTTTAAATAACCAAGAAGGCGTGCTGAAGACCTCGGTTTTCAGCACGCCTTCTTTATGCTGTTTTCCTGCAACTTCTATAAATGGACCTGCTTGGCTACTGAAACAGCCGCTTTTCCATCGCTGTCAGCGGGAATTATCAGCAGGAGGAACGTCTTTAATCGTCATGTCCGTCAAACTCACCGGGGCGAATGTAGTAGAGACGGCTGAAGCCGACTCTCCCACTTGGGTGGCGGGGGTGGGAGGGTCGGTTTTAGCCGTCCCTTTTACTGAGCTAATTTTCTGATCTACAGGCTAACGGCTAAAGCCGCTCCAACGTGGACGGCGGGGGTGGGAGAGGCTGTCTAACAACCGAAGTTAGGCAGTCNCTTTTACNGAGCTAATTTTNTGATCTACAGGCTNACGNCTGAAGTCTCTCCCCNCGATTATGGGAGGGGGTGGCTTGACGTGGNTGNCNATATATTTATGCTACAGCNNTGTNTNTNGCTGTCAGNNTGCTTCGGCAAAACTCATCGGGGCGATTGNNGTAGNGACGGCTGAAGCCGACTCTCCCACTTGGGTGGCGGGGGTGGGAGGGTCGGCTTTAGCCGTCCCTTTTACNGAGCTAATTTTCTNATCTACAGGCTGACGGCTGAAGCCGNCTNTCCCNGCGATTATGAGNTGGGGNGGCTTGACGTGGTTGNCNANANNTTTATNCGATAGTCTTGTCTGCGGCTGTCAGNGNGGTTAGGGTGTTNGGAGGGAGTGGGCTTGGCGGGTGAGGATGATGCCTTGCGGGGAGATAGTGTAGATGGAAGGGATGTGGGTGAGNAAATAGATTGAGTCGNTGTCTACTTTTCCCTCGGGAGAATAGCCCACAATCCACTCCGGGGGCAGTNTAGCAGCGTAGAGGTTCCACTCTTCGGANTCAGTTTCTATGGGCGTGATCATAACAATGTGAAGATCGCCTGCGGCAATGCGGTCAGTNACCTCAGGATCACTGCGCAAAGAATCTGCAAGCTGATGACATTCGGCGCAATCGGGATCGAAGAATATCAGCATCAGNTCAGTCGANCCATCTATATAATCATGCAGACTNTGAAGCTTCCCGGCGCGGTCAACGAAGTCAAAATCAGCTGCCGGAGAGCCCGGGGCGTTTTTCTTCATTTCCGCATCGAGTATTGCTTCAACCCATTGGCGATCAGCTTCCGGATCCGATAAGNCAGAAAAATNCGCTGCCATTATCTCAAACGCTGAAAGCGCAAGGATAATCAGTAGCGGAATTTTCATTATNNAGCGAATTATTATTATGGTCAATAAAAGAAGNTCACACCATTCAAAAGAATCTACACAGCAGCAGAATCTCTATTTATAGATCAATTTTATGGGAAGAGCGTCGGAAGAGTTTGATGCATTCACTCCGGAATTAGAATATTTATTAGAATCCCACCCTCCGAGCGAGCTGTCGGCATAGGGGTTGAACACGAGGGTGAAGTAGTTGATGTCCCANGAAGCGTAGTCGGCATAAGGAAGCCCAAGATTTTGATCAGATGTGCCGGCAATNGTCATAGGTTGATTAATCCAATAGAGAGCGCCCGGATCGCGGTACACGTTATAGGTCAGCGGGCGGTTTCGGTTAGCTGTGCTGAAGTTGAGCACCTGACGCAGACCACTGTAGGAAATCGAGCCAAGACCCGGCGCGGAGAAGGGAGCTGATGCGGTGCCGTAAGGTTCGGTACGCGATCGTCGAGTCTGACCCAGCGAGCCGAGAGGGAAAATGATATTGCGTCCGTCATTTTCATCGTAGACGATACATGCACGAACACCGCGCGTATTGGCTCCGCCCAGATCATCATTNCCGTCGTTGTCATAGTCGGTGAAACCGTATGTATTACTTACGTTTGACTGAGTCTCANTACANCCGTCGGCATANACAATACCATAGCCAAACTTACAATTAGCGAGGAGACTCTNNAAGTTTGCAGCCGTGGGNACNNNAAANTNNTCNTTATCGCGGAANCCNCCNNCNGCNGTCCANGTGTCGGCCCAATGGCGCGAATAACGTTCTTCATTACGTTGATTGTTGCCTTNGTAGTTGGTCCAACCGAAGCCCTGGATGTCTGACCATGTTGCATTGCGGGTCTCAGCGTTGTTGCCGGCGTTGAGATGGACTGTCGAAAGTTGTGCGTTGGTGACGGACTGAAGCCAGCCGTAGCCGTTGGCGATATTTTGTTCCCGGATACTGTAATTATATTGATTTCGCTTAAGAACGGAACCAACCGAGAGCGGGTTGCGGGTCAGAGCCACGGGTACGTTTGTCTCATCAGAGGGCGAATAGCTGTCGCGGTTAGGGCTTGTGCCGCCACGCGAAGTNGCATACACGTTGTAGCAACTCCATTGGGCGTCGCCAAGCTGTACGCCCTTATGATANCCCTGCCTTACGAAGATGATGTGGTGGCAGTTGTAGTCGTGATACTCCACTTTGATCATACCCGATCGGGTNTGATTGGAAGCTATAGTGCCTTTAGGCTTATAAGTAAACCGGATGATCTGGTCAGTAGAACCTTTGATCGTGTCGCGCTTCTGACCGAGGCTGTCATAAAGCTCGATAAAGTCCTCGGTCTGACCATCGACATACGCACGCCAGGGACCATCAGACTTGAATGTCTGAAAGTTCGTGGCATCGGCGTGAGGCATAATCATCAGTTTCACTTCAAACGGATCGGCATTTCCGGCATCGCGGTAGATAGCTTTGGGGTTTTCGATTCGTGGCACCTGATAGATCGTAGCAAGGCGTTCTGTTTCCCATTCGCCTTCCTCGTTTTTAAACTCAATCGCTTTATCGCCCGAGGAGGTTCTTTGCCACAGCGTGAATCTCACCTTGGCATAGCGGTAGTAACTGTTAAACGGGTTATTGCCGGTAAAGTCCGTCGACGGCACCATCTCCTTATTTCTCGTGTACATCGGGATTTTCAAGCGAACCGACTTATCGATAGGGTCATAAGAAGAGTTAGCTCCGGTAAGTTCATATTGGTTAATGGCAAGATTATGATTTTTGTAATACCACTCAAGATACTGATTGGCATGCGTGCCATAGCCATTTGCATCCAGACCGCCGGTCTGAGCCCTCACTTCTTCATCCGTACCGATCACATCGGCCGTGTTGGGTCTNAGCGACAGAAACCCTACATAGTTGCCACCCGTATAAGGATTGCCGTCGTAGGTGTCTTTATTGTATGTTACCACCGGATAGTTCGCAAGCGAATTCACGTTCCATGCAAAGCCGTTGATATCTGTCTGAGNTCCCACGAACTCAGACGGGCGGCCGCCNTTACCGTTATTAAGACTGCGGTCCCAGGGCCACCAGTTGTTTTCAACGATNTCNGCCTTGACNTANNATTGCGACTTATCCCATTCCTCGGGCAGAATCACACGCGCCGGAAATTCCATCTCCTGATTGTAGAGATATGAGATATAGTAAGGCTCGGGGGTGATGAGCGTGGGAGTGTATTCCTTATAAGAGATATGCCAGTCGGCCTCGTTGGCCCAACCGCGGAACTTCAAAGTCAGCTTATAGTGATAGTTTCGCTCAGCATCATAGTTGAACGTACTGTTCTTACCGAGCATGAAGCGATATCTGATCGGACCTTGCGACACCTTATCCTTATGGCGGCTGTCATAGTAGCCAACCACTTCGATATACGTGCCGTAAAGCTTCGAGTCCTTATAGTCAGGACCATCATCGGGAGTATCGATAGGAGTGCCCACAGCATCGGGATCCTGACGCTTGTCCATAGATGCTATTCCGGGATAATCGCCCTGCATATTCTCATAGAAATAGAGCGAGGGATCGCTTTCCAAATGGCCNGACTGACCGCCGATAGCATCACCCTTCGAAATGACNATGTTCCATTTCTCATGGTTGGCATCGCTTTCTTCGCCAGCGTTGAAATAGGTGAATGATTCACCGTTTGCTATAAGCTCGTCGTCAGCTGAAGGCGAATTAACCTCACCCAAAGCGCAACTTGCCGGAATATCATGGATGGTGACGCTCTTGATATATACGCGGACGTTATCCTTAAGATCCGAACCGTCGAACGACACCGTCACCTTGGAGACCAGACGTTTGATCCAAGAATGGAGCGATACAACATTCTGATTTACCACCAGCAGAGGCGCATCAAATCCGGAAGCCGTCTCAGCCGAGGCAGGGCTCGACATAGTGAAATAGCCGAACATCTGATTGTCAAGGCTGACATTGGTCTGCCAGTCAAAACGCTTGCTGCGCAGATCATTTATCGTGGTGCAGTCCACATTGGTGAGATCGACATTTGCAACGGCAAACATCTTATATCGTCCAAACGGGATGTGGGTTAGCTTGAAAGTGGCGCTCGGCGTTTTCTCACCCGAACCGCCGATAGTACCGTCAGCAGGACCGACATTCTGGTTGCCCGAAGGCGTTACCGTCTCGGCATCCGACGGAACATTCACGTTTCCGGCTTGATCTATATTGAAATCCGATCCTTCGAGAGTGTAGCCCTCAGTGCTGTCATAGATACGTACCTTTTCATAGAGTCCGGCCTCCGAGCCGTCGGCATTCACCTTATATATAACCATCCACAGCTGATTGACTCTATCGACAGCATTGCCTGCCGATCGGGATCCGAGAGCCGGTTCGAGCGAATGAAACTCCACTTTTACATTGACAGTAGCTTCCCCCTCACCTATCTCGGTGGTGTCATAGAGAAGATCATCCTCACATGCGGAGAAGAAAAGGGTCAAAAGCACAAAAAGGGAAGAAATATAGCGAGATACTTTCATTGTCATGATAATGGTTTTTAATCACGTTCGAGTCCGAAGAATGGCTCAAGCACACACGAGCGGTAGGGCACCACATCGACCTGCAGATTGAGCGTTGCTCCGAAATCGTTGACCGAGAGAGTGTAAATATGATTTCGCAATATGTTTTGTCCAAAAGAGAAATTGACGCCGTTGTAGGAGGTCATCGGCACATAAAAATCAAGATTTTCAAGCGAGCCGTCGGCCTTGCGGTTGGCGATCGTGATGTGGAACACGGGCATTCCCTCATCAGCATTATTGTTGGCATAGCCTATTTTTTGCTCCGGGACGAAGCCTACGTAGACATCGCCCGTGCGCTGCGACGACGGTGTCTGAGACCATGCATCGGGCATAGTGCCCAGGCTATATGTTCCGTCAAGAGTCAGGTTGGGATTTTCGCCGAAGATATTGGGTGAGTGCACCTGCTGACCGTCCTCATAATTGAGAGCTCCGGCCGGAAGCACCTTGCACTCCGACTGCGAGCTGAGAAATTCAACAGCCGCAATGCGGGGATAGCCTTCAGCATCCTTATTCTTAATATTGTCAACCACTCTGATCTTTGCGAGCGAACGGAGAAGATTGATATCACCGAGATAAACACGATCCTCCGGGCGGCTTAAATAGAGGCCGGCCTCAGTGACAGCAAAAGCATCCGTGCCAAACATCGGGATATGACTGTCGTTAGTGCCATAGAAGGCATCGACACCGGGTCCGCCATCAGCGGTATAGATATCGCTCATGGCAAAGTTCCAGTCAGAGAGCTGAGACAATACGGCCGAAAATGTCTGACCATTGACGGCATTCCACATAGCGGTGGGATTAGCCGACACGGAGCCACAGTTGGCCACGAGCAAAATCCTGAACGTAATGATCGACTGACCCTGGGCCGAGATCTCATATCCGCCAAGCACATCCTTAAGGTCGTCCTTGCGTATCATGAGATTGACGAAATAATTTCCACCGTTGCCCACGATGCTTATGCGTCCGTCGTCATAATCGAGAAGATTGGTCAGCTTATAGATGAGTTTCTCTTCAGATGTGGTCCCGGCGATTTTCGCAAAGATAAATATTCCGAGATCACCGATATCGACACCATCCTCGAAGTTGCGGAACTCGCTGTCGATCTCCTTATGCCCCTGATCGTCGGCACGAGAGCTCGCCGTGATCGGAGTGTTAGCAACCATGTTGAAGCTGAGCGACACGCAATCGCCCATCCCGCTGAAATCGGCAGGATCATCGGACGCAGAGCATGCTGTCAGCAGCAACAGAGCCGGCAAAAGGAACAAATATATATCTCTCATCTGATTCATTGGAATCAATATTAAAGCGGATTAGTTTGCGGAGGCACCAGCGCCCAACCGCAGATGTAAATACCGGCAGCAGTGTACCAGCCCAGACCATTGTCAACGAAGAAGAGAGCCGAGTAATCGCTGCGGCGGTCGAGATATTCCTGGTCGGTATAATAGTCATAACGGCTACCCTTAGCCAGTAAGAAATATTCGATAAGGGGTATGTGGATGATGCATTTGCCGTCTGTGTTGCGCACGATATCGAGATAGGCATTGCCGTCGACCATAAGTCGGCTCACTGACATTTCATAGAGAACAGTGGAGCGCACGGGGCTGTTATCATCGGTGTCGCCGTCGGTTGGCGCAGCAGGGCCATACCCGTTGGTTGATTCACCGTAGAGCGAGCTCCACGGCGTATAAGTTACAGTCGGACTCTGGTCCATGACTGCGTTGTTCCACGCCAACCAAGAGTCAGCGTAGGTGAAGGTGACGGTGAAATCTTCAGTTTTTAAAGCCGTACCGTCGACATTTACGAGCATCACGGCGATGTCGTTGGTATCCTTGATAAGAGGAATAGTTACGGTGGTGATAGAGGGTGCGGTAGGATTGACCTTATGTTCCACTTGTGTTTTCATTCCATGGAACAACGCTTTGAAATGCGACGAACTTTCGGTCAGACCCTCTTTTTCAATAGTGTTAAGCGTCACTTCAAGTTCCTCCTTGCTTGCCGGAGTNTACGTGGCAAGGGAGAAATCATCATTGTCATCAAGTCCGCACCACGCCACGAAATCATAAGTGCCCTCGCCGAGCGGTGTTTCAAACCGGAAGTCGGGGTCTTTAAGGATATCGCCTGAAGCAGAACCNTTCCAGACGAAATTTCCGGCCTGATCGAATGCCCANACATTGACACTGTGGACCTGTTCGGCAAAAGCTTCGCCACGGTCGAGCGTGTAGTTGAACCGGAACTTCACNATGAGCNGTGCCGGACATTCAGTTAGATCATCGTAGATAAACGAGTCACAACCTGTCATTGTCAGACCGGCGGCCAAAGCCACGGTAATCAGGCTAAATATGTTGCGGAAAGATGATAGAAGCATAAATGAAAAGGTTTAAAATAGCCCGGAGGGAGGGGTCACTCCCTCCGGGAGATTTTTGTATGTTACACCATGCAGGATGTTCCTGCCCGGTGTGAGGATAGCTTGTTAGAATCTGTTTAAGATCTATGGGAATTTATTCGCACATAAATCTAAACACTCTCTTAGAGTTGAACATTCTGTTCAGGAACGACGGCCCACTTAAGGATATTCACAGAATAAGCCATGAAGTAGTCTTCAGTGGTCGACGGGGGAACGATCGGGGTATCATCGTCGCCGATACCGGTAGCAAGACCTACGATTTCGGTTACGTTCATCTGATAGCTGTGGTTGCGGACCATACCGAAGTCGCCCACGCGCACGCGGTTCCAGTCGATCTTGGTGGCGTTTTTCTGTTCGTTGCCGTTACGATACCAACCGAAGTGTTTAACGGGGATCGAATAGTAGGCATGACCGGTGGTGTAGTAGTAGGAGAGACCAACCTGACGCATGAGAGCCACGTTGGCATCGGTCAGACGGATCTGAGTGTTTTCGTCGAAGCTTGCATCGGGAGTGTTGTCGGGCACGATCTGCATGTAGCCGCCACCGGTCACGATATAGATACCGTCGGCATCCTGAGCGCTGGTGAACTGGAGCGAGCGAGCATTGTTCTGAAGTTTGAGCACGGTGCCGTTGTTGCCGTCATAGTGCTGCTTAACGAGGTCGGAGATCTCAGAAACTCTGAGAGCGTCGAGCATCATGTTGCGGTCAGATTCGTTGGCGATAGTCAGACGAGTGTATTCGCCGGCAGCCTTTTCTTCGTCGGTAGCCGATTTTCTGTAGAGGATAGTCGACTGAGCGAAGAAACGGAGGAGCATCGACTCGCCACCGGGCACGGCGCTCTGAATGCCATTGCTTGTGTTGAAGTAGATGTACGGACGGTCTTCAGTCACACCTTCGCTCGGCACGTTGCCGGAGAGATAAGTGTAGAAGCTGGTGCCTTCGGGAAGGTCGGTGCCGTCGAGGTTAAGTTTGTACTGACCCACATAGATCACAGAAGCGACAGCAGCATTGGGGTTTTTCGAGTTAAGACCACGATAGCTCACGGTCGTTTCACGGAAATACTGGGGAGCAGTGTTGTTGGCTGCGAAGCCGATACCGTTAGTGTTGTCCTTAAGTTCGTTGTAGGAGATGTATTTCTGGTTCACGGTGAGATCCTTGAGGTCGGACGACACTTCGGGATATTCAGCAGTGAAGTAGGCGGGCGACATGCCCCAGAACGAACGGTGAAGATCGGGGTTGTTCCAAGCCCAACGATTAGCGGCAGAGAGCACGTTGGCGCCTTCCGAGTAGTCCCAGCTGTTGTTGGCCTCAACGTAAGTGGCGGGATTGATGCGGGCATTCAGATTACCGAAAGCATAGTTGTTGGCAAGAACTTCGCCCGACTCAGATTCCTGACGGAACGACTTGATAACGTAAGTGCGAGTAGATTCAGCATTGACGGCCCAATACTGGGGCACGAACGACAGGGTCACGAGCTTGGTAGTACTGCCGGTGGTGGAAGTAGGATTGTCCGAGGTCAGGTCGTAGACACGGGTAGCAGTAACATAGTTAGTGGGGTCTACAGCCTTGAAAGAGAGCTTGGAAGCATAACGCTCTACGTAGATATTGAGAGTGTTGTTGGTTCCGAGAGCGTCTTCAGCTGCCTGTTCGGAGGTGTAAAGATAGGTTTCAGGGATAGGCACAGCAACCTGGGGCAGACCGTCGTTGGGAGCAAGACCGGTAGTAGCACCCTCGCTGCGAGGATAGTAAACCGAGTTACTCATGGCGAAATACTTGGTTGCGCCGCCGCCGATGGTGCTCCATGTAGCGGTACGTGAGATAGTCTGAATCACGCTGAGGGGATTCTGGAGAGTAGAGGGAGAAATGGGGTTGATGTAGCAGATCACCTGGGCAGGCTTTTTCTCACCCTTCTTAACGCTGACCGGCACTACCGATTTGTAAGAGCGTTCAACGGTTGAATTTTCGGTGATGCTTTCGCTGAGGTGAGAGTCATCGAGCTCAACAGGAACGATATCGCCAACCACGTTGCCGTCTTCATCATAGAACACGAAGTAGGCATTGTTGATCTGATTTTCGGAATTGGGAGTACCATCTTCGAAATCATCGCCGGGAGAAGGCGTGCCGTTATCACCGGCTGCGCGCGACTGTGAGTCAGAGTCACCTTTGATGTTCATGCTTACGTAGAATGTCTGGTCGTTTTCCACAATGTTATTACCATTCTGGGGACCATCTACAAGCACATCGTCGGAACAGGATGCGAGCATAATCACTGCAAACGATCCTGCGTAAAGAGACTTGATTTTCATTGTTAATGGATAGATTGATTATTAAATTAATTTATTGTATGATTCGTTGTAATGCTTCAGATTGGTTTTGCCGATGAGGCCCGACACTCATTTTTTCGATTCCTTGTTCATGATTTTCTGAATCTGGGCGAGAGCATCGGCGGCCTGAGGCATAAGCTGCGCTATCGGTTGGAGTGTGGCTGCCGCTTCGGCATATTTGCCCCGTAACGCCTGAAGGATACCGCGGGCATAGACAGCGTCGGTCGATTCGTCGGCACGCGAGAGATAGTTCTCGGCCTTATCGAAGTCGCCGCGACGCATACTGATCACTGCGGCATTGAGATTGGCCACGGGGTCGGAGGGGAACATCACCACAGCCGTTTTAAACACTTCGGCATATTCATCCGACTGCGGATCGAGCGTCTGAGCCAACAGCATCAGCTCGTTGAGCGAAAGCTTCGAAGGATTCGAACGCATGATCTCGGCGATCTCGTTGACATCGGTAAACGAGCGGATCACGTAGTCGACCGTATAGTCCGAGTGGCGCAGCGCAGGATATACATTTTTCAGCAGGTAAGCATAATCTTTCGGGAAAGTCTTCTTCAGCTTATTATCCTTAGCGTCGGGAGCGAGATCAGAGTCGATCACACTGAGCATGGCATCGCGCGATGCGAAATCGGAGTTTGCAACAAACTTGCGGAGTCCGGCCCAGTCCTCAGCCTCCCAGTCGGAGTGCATGATCGAGGGATTGAATGCGTAGAGGCCCTGCACATAATCGCGCAGTGTCTGCGTACGTCCCTTGGCCAGGCGCACATTATTATTATACGGACCCTCGGGCGATGCGTAACCCTTGATAGTGATCTTGGTGATGATTGCATCAGGATCGTTGCGCACCAGATCGATCGAGGATCGGATCGAGGCAAGCTCTTCGGGGTTGCGACGATAGTTGGGATAGAGTTCGGTGCGATTGACGGGGAAGTCCACGTAGGCTGAACCGTTGAGCTGGCGTGTCTTGACACCGGAGGCCACAGGAGCCACTGTGACGAATTCGGGGGAGAACACCAGCGGTGTAAGGTCAATCGGGATCAGGGGCACGGTGTAATGATCGATCGGCGAACATGCACATCCGCGCAGATCGTAGGCCATATCGAGCGAGCTCTGCTCCATCCAGGGCTGGAAAGCCACTGTAGCGGAATAAGGGATAATGGTTTTCGATTTCAGCTTGACAAGCGAATCCGTAGAGTTGACATCGGCATCACGCAAATGGATCAGATAGCGGCTGCGGCCGGCGAATATAATACCGGGAAACTCCACCTGATTGCCCAGCGTGTCGGAAATCACGGGGCGTGCCACTATTTCGCGCGACGAGGCGAGGCTCAGCTGCGAAGGATCGATATCCATGAAAATGGTGAGCTTGTCGTTGTTGCGGTCTATGTTAACATTATTGACCGGAACATTGACGGCAGCGGGCTTGGTGGCCGACACTGTCATTGCGGCCGCAAATGTGGCAGCGGCAGCGAGGCTGGTAGTGAGAAGTTTACTCATTGTTTCGGTAATGTGGTAGTTAAAAAACATAGATTAGACTGAGAGCCGCCTTAGTGGGGCCGAAATAGTTGTGGGTCTTATCATTCTGGATCTTTGAGCCACACTGCGCACAAGGAAAGCGATCATATCTTGTGTAGGCCCATCCGATACCTATCTCAGCTTCGGCCGACCAGTGTTTGCCAAGAATCCAAGTGTAGCCATAGGCGATGCCCGCACCTGCAAACCATCCCTGCACGCGGGTGTCCTCAAGAGTAGAGAAGTGTGTTCCGAGAAAATCAGGCAAACCGGAGATGTTTCCGAGATTGTATTGGCCGCCGAGGGCATGAATGCCGAGGAAGTGGCCGCTGAAGCGGTCGCAAAACCAGTATCTGGCTTCAGGCTGGGCCAGCCAATGCTTCCAGAGATGATCGTTGACCGACCAACTGTTAAGGTTGCCCGAAAGGTCGAGTGACCATTTCTTTGCCAGAGGAAATTCAACGCCAAGGTTAACCGTGGCCGTTGCGTCGTAGAGAAGGTTGGTTTTCAACCCAACCTGAGCGTTCGAGATGCTCCATGAAGCGATAATCGCTATCAGAGCCGTGAGGAGTCGCGGAATGGATCCGCAGGAAATAACTGATCGCTTTTTCATTTCGTTAAACTTGTCAATCAATGTAGAGAAAAACGGATCGACCTCTGTCGTCTCCAAATATCGTACCTTTGGAAGTGTGCTTTCTAAAAGCTGTGTGTCGGTTGATTAGCTGATAATTACTATTTGCTTCCTCTACACTATATTTTATTTCGTCTATACTGATGTGGTTCTTGCGTTAGAATCACTTTTTTCTATATGTGATATTCTTTGGCATGATAAAAATCGAGTGCAAAACTAACCACAAAATTTTATTTCACCAAATCTCTCTTATCCCTTCAAAATTTAATTTAACATAAGCATATCCGCGAAATGCAAAT
>JAAVEX010000065.1 GCA_014801065.1 Barnesiella sp.
ACGCTCTATACCAACATCTCAATGGTTGAAGGTTATTGCGAATCAACAGGCGAGGTCGTGCCTCTGGCTGTTGCACAGGTAATCAAGGTTGCCGCAATGCACCGTGTGACCGACTGCTTCGGCCCGATTCCTTACAATGCAATCGGTTTTGAGGGCGCTGTGAAGACGCCCTACGACTCGCAGGAAGAGGTCTACAACAAATTCTTCGAAGAGCTCCAGGCTGCACGTCAGGTCCTTCTCGACAATAAGGCCGCAGTGCTTAGTCCCCTCGTAGATAAGGTCTATGCAGGCGACGTGACCAACTGGATCCGTTTCGCCAACTCTCTGCAGCTTCGTCTGGCTCTGCGTATCTCTTACGCTAACCCCACTCTTGCCAAGGCTATGGCTGAAGACGCCGTTAACCCCGCCAATGGTGGCGTGATCGAAAATAATGAGCAGAACGCAACTTGGAAGAACTATACTACTTCTACCAACTCAATGCGTACTGCAATCATGTATAACTCTCACGACTCTCGTCCGTCGGCTGAAATTGCTTGCTATCTCAATGGCTACAAAGATCCTCGCATTTCATCTTATCTGACAGAGTCGGGTCTGCCTAACGCATCTTATGCTACTGATCCTAAGCCCTTTAAGGATAGTGACGGCAACTGGCTGAAATCGCCGGAAGGTGTGTCATGCGAATATATCGGTATTCGCCGTGGATGGGCCACTTTCGACGTTAAATGGTCAATCAACTTCTCCGATATCAACCTCCCCGGTAACACTCCCGCTCTTTGGCTTAACGCATCGGAAGTTTGCTTCCTCCGTGCTGAAGGCGCTGCTGTGTTCGGTTGGGATATGGGTGGAACTGCTGAAAGTTTCTACAATAAAGGTATTGAGCTTTCGTTTGATAACTATGGTGTAGCCGACAAAGCTGCCAACTATATTGCCGACGAAACTTCAGTGCCCGCTCAGTTCTATGATCCGACCGGTTTCAACCCCTGGAACGGCAGTATCCCCGCAGTCACTATCAAGTGGGATGATTCTCTGACCCCCGAACAGAAGCAGCAGAAGATCATCACTCAGAAATGGCTTGCCAACTGGACTCTCGGCAACGAAGCGTGGGCCGACTATCGCCGCACAGGTTATCCATTCCTGATTCCCGTGGCCTACAACGGCTCTAACGTGGTTGATATCAACCGTGGTCCGCAGCGTATGCCTTATCCCTCGTCGGAATATACTGACAATGCTGCAAACGTAATGTTTGCCGTTGAAAACTATCTCGGCGGTCCGGACAACCTGGCAACCAAAGTTTGGTGGGCTTGTAAACCGGGTCTTTAATCCAACAGTTGTCACATCTACAATAAATGAAATCTAACAATATGAAACGTATTTCAAAATATATTTCATCGGCCTTGATGATTGCTGCTTTCGGTTGTGCGTTCACCGCGTGTGATGACTGGACCGAGCCTGAATCAATCGATCTCGATTACGGCACTATCGACAAGGTTGAACCGGTTGCTTACCAGAAATATCTGGCCAACCTCCGTGAATACCGTACACTTCCCCACAAGCACGTCTACACTTGGTTTGCCAACACTGAAAATGCTTTTGGCTCGCAGGGCCACCGCATTTCAGCGCTTCCCGACTCGGTCGATGTCATCGTTCTCGAGAATCCTGACAAGGTGACCAACCAGATGGTTGACGAAATGTATGAAGCCCGTGTCAATAAAGGTCAGCAGTTCAGCTATTGCGTGAGCTACGATAACATCCGCGCTGAATGGATTGCTGTTTGTGAGGAACTCGCCGCCAAGCGCATTGCCTGGACCAAAGAAAATGGCGAAGATGCTGAAATTCCTGCTGAACTTCTTGATCCGGAATGGATTGACTATATGACTCAGAACGCTGCCAAAAAACTTTCGATGTTCAACTCCGTTGGCTTCGACCGTCTCATGGCTGGTTTCACAGGCAAGTCAACCAACCACATGACTTCGGCCGAGCTGAAGGAATATATCATGAACACCAACGCATTCCTCGGTATTATTGCCGACTGGACATCGCGCCATCAGGATGTGAAGTTCGACCTCTTCTGTGTGCCTCAGTACACCGATGCCGACCTCATTGCCAAAGCACAGTATGTGTTCTTCTCACAGAGTATCAGCTCAACCGGTATGGGTAACTACAGCTTCCTCTTCAACATGGCCGACGGCGTCGTTGAAATGTCGAAGGCAGGTATGGTGGCTTCACTGCCCGATTATTCCGGCGAAGATGCAAAACTCGGTTATTATACCGGTGGCATGCTTGCAATTGTAGGCCTTGGCGACTGGACTGCTGCTAACGACGCAGGATGTGTGGGCACTTTCAACACTGCCGACGACTATTTCCTGACCAACGGCAAGTACACGAATGTGCGCAATCTCATTCAGACTGTCAACCCCAGCGCGAAATAAATTGCGGTAAATTGTCAAACAACAATTCTAACAGATTAATTTAGAGTTATGAAATTTAAATCATATATTTCCGTGGTCGCACTGATGGCAGCCCTCTCGTTTACTGCATGTCAGGACGACTATGAAAACGTCGACAACCGTGTGCTCGATAATGGTGCACAGAGCCCTTCGCTCGTGCTCATGGATGGCACAGTATCTGAGGACACTGTCGCTTTCAATGTCAGCATGGTTGATCTCGCTCCCACTGATGTAGAGATTACCTATGGTCCCGACTTCAGCTTGGTAGATGTTTATAACACCATCTACGGCGAAAATGCCATTGCGCTCCCGGCCGAAAACTTCGAGCTCGTTCAGCCCGTGGCAACTATTCCTGTTGATGCTGTCAAATCTTCTGATGTTAAGGTTCGCATCTATGACCTCGAGAATCTTGACCGAGAACTTGTCTACGTTCTTCCGCTGACGGTTAAATCATCCGATGTTCCCGTGCTCGAAAGCATGAAAACTCGCTTCATCGTTGTTCGCGGCGCTGCCTTGATCAACGTTGTATGTAACATGGTTGAAAACAGCGCATCATTCGTCAATGCTTCGGCTCCCGCCCTGGGTGGCCTGAATGAAATGACATTCCAGTGTCTCTTCTACGTTGAAGAATGGGGCGGTTCTGACTCGAACATCCAGACACTTGCCGGCATCGAAGGCTCTTGGCTCTTCCGTATCTCTGACTCAGGTCTTCCTGCAAATCAGCTTCAGTTCGTGACTCCCAGCGGTAACCTGACAAGCTCCGAATGGCAGTTGCCCAACAAAAAATGGGTTGCCCTGTCATTTACTTGGAATGCATCGACCGGTGAAGCTACACTCTTCCTCGACGGCGTTAAGAAAGCAACCGTCAAGGGCGGGAACCGAACCTTTAGCTGGAACTCATCCAGCTTCAATGTTGGTAAATCATGGAACGACAACCGCTGGCTCAACGGTAACCTCAGCGAAGTGCGCGTTTGGAACCGCATTCTCAGCGATGCTGAAATAGCAGAACCCACTCAGCCTTATACCGTTTCTCCCGAGTCTGACGGCCTCGTGGCTTACTGGAAGTTTAATGAAGGTGGCGGAGATGTGATTAAGGACTACGCCAATGGTTACGATCTTCAGATGAAGAATACCGCCAAATGGGTTCAGGTTTCACTTCCCGAATAATTTCACAAGAAGTTAACATCAATTATAGAGCATTAACTAATTAGCATTGTGTTTGGCGCGTTTTTTGCCGTTATAGAAAGTGACGGACACGCAAAGCGCCCAATCATTACCAATTATCTATAGCGAACAGAAAATTGCGCCGAACGCGGCTGCTAATCTAAGTTAATGAAGTAAGAAAAGACGGTTTTGCGTGTTTCCGACATTCCGCAATGGATTTCAAAACACATTTTAAATCGAACTTTACTTAATCTCTAATCTAAATCTTATTTATCGATGAAAAAAAGATTCATTTTCAAGTCCATACTTATGGCAACAGTGGCTATCGCCGCCGTGTCATGTAACGACGACGATGCTTATCTGGGTGGTGTTGACGCAGGACGTCTGGAATCTACCGAAGGCAATGTTGTCTATACAACCGACCATGAAGGTAAACGCTATGCCACCAATCTGGAGCTTCACACCACAGCTACCCACAAACTGACTGTCAATATGCCCAAGGCTATGAGCACAGACTGCAATGTGGCATTCTCTTACGCTCCCGAAGATGTTGCAACATACAACATTGCCAACGGCACTGACTATCTCGCTCTGCCCTCTAACATGGTGCAGTTTGCAAACAATGGTGTTGCAACTATCGCTGCCGGTGAAACCAAAGGTGAAGTGAACTATACCCTCACTTCCGACGGTTCGCTCGACCCTGAAAAGACCTATGCAGTTGCAGTGAAAGTTTCTGCTCCCGGTGCTACCCTTGCTTCCAACAATGACTATCACATGATTCTCGTTAAGGACAAGAGCCAGCAGGGCAACACTGCCAAAACTTGGGTTGACGCCAATGGCAACATCCAGCCCGGTATCAAGATCTTCTCTGTAATGGAAGTGAATGACACCAACCCTCTCAACAACCTCCGCTNCACTCTCAAGAACTCAGGCAAATATATGGTTGACGCTCTGGTGATGTTCTCCGGTAATATCAACTACAATGAAGAAACCGGCAAGGTTTACTTTAGCGCCAACGAAAATATTCAGGCCATTCTTGACAACAGCGACAAATATCTCAAGCCCCTCAAGGATGCCGGCATGAAAGTGATCATGGGTGTTATGTGTAACCACGACCGCGCNTGTATCTCCAACCTCGCTCCTCAGACCGCAGTGCTCTTCGCTCACGAGCTCAAAGCACTCTGCGACGCCTACGATCTCGACGGCATCTTCTGGGACGACGAATATTGCTCACCCATGAATCCCGCTCCCGAAGGCTTCGTTAACCGTAGCCGTGATGCATGGTCTCGTCTGGCCTATGAAGTTTGGAAAATTCAGCCCGAGCGTTGGAATGTTGCCTACGGCTACTCTCAGACATTCTACGCTAATGAGGTTGACGGCGTTCAGCCCGGCACATTCATCCAGTATTGTCTTCCTGACTACTCAAGCTACTATTCTGACTACACCAGCCACTATCCCGGCATGACCCTCAGCCAGATGGGCGGTTGTTCAATGGAATTTGCTCAGAGCCGCTGGTCTGCTTCAGAAAACACTCTTCGCCAGATGCGTAACGCCGGTTACGGTGCAATGATGGTGTTTGCAATGGACCCCTTCCGTTCAAATGCNTACGGTCAGGATAATGCAATGGATAAACTCGCTCGCGCGTTCTACGACGATGAAGTNGTTGTTGATCCCACCACTTATCCCAAAGACTGGAAATAATNNAGAATCCCACCCTTTCTAATTAATACATCAAAATCAAAAGCAATGAAAATTCATTATTATTTGATGAGCATGGCCCTCGCGGCTACGGCATTGGTGGGCTTCACCGCCTGCGATGACGACGATCCCGAATACGAACCCGTCTANGTTGTGGGNGGTGCCGAGGATCCCGGAAATATTGATTTCACAGATGCTGACATCCGAGTGAAAATTGGCGAAGCCAATCGCGTGAATCTTCCCGTGGCCGGCAATCCNGCCGACTACAAAGCATATTCGCTTGATCCTTCCGTTGCAGGAGTTGTTGAAATAGATGGTGTTTCAATGATTGAAGGCTACAAAAACGGCTCTGNAAAAATCATGGTTTCTGATCCCGATGGTAAGTACAGCACACTGAATGTTGCAGTCTACACCACTGACGTGCTTACGCTCAACAAATCTGCACTCTCATTTATCATTCCTCTTGGCACTAGCGATAGCAATGATGAATGCGCGGTTAGTGAAGGCAATGGTGGCTACTCCATTGTTTCAAACAACCCCAAGGTGACAGCTACCATCACTGAAGAAGATGGTGAAATCACTCTGTCCGCCAAATCAGGTGTTGATGCTTATGAAGCTATCCTCACTGTGACAGACTGCACCGGCCTCACTGCCAACATCACTGTTACTGTTGAAGCTACCTTCGATCCCTTCACCGCAGCCGAGCTTCTCGACATCGAAAACAAGAACATCAATACCCTCTATGGCGATGTAAAGGATCCCTCTGACGACACCTATCCTTACTACTACATCTACTACCAGTATTATGGTTACGGAACTTGGTATGATGGTGTTTACGATGACGAATATCGCCTCGGATGGTGGTACAACAAATATCTTAGCGGTTACGGTGGCCTGAGTATGACTTACCCCTCAACCGCACAGGTTGGCGAAGAAGTTGATGGTAAATTCTACTTCCAGTACAGTAACTCAGCATGGTATGACCTCTACACCTACGAAGGTAAGGTCAAAGTGCTCGTTGACGACGCGTCAAAAACCGTTGCCATCTTCTGGCAGGTTGACCTCGAAAACGAACGCATCAACCGCGGCTACATCGTTCACAAAAAGAGTTAACCAATCGAATCCCCTCAGCTTTAGGGCTGAAATCCTCTAATAAACTTGTCGAGGCCGACCCCGTTTGGGGCCGGCCTCGCTTGCGATTTGGCTCGAAATTTGGGAATGTGAAGTTTCAGGGAGATTAAGGAGGTTTAGGGAGGTTTAGGGAGGGTTAAGGAGAAAGACGGGGAAATACGGAGGAAGAAGGTGTAAGAAAGTGTGAGGTGTTAGGGTGCTTCCTTAAACTCCTTATGTTTCCTTANGCTCCCTATGTTCTTTGTGGTATGGATTGGTTGGAGGGGCATGTTTAGAAGCCGCGACGATCCTTTCTCAACCGAAACATTCGTTCGCTGAAACCACCCTCTTCAAGAAATTTCTTNGCAAGACTTTCAATTTGCCGATGAAGCAAATAGTCAGTTTGTTTAAGAAGAATAATGCACATATTTGCTATCGTAGCCGGCGGTCTGACTTCAATTAGACTCATATAAAATGCGGCATCGTTGTTGGTGCGCCCGAGATTGCGCATATATTCAAACTCTCGTGATCCGGGCTGCCATTGCTCACAGTTATTAATCTTGAGGAAATCCATGTAGTCTTCAAGTAGTTCCTGAAGGCTTGCTTTGGCCACTGATGTCAGTCGGATTTCGGTTTTAGCTGAAGTTGCAGCGGCGGCAGCTCCCTCGGCAATGTTTTGCTTGCCGGAACGAGCAGCTTGAATCATTTGGTCGATTGTGCGGTCGCCTGGCTTTAGAAAATGCGAGCAGAAGAAATGCGTTATCTGAAAAATTATGTCGGATTTCTTGTAAGTGATCAGGTTTCTGAAATCGCCTCTATTTTTGATAAGTTGCTCAGCCATTAGACATAAGTTTTTTTCGATTATTGGCAAATGTAACTTATTTTGATTTGCTTTCCAAGAAAAAGAATGAAGTTTTTTGAGCGAAAGGAGGAATAGGGAGTTTAGGGAGTTTAGGGAGGGTTAAGGAGACTTAGGGAGGGTTAAGGAGGTTTGAGCGTGTTTTGCTGTTCAATATTAATGGTGTGAGGTTGATTGAGGGTTATGCGGTTTCTAAAGCCCAAAAAAGCCGCTCGGGGAGCGGCTTTTTGATTTGTGATCCGGACGGGATTCGAACCCATGACCGTCTGCTTAGAAGGCAGATGCTCTATCCAGCTGAGCTACCGGACCAATTTCGCGCAAAGTTACGATTTTTATGTCAGATGCGCAATAGTGCGGGCTTAAATTTTTAGGGCGGCAAGGACCTGGTGGATGCGGTCGTGGGTGGTGATTCGCGTGGGCACGAGCGGCAGGCGAAGCTCGTTGGCGCACAATCCTTTGGCATTGAGCACGCATTTTACTCCGGCGGGATTGCCGTCGACAAACAGCAGTCCGAACAGATCGTTGAAGCGATGATGGATGGTTCGTGCTGCCTCGTAGTCGCCATTGAGCGCCAGGCGCACCATGCGGGAAAACTCGCGCGGGAAGGCGTTGCCTATCACTGAAATAACGCCACAAGCTCCCAGGGTGATGAGCGGGAATGTCACCGCGTCGTCGCCTGAAATGACCATGAAGTCGGGCGATTTGTGTTTGATGATCTCGTCGACCTGCGCCATATTGCCGGAGGCTTCTTTGATGCCTACGATATTGGGGAAGTTGGCTGCGAGACTGAGNGTGGTCTGNGCGGTCATGTTGACCCCGGTTCGGCCGGGCACATTGTAGAGGATCACGGGCAGGGGAGANGCGGTCGCTATCGCTGCATAGTGTTGGTAGATTCCTTCCTGAGAGGGTTTGTTGTAGAAGGGGACCACGGACAGAATTGCGGAATAGGCTGAGAGATCGAGNGACCGGAGTTCGCGCACCACGGCGGCGGTGTTGTTGCCTCCCACTCCGAGCACCAGCGGTATGCGTCCGCCGGCACGGTCGATGACAAACTGCCGTATGGCGTCACATTCCTCCGGCTCAAGGGTGGGGTATTCACTCGTGGTTCCCAACACCACGAGATAGTCGACGCCGCCCTCTATCTGATAGTCGAGCAGCCGCCCAAATGCTTCCCAATCAATAGATTTGTCAGTTTTGAAAGGAGTGATCAGAGCTACTCCCATTCCCTGGAGATTAAAGTTTGTCATAAGAGAGTGTTTGAATTCATCACAAAATTAACGATTATGGCCCGACGATGCAACATTTTTGCGGAGAAAACTAAATAGGTGGCAAGATTGTTTATATAGCAGAAACAGAATTATTAAATTATAAAACAACAATTGGATATTATGAACGAATTTAATGAAATGATCGCCGGTTCGAAACCGACTTTAGTTGACTTTTTCGCCACTTGGTGTGGCCCGTGTAAGATGCANTCTCCGATCCTTGAAGAGGTGAAGAATGCAGTTGGCGATACTGCCAATATCGTGAAGATCGATGTTGACAAGAATCAGGAACTGTCGGCGCGTTATCGCGTGCAGTCTGTCCCGACGCTGATCATGTTTAAAGATGGCGAAGCTGTGTGGCGCGCGTCCGGTCTGCATCAGAAAGATCAACTCGTGGCAAAGATCAATGAGTTTGTCAATGACAAGAAGTCAGATATCTGATGGAATAAAGAAANACCTTTACCAGAAAAATACCTCTGTGCGGGAGATCCTTGGNCTATGGGCTGCGGATCTCCCGTTGTTTTCGGGGAGGGGGATTGTACGCAAACGGACATNGTTTGTTTTGCAACTTGTTGATTCTCAGNNGNNGTTGACCTTCGTATCCGCNTTTTGTAGATTTGCGGTATGGATAAGAAGATAGATGAGAAAAGATTGCGTAGCCGTCGGCGCCGTCGGCTGCTGAAGATAGTTGCAGTGGTTGCGGTGGTCGCAGTGGCTGTGGGCGGAGTGTTGCTGATGGTTGAAAAGCGGATCGACAGGCGCGATCTGGTGCTNTCGGAGGTAGACCGAGCCGATATGGAGACCACGGTGCCNGCTTCGGGGCGTGTGGTGCCTGCTTATGAGGAGGTGATCAATTCGCCGGTGACCACCCGGCTTCTCGCCGTCCACGCTATGGCCGGCGATAGTGTGGCGGCCGGCGATCCGCTCCTTGAACTCGATCTGGAGACGGAGCAGACCAACTACGACAAGATGGTCGACACTCATCGNATCAGTCATCAGGAGCTGACCCAGCTTCAGCTACAGTCGCGCACACTGATCAGCGAACTCTCGATGCAGGTGTCGGTCAAGGAGATGGAGGTCAGTCAGCGGCGTGTGGATCTTGACAACGAGCGCCGACTNGACAGCCTCGGCAGCGGAACGGGCGATCGAGTCCGGTCGGCCGAAACAGCACTGCGCACCGCGCAACTCGAACTGACACAGCTGCGTCAGCGGCTCGAAAACGAGCAGNTATGCAGCCAGGCGGCCCNGCAGGTGAAGGAGCTCAACGTGAGTAGCATCGAGAAAGATCTCGACATCATGGAGTCGACGCTGCAACGAAGCCGGATCACGGCACCNCACGANGGCATCCTGACATATATAGCCAACGAGATCGGATCGCAAATTGCNGCCGGCGAAAAAGTGGCTGTTGTCTCCAACCTGTCAGCGTTTAAGATCATTGGCGAGATNGCCGAGGGGTCGAGCGAACGCATTGCCGTCGGGTCGCGTGTGAAGATCCGCATTGGCAGTTCCGAACTTGAAGGGACTATCACCAATATCACCCCGCAATCGAAAGGAGGCGTGGTCTCCTTTGTGGTCAATCCGGACGATCCGCGCAATCAGCGCTTGCGCTCCGGCGTGAGAGCCGAGATGTATGTGAGCTGCGGTTTCCGCGACGCAGCCGTGCGTCTGCCCGTTGGNCCTTATTATAAAGGCGCGGGGGAATATGAACTGTTTGTAGTGGANGGATCAGGCGACCGNTTGGTGAAACGCCGCGTGACGCTCGGCGACAGCAACAGCAGCCACGTAGAAGTCAGAAGCGGTCTGNAACCGGGCGANCGCGTGGCCACNGGCGATATGGAACAATATCGAAAATATAGCAAATTGAAAATCAAATAATAATAATCCAATTATGTCAATCATCAAACTGCAGGAAATCAGTAAGGTCTATCAGACCAAGGAGATAGAGACAACGGCGCTCGAAAACGTCAATATCAGCGTGGAGCGNGGCGAGTTTGTCAGCGTGATGGGTCCGAGCGGTTGTGGCAAATCGACGCTGCTCAACATCATCGGCCTGCTCGACCGACCCACTACCGGACAAGTCCAATTGCTCGACCGGACGTTTGTGGNTGCCGGCGATACCGAACTTTCCCATTTCCGCAACGCCAACATCGGTTTTGTGTTTCAGAGCTTTCATCTTATCCCNTCGCTNGATGTGGCGGCCAATGTGGAACTGCCGCTCATCTATCGCAGCGGNATGTCTGCTTCCCAGCGCCGANGTCGCGTCGAGGAGGTGATGGAGCGCCTGGGCATGTCGCATCGTCTGGGGCATACACCCTCACAGCTATCCGGCGGACAGTGTCAGCGCGTGGCCATAGCGCGTGCGATCGTCGGCGCGCCCTCGATCATCCTGGCCGACGAACCCACCGGCAANCTCGACAGCAAGATGGGCGCCGAAGTGATGTCNCTTCTCCACACGCTCAACAAAGAAGATGGCACCACGATCGTAATGGTGACCCACAATGATACCCAGGCTCGTGAAACCGACCGNATAATCCGCTTTTTTGATGGTCGCGTAGTGTCCTGATCCAGTTGTTATTGTCAAGCAAATTCATCGCTATGAGGACGAAAATCAAACAGATATATTACGACATGCGCCACCAGCCGGTGATAGCATGGGTGACGTTTATGGCAACGGCTATGTCGGTGTTTCTGATCATGGTCGTGGTCATGATGCAGCAAGCCAAAACGGTGCCGTTCGCACCCGAAAGTTGCCGCCAGCGTCTGATGATAGGAGCCAATCTCCACACAGAAGAGATCGACAATCCGGGCAATAACTCTTCGGCCGGGCTTTCCTATTCAACGGCCAAGCTGCTCTACGATGGTCTCGACGGTGTGGAGCGCATGACTTACTATACGCTTCACCCTACCGTCTCTGAGGTGTATGCTCCGGGAGGAGAGGACTTTCTCACTGCCCAGATGCGCAAAGCCGATGCCGGCTTCTTTGAAGTGTTTGATCATCCGCTCGTGGAGGGACGCTATTTCACGGCCGAGGAGGCCGACGCTGTGTTGCCGCTTACCGTGATCAACGAATCCACGGCCCGCAAAACGTTGGGCGAAGCTCCCTGGACCGGTAGGGAGATAATTATTGACAACAATCGCTACAACGTGGTGGGCGTGATCCGCGACAATTCGAGCCTCGCCACGTTGGGCCATGCCGAAATAGTTTTGCCTACCGGTCCCACCGACCGTTTCGGGCAATGGGGCGAATATATGGGATCGATAGCCGTTGCCATGATAAAAGCGGACGGGGTCGACGGCGGGCATCTTCGTGATCAGGTCAAGGCGCGCTACTCGGCTCTCGATGCGCAGCTCGCTTCCGAAGGGAAGCGCACCATCTACCACGAACAGCCCTACGAGCAATCGACGCTTGCCGATGTCACTTTTTTCGGATCGAACACCACCCCCGATCCCGGCGAGGGCCGGAGGATGCGACTGGTGATCTACGGCATCCTGCTGCTTGTGCCCGCTATCAATCTGAGCAGTATGCTCCATAGCCGTATGCGCCGCCGAGTCAACGAGATCGGAGTGCGTCGCGCTTTCGGATGCACCCGACTAAGAATCATTGCCGACATCATCACCGAAAACTTCGTAGTGACGCTGGCCGGGGGTCTGGTCGGTGTGACACTCGGCATAATTTTCGCCTCCACCTATAGCGGCCTTTATGAAGGCATGGAAAATGTCAATCAGGGCGATACACCGGCCTTGGGGGCCTTCCTCAATTTCGGCACTATTGCCACTTCACTTCTCATCTGCTTCATCCTCAACATTCTCAGCGCTTCCGTGCCGGCATGGCAGGCTTCGCGCATGAATCCGGTAGAAGCCCTCAANAGCAAATAACACCAATGAAAAGACGACTGATATCACAGATGCGCCACGAATGGCGCGGCAACCTTTGGATGATTATCGAGCTGATCATTGTCAGCCTGATCCTATGGTTTCTCTTCACTATGCTCTGGGGGATGCTGAATGTGCGCCTGAGCGAGCGCGGCTATGACACCGACAATTTGTATTTTGCTGATATACGATTNATCAGCGAGGAGTCCTCCTTTTTCCAGCCATACGATAGCGCCCACTCTTATAAGACCGATGCCGATGCACTNGTGGCCGGTCTGCGAGCCAATCCCCATGTGGAAATTGCAGGCGCCGGTGCCNGCATATCGGTGTATAATTATAACTACAATGGCAATCACTTGGNANGTGACACGATNGAGTATTCGGGCAATATGAAATTAGTGACCCCTGACGTGATCAAGGCATATCGTCTGCAATCGCTCGACGGCCACTCGACTGATCAGCTTGCCGAGGCCATCGGGCGCGGAGAGATCATCATTGCCGAGCCGGATATTCGCTTTGAGGATCAAAAAGGCAGACCGCAGGATTTTGTGGGACGCGATGTGTTTGTCGGAAATGACACCGCCTTGGTGCGCCGGGTGAGTGGCCTGGCCTACGGACTCCGCCGCTCCGACTACGAGCCGCAANGGGGTGTGATCTATTATCCGATGGCCGAGCAAAGCATACCGTCGGAGGTGGTGATCCGCGTGCTCCCGGGCCACGGTCAGGCTTTCGTCAAATCGCTCAGCCGCGAAGACAAGACTCGTGGAAATGCCTATCTTGCCCGGATNATATCGGCCGAAAATGCGGCCGACGAAGCTCATGTGGAATATAACATTCAGATCAGAAACAGCCTTATATGTGCATCATTCCTGCTCATCGTGATCTTTCTCGGCTTCCTCGGCACATTCTGGTTCCGCACTCAGCAGAGGGTTGATGAAATAGCGGTCAGAATTGTCAACGGTGCCACGCGCGCCGACATTTTCCGTCGATTCATAGGCGAGGGTATGATTCTGCTCGCCTTGGCCTCGGTAGTATCCGGGGCGATGATACTCGCCGCCGTTCAGTCAGGCACGATCGATGAGTATATTCAGTCCTACACACCGCTGACTCTTGCCAGCCCCGTGGTNTATCAGGGGATGGTTATGAGNATCTCGCTGATGGCCCTGCTCATCGTGGCCGGTATATGGTTTCCGGCCCGTAAGGCAATGAATGTTGANCCGGCATACGCTCTCAAAGACCAATGAAAAGATTGCAGCTTCTAATTTTGATAATTCTCGGACTGTCGCCNACACCGGCTACGGTCCGGGCCCACGAGNTTGAGCTGACGCTCGANGATGCCATAGTGATGGCACGAACGCGTAGCGTCGGTTCGGCTGTGGCGCTCGACCAATTGCGCACCGCCTATTGGGAGTGGCGCACCTATCGGGCCGATCNCAATTGCGCACCGNNNATNNNGANTGNCGCNCCTANCGNGCCGATCATATAGCGATGCCTATTCGTCGTACATGAACGAGCTGGGCGACTACAGCTTCGTGCGGTCTCACACACTTGATGCGTCGATGCAGCTGTCGGTCACTCAGAATATTCCTTTGACCGGTGGCACTGTAAGGCTGACCTCGTCGCTCGACTTTCTGCATCAATACGGCAGCAATGGACCGGCCAACCGATTCATGACCATACCGGTGGCGCTGTCGCTTTCGCAACCGATCTTCGGAGTCAACACTCTCAAATGGCGCGGGCGCATAGAGCCGGTGAAATATGCCGAGGCTAAAGCCGAATTCATGAGCGCCACCGAGGATGTGGCTCTCCAGACGGTCAATCTGTATTTCAATCTGATACTCAGCCGCGAGAATCTTTCCATAGCGGAGCAGAATCTGGAAAATGCCCGAAAACTCTATACCGTGGCTCAGGAGAAGCGCAAGATGGGCAAGATAAGCAATAATGATCTGCTTCAGATGGAGCTTAACGTGCTTGATGCCGACGGCGAGCTGACACAGTGTCGCAGCGCCTTGAAAGCAAGCATGTTTTCGCTCCGGTCGCATCTGGGTCTCGATGAAGATGCCGAGATAGTGCCTGTGGTTCCGGCGGCTGTGCCTGTGGCTCATATCAGTTATGATCATGCCCTGGCCCAGGCGTTGGCTAACAATAAGTTTGCCCATAATATCCGCAGGCGTCAGCTCGAAGCCGACTATGAGGTGGCGAAAGCGAAAGGGGATATGCGTCAGATCAATCTCTTCGCCCAGATTGGATATACCGGCACCGACACATCGCTCGGCGATGCTTATTCGCGCCTGCGCGGCAATCAGCTTGTGGAGGTGGGTTTCTCCATTCCGCTGGTCGACTGGGGTAAACGCAAAGGTAAGGTGAAAGTGGCTGAAAGCAATCGCCGCGTCACCGAGAGCCGGCTTCGTCAGGAATCTATGGATTTCAATCAGGAGCTCTACGTGTTGGTGGAGCGTTTCTGCAATCAGCGTCAGCAGCTCGATCTGGCTATGAGGGCCAATGAGATAGCGCGCCGACGCTACGACACCAACGTGCAGACCTATCTGATCGGCGCAATTTCAACGCTTGATCTCAACGATTCGCAGCAGCGCAAAGACGAATCGATGCGCGCATATATCAACGAATTGTATCTCTTCTGGAATTACTGGTATCAGATCCGGTCGGTGACTCTCTATGATTATCAGTCTCAAACGTTGATTGACAACGATGTGGCCCGGTATATTCAATAAATAATGGCTATATTTGCAAACACTCACAATAATCACTTGTCAGATGATCCTTATAGTAGATGATGACAGCGCTGTGCGTCTCTCAATAGGCCTCGTGGCCGAACGTTGTGGCTTTACTCCGGTTGAAGCTTCGACCGAGTCGGCGGCATTGGAACTGGTCAGACGGCCCGATGTCCGACTCGTGGTCCTCGACATGAATCTGACCCTTTCATCGACCGGCCGGCAGGGGATAGAGATGTTGCGGAAGATAAGGATTCTGCGCCCGGAGCTGCCCGTGATCCTGATCACGGCATGGGGTACGATCCCGCTTGCTGTCGAGGCTATGAATCTCGGGGCGGCCGATTTCATAACCAAGCCGTGGAGCAACGACGATCTTCGCGCTAAGATAAAGACTCTCATTGCCCGCGCCGAGAGCGATGCCGCCCGACAGCGTCATGTCGAACCGCTTGAGGATATGGAGCGCACGGCGATTATCCGCGCTATTCGTCTGGCTGACGGCAATCTGACGGTGGCTGCACGCGAGCTCGGGATCACCCGGCAATCGCTTTATCGCCGCATAGAAAAGTATGGCCTATGAGATATCACGTTTTCATATCGCTCAGCGTCATTATGACGGCGGCACTCGCGGCAGCAGCCCTGTTGCATCTCCCTGCGGCAGTGATAGTCTGTCTGGCTGTGGCCGATATCCTTTCGATCTGCCTCGGATACAGATCTGTTGCAAAGCCTCTCTCGGCCATTCGCAGCGGGATATGGCTTCTGCGCGAACAGGATTTCAGCAGCCGTCTCCGACCGACCGGCCAGCCGGATGCCGATATGGTGGTCAAAATGTTTAATCGCATGATGGCTACCATGAAGGAGGAGCGACTGAAACTCACCGAGCAAAACCTGTTTCTGAGTCGTTTGATCGAAGTGTCGCCGCTCGGGATTGCTATCTGCGATTTTGATGGTCGCGTGATCCAGACCAATTCCGTCTACAGGCGGTTGCTCTCACCGGCTGTAGAAGAGGTGATCAAATCGCTGGCCGACGATGAGACGCGTGTGGTCCGCATGGCCTCGTCGCAGATCTACCGCTGTTCGCGCCTGTGGTTCATGGATTCCGGATTCCGCCGGGCGTTTTATATCATTGAGGTGCTGACTGATGAGATCGTCAGCTCGGAGAAGAAGGTGTTCAGTTCGGTGGTTCGCATCATCGGCCATGAGGTCAACAATACGCTCGCGCCGGTGATTTCCGTGCTCGATTCGCTGTCTGAGATCCAGCCTGCAGGGTCTACCGCAGCGCGTGCGATTGACGGATGTAGAGAGAGTTGTCACAATCTGATAGACTTCGTGAGAGGTTATTCCGGAATAGTCAAGTTGCCCGAACCCAAACCGATGCTCGTAGATGCAGCGTTGGAAATTGAACGACTTAAGCCGGTGGTGCGCACGGTGGCCGGAGATGGTGTGGCGGTTGATTTTATCCTTCCGTCCGATCCGGTTGAATTGAGTCTCGATATGATGCAGATCGAGCGTGCTATCATAAATATAGTCAAAAACGCTGCGGAGAGTATTGGCGATCGGCCCGACGGACGGATAACGCTGCGACTCGACGGCCGCGTTCTGACCATCACTGACAATGGCCGGGGAATAACGCCCGCACAGTCAGGCCGGATATTCACTCCCTTTTTCTCTACTAAAAATCCCGATCGCGGACTTGGGCTTATGCTCGTGGTCGAAATTCTGCGCGCACACAGGGCCACGTTTTCCCTCACTACCGATCAGGCCACGCATCTGACCACGTTTCGCATCGAATTTCAATAGTCCGCCGCCGTTGTCCACAACAAATGAGGAGGCTGTCTAACAAGTTTAGGCGGCCTTTTTTCATAAATTAAGCTCTAAAAAATTAAGGCTTTCATGCTGAAATTCAGCGCGAAAGCCTTTGTCATGTCATAGATTTTCAGTAAATTT
>JAAVEX010000066.1 GCA_014801065.1 Barnesiella sp.
AACAGTCAAGACTAAATTTAACGAAAAATATGGACATGAGCCGAAGATCTATCCTGTGATCGTGAGCGACGGTGCTCGCCGCTACGAAGAATAATCGGTCGGTCCGGAATCATTTTATAAGAAAGGCTGTGGCATGGATTTGTCGCGGCCTTTCAATTTTTTCGTTTGCATATTTATGTAATTCTCTTTATATTTGTTGCGAAAATTATTTTGTATGAACAAACGACAATCCCGATTGGCATTGATAGTCAAGCTGCTGCTAAACAACTCTATCGGCAGCCAGGAAGAGCTTATGGCCCTTCTTGAAGCTAATGACTGTGTGGTGACGCAGGCCACGCTTTCACGCGATTTGAAAACACTCAGAACGTCGAAGGTGGCTACCGAACTGGGCGGTTATCGATACGAGATCGCCGCCAATGGAACCGCTGCCGACGAGGTCGCCGCGCAGGCAATGGACTCTGTGCGTCAGGCTGCTATCATTTCTGTAGCGTTTTCCGGACGGCAGGCTGTCATCAAAACCCGCAATGGATATGCCGGAGGGGTAGCCTACGACATTGATGAACTCTCATCGCCGCTNATTCTCGGNACGATTGCCGGCGCAGACACCGTTTTCGTNGCCGTGGCCGACAATGCCACTCGTTCGCAAATCTATGAATTGCTTTCGGAGATCATCCCCGCCAACGTGATGCGCGAGGGTAGCAAATATTTTATTGATTGANCGGAGCTCTCTTTTAGTAACATTAAAACCAAACCATCTGATAATTTAAAATGATTAAAGCAGCACTGACCGGCGGAGCTACTTCCGTGGCCGGAGAGATAATCAAACTCCTGATCAATCATCCCGATGTGGAGCTTTCGTGGGTGTTGGACCCTCAGGCTGAGGGTGCCCTTTTGTCGCAGATACACAAGGGACTTAGAGGCGAAACATATATGCGCTTCTGCGGACAGCCCGATTTCGACAACGTGGATGTATTGTTTTTATGTTTCGACGAGCCGGGAGAATCCTCTCGCTTCGTGGCCAAAAATAACATCCCTGACTCTATCAAGCTGATTGATCTGAGCCGTGACTTTCTTCCGCAGTCGACNTTTGCCGACGGCGACGACTGGATTTTCGGATTGCCCGAACTTTCGAGAAAGCCTTTGGTTCGTGGCGCNCTGCATGCATCCGTCCCCGAGCCGCTTACATCGGCCNTATTGCTTTCGTTGATGCCGCTCGCCAAGCATCATCANCTCAGCGAAGGCGANATTCATGTGACGGCTGCCGTGGCCGAAGAAGATGCCGAAGCCGGAGAAATGCTCGCCCTGATTGATATTGAACAGGCTGATGATATCGTGCGCGGTTTGCNCTCTCTCGATCCTGAGTTTAACACTCCAATGACATTTATGGTCATGTGTGGCGGGTGGCCCTGCGGAATTTCTGTGGCCACACACTTTAAAAGTTCNCTTTCTGANGAGCAGGCNATATCGATCTTCAATGATTTTTATGACGATCATGGATTCACGTTCATATCCTCAAGTATGCCGAATCTCGCNGAGGTGATNGGCACCAACAAGTGTATAATCAATGTGCAGCGNGTAGGCGACCGTCTGGTCATAAACACCGTGATGGACGATCTTATCAAAGGAGCTGCCGCCATGGCCGTTCATAANATGAATCTGCTGTTTGGTCTTCAGGAGCGCGTGGGGCTGATGCTCAAAACCCACAGTTGCTGATATCAAAAAGCCCAAAGCACGGCGCATCTATCTGCGGATGCGCGGAGAAAGGATTCGCTCGCCAAGATATTTGGCGAGCTCTTTTTTTATCACATTCAGTTCNGAGGCGCGAACCATCAGCTCTTTGACATGTTCCATCCCTTCNGGCGAGCCGTCGTAGGCTTCGGCAATACCGGCATTGATGGCGCGCAGCTGCCATTCGATGAGAGCACACTTCAGATTGTACACGGCAATCTGCACCAGTTCGGGCAGGCGTTCCTGTTCGGTNGGTATTTTACTGAATTTAGTGTGGATCTTGCTGAGCTGATGTTTTGACAGCACCAGTTCGTTGGCAATATGTCTGATCGAATCATCGGGGCTCGACATGAGACGCTGCCCCACATACGCCTCTTTAAAGGCTGCCATTTCGTCGGCCGATTCGAGGTCAACGCGTTCGCGGAGTTCCTTTTCTTTTCGTTCGATTATGGTCAGCTCATCAGTGGTCCGCCGGATCTCGTCGATTCCGTCGGCTATTTTCTGTTTGCGTCGCATCTCATTGCAGCGGACCTCTTCCTCTACGTCGGCCTCCGAGCCGAGCACTATCTGAAGGCTTTCATCGAATGCCTTCTGAAACGTTTCAAACGAAAATTGCAACTCATCGACGGCCAACTCCTGAGAGATGTATTCGATCACCGGGAGTGTACAGATCTGACCATTCTCATCCTGATATTCACACATATCGGAGAGCGCATATTTCAATGCGTAGCGCAACAGTTCGCGCTCGTAGGGGAGAAGAAAATCGCGTCGTTTTTTCTCGGCGGCCGATAGCTGCTGAGTGTTGCCGGCGGCCGACGTTTCGCTGCCGGATGCTGTTGCTGAGTCCNCTATCGGTTGGGGGCTGTCGGGTTCCGCCGGCAGACCGGCGGCCATGCGGTTGCGGGCTCGCTGAGCGTTGACNGCTTCCTGCTCTTTGCGATCAGCAATGTTTTTGGCCACTTGCAGCGTCAGCACTTTTTCAGAAATACCCATCGCGCGACTGCACTCNCCGANATACACCGTTCGAGTGATCTGATCCGGGATCATTGAAATCGAGCTGACAATATTTTGGATCGCTTTCGAACGTGCTATCGGATCGTTTTCCAGTCCTTCGAGAAGGATCTTGGTTTTGAACGAAATGAAATCCTGCTCGTTTTCTGCGAGATATTGCTCCACTTCGGAGGAGGTGTGTGACTGGGCGAAAGAATCAGGATCGTCCCCGTCGGGGAGAAGCATCACTTTGATGTTAAGCCCTTCGGCCAGAAGCAGGTCGATGCCTCGAAGAGAAGCCTTGATGCCTGCCGGNTCGCTGTCGTAGATCACGGTGACATTCTCCGTGAAGCGGTGGATCAGACGTATCTGCCCTTCGGTCANGGATGTTCCGGAGGATGCGACCACGTTTTCTATACCGCTCTGGTGCATGGAGATCACATCCATGTAGCCNTCTACGAGTATGCACTTGTCTTTGCGTACTATCGCCTGCTTTGCCTGATACAGACCGTANAGTTCATGGCTTTTGCTATAGATNGTCGATTCGGGAGAGTTGACATATTTNGCAACATCTTTATCCTTTCGCAACGTGCGTCCNCCGAAGGCCACNACCTTNCCCGAGACAGTAAACACGGGATAGATCACGCGCCCTCGGAAGCGATCGATCACTGATCCGCGATCATTCTTATAGCATAGGCCGGTGTCGATCAGATATTTCTCATCGTAGCCCTGATGAATGGCTGCCTGGTAGAGCTCATCCTTTTTTTCGAGAGCATAGCCGAGATGAAACCGCTTTATCATGGCATCGTTGATTCCGCGCTCNCGGAAATATGCCAGNCCTATATCGCGNCCGTCGTCGGTGTCGGCCATTACCGATTCAAAATGGCGCATGGCAAAATCGTTGACGGCAAGCATACTTTCGCGCGCCGAAGCTTGTTCGCGCTCCTGCTCGCTCATCTCATGTTCCTGAATCTCGATGTTGTATTTTTTAGCGAGATATCTCAGNGCCTCGTTGAAGCTCATCTGCTCCAACTCCATGATGAAATTCACCGGACTTCCACCCTTGCCGCAGCTGAAGCATTTGCATATACCTTTCGATTTCGATACGGAAAACGAGGGAGTGCGTTCGTTGTGAAACGGACAAAGGCCGATATAGTTCGCCCCACGTTTTTTGAGGTGAACGAAATCTGATACCACATCGACAATATCTGCGGTATCAAGAATTTTTTGGACGGTTTCTCGATCGATTCTTTTCATCGGGATCGCAAATTTAGTGAAATTTGCCGGAAACAGTCACCTGCCAACTGTTAAATTTTACCCCAGTAAAAAACGCAATAAAAAACGGCATTTGCGATAGCCGGAAGGTGATTTTCCGTAGCCGAACATTGACTCGATGATGTACACCCCGTTTGCGGTTTCTTCGCTTTGTCGCGGTCCTGGATTTCGCGCGATGTTANGGGNGTTTCGATGGGGAGAGGATGCTGTTAATGATATAGCTCTTCTATAACGGCTACTGCTTCGGCCTGGTTTTCTTCTGAGGCTCCAACTTTGGCGAAACGGACTATACCTTCTTTATCTACAACGATGGTCAAAGGAAACCCTTCTTTTCTGACGAGTGCAACTAAATCCGATGCTTCTTTAAGATGGGTCCACGTAAAATTATGTTTAGTCACAACCGGAAGGATTTCATCTTTATTATGGCGAGAGGCTGAAAGAAAGACTACATCGGGGAATCTGTCTTTCCATCGGGAGAGGATGGGCATTTCTCTTCTGCAAGGGCCGCACTCGGATTGCCAGAGATTGATAACGTATATTTTGTTTTTCAGTTTATCGTTATTCCATATATTATTGTCGATGTCGGAATATTCAAAATTTATAAACGGTTCTCCTACCTTAACGCCGATTCCTTTGTAATCAGCTACAGTTTGAGGTTTCCGTTCATTATAATCGCGCAATAGCTTATCACTATGTTTGACATTCTTTGGCGGAATGGCTCTGGCTTTCATTGAATCTTCTAAAACAAAGCCATTTGGCAGATATACTGCGATAACATTTGCGCCGTCCGGATCTTTGAGAACAGCCAAAGTTGAATTTCCGGGGATAAGAGATTTAGCAGGGACGGACTGATCGAAGAACAGGCCATCTACAATGGCTACGGCCTGTTTAAGACTGTCGTCGGGAGTCTGAGCAGAAATAGTCACACACCCGATTATAGATAAAAGTATGGATATTAATGTTTTCATCTTTGTTTTTTATTACAATGCAAAGTTAAACATTTTCGCTGTATATCAAAGGATAACAGGCGGAAAGACGCTATTTCTTCTTTTTGGGGAATGGCAATTCTTCCCAAAGAATGGAAATGATCTCACGAACTTTACGTTGATCCGATAGGTCTAAGATATAACATTCCTTTGCTCCTTCATAGGGGCAACCTGTTTCCGAACCGGTCATGAGATCTTCGATGCACTTTAATTTTTTTATGTAAGCGCAGTTGTCGCAAGCTGTGACTACACATTTGTCGTTTACATATATAACATAATCGCCCATCATCTTTCGGTAACGGACTTCTCCCAGTGGAGCGAGGATTTCGCAGATGTAATCAATATATTCAATACTACATGCCATGTTTCAAAGTTACTAATAATCTTGGAGGTAGCAAAGGAATATGTCAAGGTTGTTGTCTTTGAACGATCGGCGTTGACGGATTTTATGACATTCGACAAATGAAGGTGTCCTTTCGTTACTCTAACCTGCTTAAAGATTAAAGTTAAAGCCCGCCGTTGGGGTGGCGGGCTTGTGAGGTGCAGGTGTGGGGGGATCAGAGGAGGAGGGAGCGCTGGCGTGCTACGGTGATGGGTGAGGAGTGGCCTGATAGGAGGATGGTGTCGGGGGGTAGTGTCAGGATTTTGTCGATGATGGAGCGCTCGAGTTGGAGGCGGTTTCCTCCGGGGAAGTCAGTAAGGCCGGGGCCGTGTTGATAGAGGAGATCGCCTACGAAGGCCGCGTTTTCTTCGGCAGAATAGTAGGTGACCGAACCGGGAGTGTGACCCGGGGTGTGGATCACCTTCAGATGAAAGTGAGGGTTGGCGGCGAGTGTGATTTCCTGGTCGTCGTTGAGCTCATCGTAGTGCTCAACGACGAATGGTCGTGGGGAGTTGGCGCTGAGATTCAGACGTGGGTCGGACATGTAGCGGGCATCAGCGTGGTGGATGAAGATGGGAGCGTTGAGCTCTCTACTCAGCAGAGAGGCTGCACCCATGTGGTCGAAGTGGCCATGAGTCAGCAAAATCCGCTCTATTGTCCAGCCGTTGTGAGAAATTACGTCGGCAATCAAATCGGGTTGTGCTCCCGGATCGATTAGAAACCCGGAGAGAGTGTGTTGGTCGATAAGGAAGTAGGTGTTTTCTTGAAATACACCTTGCACTTGAAGTTCGCGTATCATAACCTTGGGTGATGGAGCGTTACAAAATGCATCCTTCGGGGCCGCACTGATGTGGGCGTTCGCCGTCGGAGTGTTGTTCCTGATCTTTTTCCTGACGTGTGATCTCGCGCTGGAGGGCCATGCGGAATCCTTCTTCGCTCATTGCGCCGGGGACAGCAAATTGGCCATTGAACACGATATATGGCACGCCGCGGATGCCGCGCATCGCGGCTTCGCGTTCGTCGAGGCGCACTTCGTCGTCGTAGATCTGCGAGTCGAGTACCTCCATTACGTCGGTGTCTTTCAGTCCTGCGCCGGTGGCTATGGAAAGGAGAACGTCGCGGTCGGAGAGCACGCGGTTTTCAACAAAGTAGGCATGAAACAGGGCTTCGTTGAGGCGTTGGGTGGTGGGGCGATCGTAGCGTGTTTCGGCGAGTTTCATCAGTCGATGTGCATCGCGGGTGTTACTATAGTTGGCGGTGACATAGTTGAAATCGATGCCAAGTTCGCGTCCCAGTTGAGAGATTTGTTCGATCTGCTGCTTTGCGCCTTCAATGGCGAGACCGTATTTGCGGGCAAAGCGTTCGGGTGTGGTTGTTGTCACCTCTTTGGGTGCTGTCGGGTCAAGTTCATAAGCTTTATAGTCAATGACTACTTGGTCTGTCAGTCCCATTTGTTCGATAGCGCGGTTGAGGCGAGTTTCGCCGATGTAGCAGTAGGGGCATGCAAAGTCGCTCCAGATAGTTAATGTCATCATAGTTGGTAGATAGTAGTTTGTGTTTTGATTATATGTGTTTTACAATTTTGTTGACGATTGAGCTGAAAGATTTGAATTCGTCGGGGGAGAGTATGTCGGCAAGAGCGCTGTGGCGTTCTCCGGCCACGTTGGCAATTTGATCTTTTATGCTAAATGCGTCCGGTGTCAGGTGAACTGTCCGGCATTTATGGCTTACGGGGGTGGTGGAGAGATAGCCTTTAGCGCGAAGAGAGTTTACGGTTCGACACACAGAAGCTTTGTCTTTGCCGACCATTGCAGCGATCTCACATTGCTGAGCGCCGTTTGCGGTATAGAGGGCACGCATGACGATATATTCCGCAGCCGTTATATTGAGCCCGGCATCGGCGAGCGCTTCGCCAAGCTGCGAGATTAGTCGCTGGCTGATCAAGGCTATTGCGCATCCCAGAGCGGGGACCTGTTGGGTTTCGTTGTCTTTTTTCATCACGCCAATATAACAAGTGGAGGCTTAAAATGGTTGAGATGTCAACCATTTTTTGAATATTGGCTATGAGGAAGCCTTCCATAGCAAGATTATGGTAGTTTGCTTGGCGTGTGGAGTTGCCGCCCTTTCAGTAAGCTCGGTTTAATTTGTGAAAAAAAATTAACGCGAGTTCTAATCCCGAACTCACGCTAATATCTACTCATTTAATGGTAAGTTCTACCATTAAGTTAATTATTTCTTGGTTTGGTTTGAAGTAAGCCAAAACGAATAATACATTTTTCAGTGACGATTGTTCCTCTATTCTTCAAATTGTTTCTTACTTGGAAAATACTAATCCCAAGATCTTCTTTTGAGTATTTACAAAACAATTGTTGTATTGACCCGAAGTATTCGTGGTTTTGCCCAATTTGAAGATGTACGACCTTACGTTCCTGTTTGCTATTTTCAATCATGCGACAAAATTAACTATAATCGTTCAATTATAAAATTAATATATTTGAAAATAATTAGTTATTATTTCTTTGGTACATATTAAATAAATACCTATATTTGCGAAAAGAATTTATATGAAAAGACGAGTTCAGGGCGGTGTCACAACTTCAGAGGTCGTATTATCAGCTTATGTTGATAATAACGATGTCGTTTTTAAGGATATTTTAGAGCTTTATGTTCCAGCCGGAAGTCGAATAGCAGACGTTACTTTTGGTCAGGGAGTGTTTTGGAACAAGGTCGAGATGGACAAATACAGGATAGTGGCATCTGATCTCTATTTAAAAAAAGAAATTATCGATCAATTCCCGGATATAGAAATTTCCGATAATATTGATTGTAAGAATCTCCCATATAGAGTCGGGTCATTTGATGCGCTTGTGTTAGATCCTCCTTATATGGAAGGTTTTTATAGACGGATGGGAAACCAAGTGGGTGGTATTGGGTCCCATTCCTCTTTTAGAAATGCATATTCTTCGGGAGTTGCGAAAGAAGGTGGACTACGTGCAAAATATCATGAAGCTGTAACTGAAACGTATGTTAGAGCATCAATCGAAGCTTACAGGGTCTTGAAGGATGATGGTATATTTATAGTAAAATGTCAAGATGAGGTAAGTGCTAATAGGCAGCGATTAACTCATGTTGAAATAATAACTGCATGTGAAAAATTAGGTTTTTATGTAGAAGATATTTTTGTAGTAGTCCGCAGTAATAAACCTGTAATTAGTAGGTTAAAGAAACAAAAACATGCAAGAAAAAATCATTCGTATTTTCTTGTGATGAGAAAAACACGAATGAAGATATCAAATATAGTGGATCTTAATGCTTATCCAGAAGCAACTGATTCATTAAAACAAAAGGGTCGGATACAAATGGATGCTTCAATGGGTAGGTTATTTCAATAGAAGTCTTAATAAGGAATTTTAAATCGTCTTTGGTAATTGCGTTTTTATTCTTTCCACGTGTCTGAGTTGCATGTGGTAAATCTCTGTTTAAAGCAAATGCATAGTCCCAATTACCAGTAAAAGCAAATAGATTAACGGCTACAATGTCAAAATCTCCGAATTTTAGATTTGTGGTGTTTACTATATGCCCGTTTGGAAGTTCAATTATACGTCTATCGGAAGCGTCACATTGAAATTTTGCGGTTAATCCATCTGCTGTGTTCCTAACGGTATTAGTTTGCAATGATTTTACTTCATATCTAAATTGTTGTCCTCTGTAGTTAAGGATTATATCACACTTACTCGAACGATCGTGATCATCTGGTTTGTATAAATCTGAAATATCTTGATGGTTTGAAAAGAATCTACGAATTTTATTTTCAGCCATATATCCAACCATAAATCCACGAAGACTTGGATTGTTTCTAACCATTTCTCCTAATTCTTCAATGGTGATATGCCAGGAATCCAAAAAGTTAGGCAATGGAATAAATAACCAATATAATGGTATTTCAAAAGCATCACATATTAGCTTTACTTCTTCTAACGACGGTAAAGCTTTTCCCATTATAATAGTATTTAGTTTCTCTACTTCGATATTTGATTTGATTGACAAATCATCAGTAGACATGTTTTTATTAATAAGAAGCGCTCTTATGTTGTTGGAAATTAATGATGTCATTCTTAGTTATTTCATGGTTAATATAAATGTATAGATTTTGAGCATTGCAGTGATATGGATCTGTTGGTGGTTATAACAGGATGAATATCATTGATGCATAATGTGCTGTTGTTATCATTGAATTGGATGGTTGGTTGAGTCTTGCGGGAGGGAGTCGGGGGTTGTTTTTGTTAGGTGTCGGCGCATGGGGCGGAGCCAGGAGGTCAGGCTGTCGAAGTCGCGTTTGAATACTAAGCCTACGCCCTGGGTGGTTAGTGCGCTTTTCAGATAGTAGTTTTGGTCGTTGTAGCGGTTGTAGGCTTTCAGACGTAGCGAACCGCTGCGATTGAGCAGATATTCTATGTCGAAGTCGCCGATGAATGAGTTGTTGTTGAGGGATTTGTCTCGGTAGCCGAGGTTGCCGTTGAGGAGCAGTCGGTTGTCGAGCAGTCGGCTTGAGAGGGCCACGTCAAATTCGACGTCGGAGAAGTCGCCACGATCAGATCGGAAATTTGGAGCGATGTTCCAGTTGTCGCTGAGCTGACCGAGAATGTTGCTTAACTGTGACGATATGGTCGATGAGGCAACCGAAACGAGTTCGTTTCCGCGAGTAGCGTTCATATAGTCGGGTGTGTAGAATCGGCCGAGAGCGAGCAGATAGATGATCTGGCGGTTCATCATTTCTTCGGTGTTGATGATGCTTCGGATTTTTCGTTTTGGATCTTCGGTGAGGGTGGGGAAGTCAAGGTCGAAAGAAATTTCGGGCTGGCGCATATCACCTTTCACCGCCATAAGTGCGTTAACGGGCACTGCGGTTCGGTTCAGTTCCTTATCGTCGATAAACGATTCGTCGAGATCCGTTAGGTTGGCTTTGGTCTGGAACTTGGCAGTGAGGTTGAGTTGCGCTGCGTAGGGGTCGCCGTTGAAGGCAATGGAGCTTCCCGGCTCTATGATGAAATCTTTCAGGATGATGTCCTGGAGGGTGAAATTGTATTTTCCGTCGTCGAGCGTATAGGTTCCGTTCATTCTAAGATCCTCGTTGGCTGAGTCGTAGCTCATTGAGAGTGTGCCGTTACCGTGGGCAAGGATGCGGTCGCCGCCCACGGGGTCCATGACCAGAGTGATCAGCGCCTGCGGCGTTATGCCGATGTTGAAATTCATTCGATATTTGCTGGGGGCGGAGTTTTGGTTTTGCTGAGCCATTCGCTCGCGGAACTCTCTGACAAATGATGGAGGAGCGTTGATGGCTGCTATTGAATCCTTTCGAGCTTGATCGCGGTCGCGGAATGTGATGAAGTTATAGTCCTGAGCCGAGAGGGCGTCGGAAAGTACGTAGGTGAAGGCCGAGTTTCGGGCTGTGNTCATGTCGACGGATATGTCGACGATGCCCGGTGCACCCGTCACACGTGCGCCTCCGTTACCAAACACGCGTCCATACCATTGGAAGTCATTGTTTTCCGGCATGTCGTAGACGAGGAGGTCGCGCGCCTGGGATATTTCGAAGTTGAAGCGCGGGCTTTTGAAACATTCATGAGTGACCCATCCGTTGAGACGTGCGGTCTGTCCGAATTTGTCTTTGAGCAGCAGATTGTCGAGATCAATCCTGCCCGGGCGGAAGTGCACGGAATCGGTGGTAGTGTATGTGGTGTTGGTGAATCCCAGGGTCAGACTGACATCTTCGCCATAGACATCCCCGGCCATGTCGATGAGTTTGAACGTGCCGTAGAGCCGGGCCTGCCCTGAGGCGTAGCCGCTGACATTGGATGCAAAGGCTGACATGTAGGGTCGAAGGAATCCTATTTCTATTTTATCGCAGTCGAATTTCAGATTGAGCGAGTCGGCCAGGGGGTAGATGGCTCCATCGATGGTCGATTTTCGTCCGTTGGGCTGATGGATGTCGGCGTAGAGCATAATGCCCTTTGTGACGTTGTTCCATCCCGATGATATTTCGGCGTCGCCAAGCAGCGAATAATTGTAGGTGAGCGATTTCACCTCAAGCGACGGTGTGAAAGCGTGTGGTGTAGGGGTCAGCAGTTCAGTGGCGTAGATACTGCCTGTCACGTTGCCGCCAAACATTGCAGTGGGAATGTCCAGTGTCTCAAACACATAGTCGAGATTTACATCGTTGAGCGAAAGTGTCAGGGTGTCGGACGGGAGTTCTGACACACGTCCATTCATTGTGATAAACTGCTTGTCGCGCCAGCATCTGAAGCGGTCTACTTCGATCACCTTGCCATGCACGGCAATAGTTGCGGGATCTATGGTCCACACCGTGTCGTTGAACACTGCGCGACTCGGATTGATTTTGATTTCGGTCTGCAGCTTGCCATCGTCATCGTCGCGCAGGAAGCAGGAGGTCATGGAAATGTCGCCACTGAAATCGCGCTGTCGGTCGATCTTCCACAGCAGGTGAGTGTCGATGCAATCGTTTATGGCAGACGCGCCGGCAATGAGGGTCATGGGGCCGTTTTTTGTTGGCAGGGTGGTGGTGAAGTTGAGGGTTCCTCTTCCGCGATCGCCTTCGGATTCAAGACCTCTGACGGCNGCCATCAGCGAAGTGTTTTCGATCAGTTTGTTTCCTTGCGAGAGATAGGGAGCGTCAAGGTTCAGTGTGAGCGATCGGGTGTCGCTGTCCAAGTCGCCGAAAATNCTAACGTTCTGGAGCATACCGACCGGGATCTTAACGAGCGGAGCGAGCGGCTCGATCGATTTGACGTTGATGTTGTAGGAAAGTACGTTGCGGTTTGTTGTTTTATTCCAGAAATTGTCGTCGGCCAACTGCAGCTGCTGCTNAGAGCCGACAAACACGGGCATGGTCTGAGCGATAATGGCTTTAGTCATAGGGACCAGCGACGAAAGGTGGAAGCGGCCGGTCACGCTGGCATCAAGAATTTCGCTTTGAAGCAACAGCGAATCAGCATCGTNGGATCGCAGGGCNTCAAAGCGAAGCTCTCCAAGCGTGAAGGGATCATGACCTGCACGATCATATCTGAGCGATTCGAGAGTCAGCCATCCGGAGAGGTCGTCGATCGAGTTGCCGCTAAACCGGGCATCGGCATTTAGCGACAAGTGGCGGCTTCCGGGAGCCAAACCATTCATAAACAGAGCGAGATCAAAGTCGCGCACTTCGGCCGAGAGGTCGATCGNTTTACGTCCGCGACCTATAGAGGCTACGACATCCGCATCGGCATACAGCAGGGCATTGTCGGCAAAGATATGCGCTTCGCAATCGTCGGCNTTCTTGCTGACTTCGGCTGTCAGATCGCTGAATTCTATGGCGTTGAACACGGCAGACCGGAGAGTGAGATCTGCTGANCCGTCGGGCAATGCTCCCGTCGCGGTCTTTATGTCAAATTTGAGATCNGCATCGAGTGCGGTCAGCTTGGCCGCCGGGGTGTTTATTCCGGCAAANAGTCGGCTGCCGTCGAAGTTTTCNATGTGAAGATCGCCGGAGGCCGCTANGGGAGTGGCGGGCTTATCGNCGGGGCGGTTGAACGNGGCNGTTGCGGCAATGCGGATTCCTTCGGCTGTCAGATCGGCGTTGATGTGGCCTTCATGGGGATTGCCTGCGCCATCGGCAGTGAGTTTCAGATCGCCGAGGTTTCCAATAACAGTGGTGACATTCTGATCAATTTTGACAAACCGGCCAATAAGGTCGAGGGCTTTGCCGGAATTGAGTTCGACAGACAGGTGAGACAGATCGATGTTTGGCCCGGAAGATTCCTGAAGCCCGTTGACCGAACCGGCGGCTGATATTTTGAAGCCATTGCCGGAGCTTAGCCGGAGTCGCTCTACNGCAACTGCGTTGGGCGTGCCGTTGAGGGCGGCATCGATGTCAAAGGTCATGTCGACGCCTTCGAGTCGGGGAACAATAGGAGCGATATCGGAAGTGGNCAGATAGCTTCCCGGNAGAATGACGANATCGAGAGGCGTTGATTTGAGATGAGGGGCGAGGTCGGCAAACCCATTGTAGGTCAGCTGATGGTCATTGANTGCCAGACGGGAGTGGGGCATCTGCATGACGAGGTTGCGAACCGTCAGTTCGCTGTCCGAGATGTGGAAATAACCGCTGAGATTGTTGAGCCGCATACCGCTCTGTTCGGCAAAAGCCAGACGGCGCAGATCTATGATAAAATCATCATTTTTCAGTTGAGGAAGCTGAAGATCGGCCCTCAATCCGCTGATGGAGATGTGGTTGGGGTCAAATCNATGGTCTTTGTGAGGCGCCGACAGGAGGTCGTAGCTCACGGCTGAAGTGCGAATGACCACCATGTTGATTCTAAGGTCAAAGCGCGTGGGAGGTTTGGTCTTGTCCTTTGGCGAGAGGGCATCNATCAACGGCTGGATGTTGAGCGGCGCGCCCAGGCTGTCGCGCGACAGTCGCGCATCGAGCCCGATCACCTCAGCATAGTCGACCACGACTCTGCTGTGGGCAAAAAATTGCCATAGGTTAATGCCCGCGCCGAGGCGCTCGACTTCGATCGCTTTGCGCCCGAGAGAGTCGGATATAGTGACATCTTCGAGCGTTGCGCGATTGAAAGGCGTGANCGACANATGGCCTATTGAGACAGGCATGTGGAACAGCTCGGTCAGTTCGGCTGCTGCACGCGCAGCTATCATATCATTGACGGAAGGGAGCGACAGGACTACATAGAGCACTGCCGGGATCAGAAAAATTAAGGCTATCAAGCTGACGGCCAGTGTTCTTAATATTTTATAGATCCATTTCACTTTCCGAACGCGAATTTACAAAAAAAGATTAAGAAACTGATTATATATTATGATATCTTTTGAGGGCTTTTTTGTGTAGTCCAAGGTTTACCGGTCAGGATGGGTGTGCGCGTGGGCAGTTGCTGAGTCNGGGGCCGGTNGGTGGTGAAAAAAGGGGNACTAATATGGGTCAACATCATAGTAGACCACAGCGGTTCGTGCGGCTTGCATACCGGAATTGCGAATCTCCACGAGCAGAGAGCGCAACACGTCTCTCACCTTTTTCATNGAAGCNGCGGTCTCGACTTTGAGCATCAGNTTGCGGATAAATAGCGATTGCACACGGCTAACCGTCGGTTCTTCGGGACCGAAAACGCGGTTGCCGAACAGATCGCGCAGACGCCGGCCATAGGCCACGGCAAGCTCGTCGAGCGCATAGCGGTCGCGGTGTTTGAGATAGATGTAGATCACGCGGGTGAACGGGGGGTAGTTGAATCTCTGTCGCTCAGCCAGCTCTTCGGCATAGAAACCGGTGTAGTCGTTGGCCATGAGGAATGGGAACACTGGATGGTCGGGAGTGCGAGTCTGGATGGCGACAATTCCGCGCTCACCGCGTCGGCCAGCACGTCCGGCCACTTGCATCATCATGTTGAAAGCCCGCTCCGAAGCGCGGAAATCGGGTTGGTTGAGCATAGCGTCGGCATTGATTATGGCCACGGCTTTCACACGGTCAAAGTCAAGTCCTTTGGTCACCATCTGAGTGCCTATAAGAATATTTGCCTTTCCTTCAGAAAAGTCGTTGATGATGGTTTCGTAAGCATCCTTATTGCGAGTGGTGTCGAGGTCCATGCGGAGCATCGAAACATCGGATCCAAAGGCTTTTTCCACTTCATCCTCCATGCGTTCGGTGCCATAGCCGAAGATCTCGATGGCCGGTTCGTGGCAAGCGGGACAAACTTTGGGAAGCGGGTAGGGGGTGCCACAATAGTGACACACCAGGCGGTCGATCCCTTTATGGTAGGTGAGAGTCACGTCGCAATGCTCACACTTCGGAGTGTAGGCACACATCTTGCATGTGGCCACCGGAGCATAACCTCGNCTGTTNAGGAACATTATGGCNTGCTGTCCCTGCTCGATCGCTTCCTTGACGATNGCCGTGGTGGCGGGCGCGAGCGGACCCTTCATGGCCCCTTGGCGNCGCGCCTTGTTGGTGTCGACGATCCGGAGTTCGGGGAGTTCTACGCCTCCGAAGCGCTCGCTTAGCGTCACCAGGCCGTAGCGNCCGCTCTGCGCTTTNTAATAGGTGTCGATGGCGGGGGTGGCGCTACCGAGCAGTGTCTTAGCTCCATGCATCCGGGCAAGCACCATGGCGGTGTCGCGTCCGTTGTAGCGGGGCGATGGGTCCTGCTGTTTGTAGCTCGTNTCGTGCTCCTCGTCGACGATCACGAGGCCAAGCGAAGAGAACGGGAGAAAGAGCGCCGACCGCGCTCCGATCACCACGAGCGGTTCGTGGGTGGAAAGTATTTTGCGATAGATGTCAACCCGGTCGTTGTCGGAAAACTTCGAGTGGTAGATCACCACCTTTTCGCCGAACACTCGCTGCAGACGTCGTGTGAGCTGAGTGGTCAGTGCAATCTCAGGCACGAGAAACAGCACCTGCCGGCCTTGTTTGAGGGCGAAATCTATCAAATGGATGTAGATCTCGGTTTTGCCGCTTGANGTCACTCCATGGAGGAGGGTCACATCCTTTTCGATCCATGACCGGTGGATCTGATCCAGCGCATCGCGCTGAGCCACGCTGAGCCGGGGCAGCTCACCGCTTACTGTGCCGTTGAANTTGAAGCGGCTCACCTCCTTTTTATATATTTCAACGATCCGTTTNTCGGCCAGTTGNTTTATCACAGCTCGGGGGAGTTGAGTTTTTTCGAGCAATTCCTCCTGACTNACTTCCCGGATNTCCGACGTTCTGTTCATGAATCCNGAGAGCTGAANCAGAGNTTGAAGCATCTGCTGCTGACGCACNTGCGACTGTCGGCTCACTTGCTCGAAGGCTTGTCGGAGGGCCTCCTTGTCGGTGCGGTCAATGGNGATCCTCACGTAGGGGACCTTTTTNGACCGGTAGCGNTCCACGAGTTTTTCGGAAATGATGACCGCGCCCTTTTCAAGCATCTGCGAGGTGAGATCGGCCACGCGGGTGAAGCCGGTTGCTTTTTCGATGTCGCTGATCTTCATTCGCTTGCCTTCATGGTCGAGCACCTGCATGATGATCGTCTCGCGTTCGCTGAGCGTGGCGGCAATCTCAGAATCGTAGTCGGGATTGGGTTCAATGAANGTTTCACTTTCCACTTTCAGAGCTGCCGGAAGCGCTGCGCGAAGCAGGTCGCCGGCCGAGCAAAGATAATATTCAGCAACCCAGTCCCACAGCTGCATCTGCGGTCGGCGCACAATAGGTTCGNAGTCGAGGACCGACACTATCTCCTTCACCTCGTAGCCCCCCTCGGGAGCCTGTCCGGAGAGCGCGCGAACGATTCCGGTATAGAATTTTTTCTTGCCGAAAGGCACGATCACTCTGTGGCCCACGCGAATACGGTCGGCCANNTCNNNGGGCACAGCGTAGGAAAACGATCCCTGCAGCGGGAGNGGGAGCAAAACTTCGGCAAACAACATCAGACGTGGCGTATGGCGGGGGAGATCCCCTTTTCGGTGAGGTAGAAATAGCGCCAGAGCGGNGCGAGCATGAGCGATTGTTTCATCTCGTCGGACATCATCAGCTCCATCAGNTCGTCGCGGCTAAGTGTCAGCACTTCGATCTCCTCGGTGGCGTCGAGATGCTGAACGTCGGTCAGTGTAACGCCCTCGGCGAGGAAGCAATAGCTATAATTATTGGTGGTCGAGGGGTTGCCGCTGATCACGGCCTGTAGCGTCCAGCGTCCGCCGGTGTAGCCGGTTTCTTCCAGTAATTCCCGTCGGGCTGCGGCTTCGGGCTCCTCGCCCTCCTCCACGCACCCCGCACACAGCTCTATGCCGATCCGGCCAAGTCCGTGGCGGTACTGGCGCACCATAACGAACCGTCCCCCGTCGGTTACAGCAATAATGTTGACCCACGTAGGATATTCCAACACATAAAATTCCGGATTAATACGTCCGTTGGCGAGCCGGAGCACATCGCGCCGCGCCGTGAGCCACGGACGTTTGAAAACGTATTCGCTCGACACCACTTCGGGGCGTCGCAGGCTTGTTTCGTCATTGTTCATAGTCCACAAATTTAATCATTTTTCGTCAATCCTCATGACCGACACATTATTTTGTGTTGAAAATTTGTGGAGTTGACTTTATTACACTACTTTTGTTACTATAATAAAACAAAACAATATCAATTATCATGGAAATCCAACAAACCGCCGTTGCCTCACCTAAGGGCGATATAACGCTCGTCACGGTCACAAATCGTTCGGGAGCAAGTGTAACCCTGTCGTCGCTCGGCGCAGGTATAGTCAGTGTGAATGTGCCTGATAGCGAAGGACATCTCGAAGATGTGGCTCTGGGCTATGCTGATGCAAAAGATTATTTCTACGACGGCCCTTGTGCCGGAAAAGTTCCCGGGCGTTTCGCTAACCGTATTGCCCGCGGCGCGCTTCGCGTTGATGGACGCGAGTATCAGCTTGCTATCAACAATGGTCCGAACGCACTTCATGGCGGTCCCGAAGGGTTTCAGAACCGTATCTGGGATGTCGTGGTGGCACCCGACGGCGAAGTGGTGTTTTCCTATGTTTCGGCCAACGGCGAGGAGAATTATCCCGGCAAACTTACAGTTGAGGCCCGCTATCACTGGAGCGAGGAGAATACACTGACGCTGACCCTCTCGGCCACTACCGATGCACCTACCGTGGTAAACCTCACCAATCATTGCTACTGGAACCTCGAAGGCCATAACTCCGGATCGGTGCTCGATCATAAACTCCGGATCGGTGCATCGCGCTATCTGCCTACTGACGATACGCTTATACCGACAGGCGAGATGGCTCCCGTGGCGGGCACTCCGATGGATTTTACTTCGCCCAAAGCTATAGGTCGTGATATCCGTGAAGAGTTTCCGGCGCTGGTATATGGCAAGGGGTATGACAACTGTTGGGTGGTTGACAACTACACGAAAGGCCGTCTGCAGCACGTGGCTACTCTTGAGGCCCCTCGCTCGGGACGAGTGCTTGAAGTGTTGACCACGCAGCCCGCCGCTCAGGTGTATACCGGCAACTGGCTTGCCGGCTCACCCGCCAATAAGGCCGGACGCTCTTATGATGATTACGATGGNGTGGCCATTGAATGTCAGGCAATGCCNGATTCNCCCAATCATCCCGACTTCCCGTCGACGCAGCTCTATCCCGGACAGCTCTACAACGAGACAATTCAGTTCCGATTCAAAACAAAATAATAACACGATACCCGATCGCAGTTNCTGATAAAAAATAGAAAATAAGTTTATTAATATAAATGGCCGATACCCTATATAATTATATGCAATTCTGCTTTTAATAATTTTTATCCGGGGACAGGCTCTAACAAGTAGAAAATATATGAAACCTACACTCTTCGTGCTTGCTGCCGGTATGGGCAGCCGCTACGGAGGTCTGAAACAGCTCGACGGCGTAGGACCTCACGGCGAAACCATCATGGATTATTCTATCTACGATGCCATTAAGGCAGGATTCGGCAAAATCGTTTTCGTGATCCGCAAAGATTTCGAGCAGGATTTCCGCGATAAAATCTTGTCGAAATATGAGGGTCATATCCCTGTTGAGGTGTGCTTCCAGGCCATCGACAGTCTCCCCGAAGGATATACATGTCCGGCGGACCGCACTAAGCCCTGGGGAACGAATCATGCAGTGCTCATGGGCAAGGATGCTATCANCGAACCGTTTGCCGTGATCAATGCCGACGATTTCTATGGCCGCAATGCTTTCGAAGTGATTGCCAAAGAGTTGTCGCGCGAGCATGACCGCAAGGGCGATTACTGCATGGTGGGATTCCGTGTGGGAAATACCATGACAGAAAATGGATCGGTGGCCCGCGGCGTGTGCTCCACTTCTGCTGACGGATTGCTGACCGGTGTGGTCGAACGNACGGCTATATCCTACGATCCTGACCATCGCATCGTGTTTACTGACGAGAATGGCGAAGTGCAGACGCTNCAGCCTGAAACTCCCGTGTCGATGAACCTCTGGGGCTTCACTCCCGACTATTTCGACTATAGCGAGCGTGAATTCAAAAAATTTCTCGACCGNGACATCAATACGCCCAAATCGGAATTTTTTATTCCACTGTGTATCGACACGCTGATTAAAAACGGCGAGGCTACTGTCAAGGTGCTTGATACAGATTCGAAATGGTTTGGCGTGACATACGCTGCCGACCGCCCCGGAGTGGTTGAAAAACTGGCGGCTCTGCATGCCGACGGCACCTATCCCGAACGTCTGTTCTGATCGCATCCCTACAGCGGTCTATTAAAACGGTTTTTTAAAACGGCCCGGTAATGAGTAATTATCGGGCCGCTTCTCTTGCTATCACGCAGTTTTTTCGCTAATTTTGCGCCCATGGAATTTAAACTTCAGGCAACAGCTCAAGGCACCGATGCCCGCGCCGGCGAAATCACCACAGANCATGGAAAGATCCAAACGCCGATCTTCATGCCCGTGGGTACGCTCGGCAGCGTTAAGGGTGTGCATCAGCATGAGCTCCGCGACGACATAAAGGCCCAGATAATTCTCGGCAACACCTATCATCTCTATCTGCGCCCCGGCATTGAGATTATCCGTCAGGCCGGAGGGCTTCATAAGTTTAATGGCTGGGATCGCCCTATNNTGACGGATAGCGGCGGATTTCAGGTGTTCTCGCTCTCAGACCGCCGCAAACTCACCGANGAGGGTGCTCATTTCCGCTCTCATATCGATGGGTCGCGCCATTTGTTTACTCCCGAAAATGTCGTGGATATCGAGCGCACCATAGGGGCCGATATAATGATGGCTCTTGATGAATGTCCGCCCGGGACGGCTGACTATTCTTATGCGAANAAGTCGCTGGGTCTTACCCACCGATGGCTCGAACGCGGATGGAAGCGATATAAGGAGACTGAGCCTCTCTATGGGTATTCCCAGGCATATTTCCCTATAGTACAAGGTGTGAAATATCCTGATCTGCGCCGCGAATCGGCCAAGTTTATCAGTGATCTCGGGGCCGACGGCAACGCTATCGGCGGACTTGCCGTGGGCGAGCCAACCGAGGTGATGTATGAGATGATCGAGNTTGTCAATGACATTTTGCCTAAAGATAAACCACGCTATCTGATGGGGGTGGGGACGCCGGCAAATATTCTCGAAGCTATCGACCGCGGTGTGGATATGATGGACTGTGTGATGCCGACCCGCAACGGACGCAATGGTATGCTGTTTACGGCCAATGGTGTGATGAATATGCGCAACAAGAAGTGGGCCGATGACTTTTCTCCGATAGATCCGGATGGGCCGAGCTATGTTGACCGCGTGTATTCCCGCGCCTATCTNCGCCATCTTTTCATCTCAGGGGAGCTGCTTGCAATGCAGATCGCGTCAATCCATAATCTCGCCTTCTATCTCTGGCTTGTGGGTGAGGCGCGACGTCATATCATCGAGGGCGACTTCAGCTCTTGGAAAGCTGATATGGTGAAGCGCGTGACCGCCCGCCTTTGATCCCTACACATTAACATTTCCAATACATGAAATTTCCGAAGATACACTTCCCATCGCCNCTAAAGCTTCTCGATTGGTATATCATCAAGAAGTTTCTCGGCACGTATATCTTCGCTATCATTCTGATCCTGGCGATCACGATCATGTTTGATGTTAACGAAAAGCTTGACTCNTTTCTCAAGGCTCCGCTCAAAGCCACGCTTTTTGATTATTTCCTCAACTTCCTCCCTTATTTCGCCAATCAGTTCAGNCCGCTCTTCACGTTTATCGCTGTCATATTTTTCACATCGANACTTGCTGACAATTCGGAGATTATAGCAATGCTTTCGGGTGGGATGAGCTATCGCCGCTTCATGCGCCCCTATCTTGTCTCCGCCACGGTGATCGCTGTGGCNACTTATGCTCTCAGCGCCTATATCATTCCGCCTGCAAATGTGAAGCGTATCAACTACACGAACACTTATGTGAAAAATAAACGTGTAGAATATGGGGTGAATATCCAGCTNCAGGTGGCTAAGGGGGAGATCGCCTATATGAGTCGCTACGACAGCAATACGAAGACNGGTTATAANTTTTCGCTCGAATCGTTTGACGGGAAGACGCTTAAATCACGTCTTACTGCCCAGACTATACGCTACGATTCGCTCTACAACTGGCAGGTGCGCGACTATATGATCCGCACATTCGACGGTGGACGCGAAAAGATAAAGCGTGGTGTAAAACTGGACACTGTCATACCNATAGAACCCCGCGACTTCCTGATTTCGCAAAATGACCATGAAATGATGACCACTCCTTCGCTCAAGGGATATATTGATCGCCAGAAAACACGCGGTGTGGCNAATATCAAGGGTTTTGAGATTGAATATCATCGTCGATTCGCCATGACGGCTGCGGCATTTATCCTGACCATCATCGGTATGTCNCTTTCTTCGCGCAANGTTAAGGGGGGTATGGGTATCAATATCGGTATTGGACTCGTACTAAGTTTCAGCTACATCTTGTTTATGACTGTGACATCCACTTTTGCTGTCAGTGGCTACACGTCGCCTCTCATAGCGATGTGGATTCCCAACGCGATCTATGCGATTATTGCTATTGTTCTCTACACGCGTGCATCCCGCGGATAAAACTTCTTTACAATTATTGTAAGGATTGGGGGCGTGGATTTTGATGTTTGCGAGTGTAGGCCCGGTTGCTGTGGTGTAGCTGTTTCTCTGATGGATGTTGTAAGAAAAAAATTAGGGCCGCGTCGTTGATGGCGCGGCCCGGTTATTTGGTAGGTTTAGTGTGTTTTATCGTGTTGGGATCAGTTGTTGGAGCGGATCAGGGTGACGTTGCCTTCCATGGTGATTGTTTTTGCCATGGCCGGAACGAGCATCGATTCTCCTCTGGAGAGGGTCAGCGTGTTTCCGCGGTCGTCGGTCACTTTGCATGAGCCTTCGATACATGTCTGGATGACGAATGAGTCAACTTCGGGATAGAATGTCTTCTTGCCTTCTACTTTCAGGAGGTAGACGTCGAAGTGATTGCAGTGAACGAGGTCGCGTGTGCCGTCCATGTCCACGCCGGGTTCGGTTACGTAGGAGGGATAAACGTTATAGTCAATTGCGTCTTTTGCTTCTTCAACGTGGAGCTGACGCGGCTTGCCTGTTTTTGCATCGACGCGGCCGTAGTCGTAGATACGATAGGTGATATCTGATGTTTCCTGCACTTCAACGAGGAGGTTTCCGGCGCCGATGCCGTGGATGCGTCCGGCGGGGAGGAAGAACACGTCGCCGGGATGCGACTGGTGTTTTGCCACGTAGTCGAGCAGTGAGCTGTCGCTACCTATCTGTTCGTATTCTTCGGCATTGAGCTCTTTGCTGAGTCCGCAGAGGATTTTGGCATCGGGTTCGGTGTCGACGATATACCACATTTCGGTTTTTCCGAGAGAGTTGTGGCGCTGTTTAGCGAGTTCGTCGTCGGGGTGAACCTGCAGGGAGAGATCTCCGGCGGCGTCAATAATTTTGACAAGAAGGGGGAAAGTGGTGCCGAAAAGTTCGAAGTTTTTGGTGCCAACGAGGTCGGCACCGTATTTTTCAATCATTTCAGTCAATGTGAGACCTGCGTCGGGACCATCGGCCACAATTGATTCGTTACCTTTTACGCCGGAAACTTCCCAGCTTTCGCCGATCTGTTTCTGGTCTGTAGTGATCCCTTTGAACGGGGCAATTTTTTCGCCACCCCATATAGCTGATTTCAAAATCGGTTTGAATTTCAAGGGGGGGATGTTGACTGAACTCATAGTTTTTGTGTTAATGAAGGAGAATTGATTTTTGATTGGTGTCTCTTAGATTGGTTTAGAAACAGCGCAAAGGTATATATTATTTGTCAAACGTGCAACAAAATCGCAACAATATATTTGAAAATTTGCAACAAATCCGCTAAGATTGTGTAACTTGTTGATTTGTAATGGTCTAAATAAAGGAAGCGATGCGGTCCGCATCGGGACTGCATCGCTTCTGCAAGCTGTAAAAAAGGATATAAATGAAAGTTTGTTTCCGAGGGGGGATTATTTGTCGAGGTGTTCGTATTGGAGAGTTTTGGTGGGCTGATCGCACACTTCAGCGGGGCCGAAGTATTGGATGGGGCCGGGGAACACGTAGGCGGTAGAGAGGGCCCAGTCGGCGCGTTTGGCGGCGAAGCGCTGGAAGGGGGTTCCGTCGAGGCGCACGAGAGCTTTCTGGATCACGGGTTTCATTTCGCCGTGGCGACGTTCCATGTTGAACATCATCGAGATAGGAATACCGCCGGCAAGCCACTGAACTGAGGGTTTGGTGAGGTTGCGGAGGCTCGACATGTAGCCCGTAACGCCTGCATTGATAAGGAGAGCGGCGTTGTAGCCGAGTGCGTAGCAGTAGTCAGCGTCGAAGTTGGAGGGGGCTGCGCATCGACCTTCGTAGCCGAAGAAGTGGTGGAGGGGAGAGAATTTGCCGGTGTATTTTCCTTCTGCAGCAAGTTCTTTGAGTCGGTTGCCAACCATTTCGCTGAGGAGCTTTTCAGTCTCGATGAGTGAAACCTGCACGTTGCCGTGGGGGTCGCGGTCGAGGGTGAGCTGGCGAGCCACGCCTTCGGGGAGAGAAGCGTAGACGGTAGAGCTATTGTTTGAGAGTGATTTGATCACGAATTCGCGCTGTTCGGCGGGAGTCCATGATGCAAATTCGGGTGTTTTTGCAAGGAGGTCGTTGAGCTCGGCGATGAGGTTTTTCATAGCCGGGATGAACTCGATGAGGCCTTCGGGGATGAGGACAGTGCCGAAGTTGTCGCCATTTTCAGCGCGTTTTGCAACGATGTCGGCCACGTAGTTGACAACGTCCTGCAGGGTCATGTTTTTCTCTTCGACTTCTTCGGAGATGATGCAGACGTTGGGCTGGGTCTGGAGGGCACATTCGAGGGCGATGTGGGATGCAGAACGACCCATGAGTTTGATGAAGTGCCAGTATTTTTTAGCTGAGTAGCAGTCGCGCTGGATGTTGCCGATCAGTTCGGAGTAGGTTTTGGTGGCGGTGTCGAAGCCGAAAGAGGTTTCGATCACTTCGTTTTTGAGGTCGCCGTCGATTGTTTTGGGGCATCCGATCACTTGCACGCCGGCTCCGATTTCTTTATAGTATTCGGCGAGCACTGCGGCATTGGTGTTGGAGTCGTCACCGCCGATGATCACCAGGGCAGTGATGTCGAGCTGCTTGAGGATCTCAAGGCCTTTGTCGAACTGCTCTTTCTTTTCGAGCTTAGTGCGTCCGGAGCCAATGATGTCGAAGCCGCCGGTGTTGCGATATTCGTCGATGATGTCGGCTGTGAGTTCGATATATTTGTGGTCAACGAGACCGCCGGGGCCCATAAGGAAGCCGTAGAGACGGCTCTCTTTGTTGATTTTTTTCAGACCATCGAAAAGGCCGCAGATCACGTTGTGTCCGCCGGGAGCCTGACCGCCGGAGAGGATAACGCCGGCATTTACGGGCTTTCCAACGATGTTTTTAGAAGATTTTTCAAAACGGATTTCGGGGAGGCCGTAGGTGTTGGGGAAGAGTTTCTTGATATCTTCCTGGTCAGCTACAGACTGGGTCGGGTTGCCTTCAACGACTGTTACCGATCCGGTGAGTTCAACGGGGAGTTTGGGTTGATAGGCCGCGCGGGCTATCTGCAGAGCGCTTTTCTTCATTGAGCTGTATGTTTGTTGTTAGAAAATTTTAGTTTGTGATGCAAAGTTCGTAAAAAAAATCGTGATTGTCAATTATTTTTCGGGATTTCCTGCAACGGCAACGCGGGTCAACTCGGGGTTGAGATAGCGCGATGCGGCGAGGGCTATCTGCTCGGGAGTTATGGTGTTGATAGTGTTGAGCTTGTCGGCGAAATANTTTTCGGGAAGACGCATCATCAGTTCGGTGATGTGGTGGCTNACTATTGAAGCGGGGCTGTCGGCTGCGGCAATCTGGTCGGCGAGGGCCGATCGGCGCATGCGTGTGANTTCGTCGCCATGTGGCGGGTCGGTGGCCAGGCGTGACAATTCGGCGGCCACTTCGTCGATCAGCCGTGAGCAGTGGCGATTGTCGGTTTCGGCCGAAATGAGGGTGAACGNACCGTCGATGTTGCCATTGAGCGAGGCGGAGATGCCGTAGGTCAGACCTTTGTCTTCNCGNATGTTNAGCATCAGGCGACTTCCGAAATAACCACCGAGAGCGTAGACGGCCATGTGGAGCGGAAGATAGTCGGGATGATTGCGAGGGATAGAGGGNATGGTGATAAATACCGCACACTGGGAGGCATTGTCTTTGCGGATCAATCGNCGGTCGGCCGGAGGGGCGGGCGAAAATGGTTCGATGATAAGATCGGGAGCTATGCCTTCGGGGATTGTCAGGGAGAGAGTTTCGGCGATTTTTGATTGTAGAGTCGGAGTGATNTTGCCCCACACGAAAATGTCGACCGAGTCGCGGCATGTGAATCGCTGCTGGATGGCGGCAACATCGGCCGGGGTGATGTCGCGTATCTGCGCGGGCGTGTCGAAACGGGCCAGCGGATGGTCGATGCCCATGATCTGGCGGTCGGATTCGATCGATGCGAGATAGCTCACGTTTTCCTGATAGACTTCGAGCTGGCTGGCTATCGCTTCGCGTCTCACGGCAAATTCNTGGTCGGGGAAGGTGGGGCAGCCTACTATTTCGGCGAAGGCGGGTAGCACTGCGTCGATTTTGCCGTCGAGAGCCAGAAGTGAAAACCGGGTGAAGTGNGACTCAACCGATGATTTATAGTTCGCACCGTTGAAATCGAGTATCTCGGCTATTTTTCCTCCGGGATATGACTTGGTGGCTTCATTTTGTGTGAGNGAGCGCATCCATGCNGTTCCCCATGAGGATTCGGCATAACCTCCCCGCACAACGATGTCGATCGCCACCACGGGCATGTCGGGCTTGTGGAGNGCNTGGATCCGGAATCCCTCCGGGGTGATCGATGTCTGCATCGGGGGGAGCGAAGATGCTGNTATTTTGTTTATNTTGGGTGGAGTGGCTCGAAAAGCCTGTTGAGGATCTGTTTTCATCTGTCAAGTATTCCGGTGATTAATCTGAGGTCGTCCGGGGTGTCCACGCCCGGCGAATCGTTGTCGGTGATGGCCACGCGTATTTTATATGCGTGGTGGAGCCAGGTGAGTTGTTCGAGGCGTTCGGCTTCGGCAGCCGGTGGAGGAGTCAGTGTCACCAGTGTGCGGAGAGTGTCGAATCGGTAGGCATACAGTCCGGAATGGATCAGGTAGGTGACAATGCGGTTGGAGAGAGTGTGGCGGAGATCGCAGGTGTACGGTATGGTGTGGCGACTGAAATATAGGGCATTCTGCATGCAGTCGGTCACCACTTTAACGCGATTGGGCGATGTGAGTTCGGAGATTGGGCGGTTGGGGTTGAATCGATGGGCAATTGTGGCAATGTCAACTTGCTGATCTTCAAGCAGACAAACTGTCCGGGCTATGTCGGCGGGATCGATCAGCGGTTCGTCGCCCTGGATATTTACGATAGTGTCGGGGCAGTCGGGGATCATTAGTGCGGCAGCGAGCACTCGCGCCGTTCCGTTGGGGATATCGGGCGACGTCATGATCGCTGACGCTCCGGCACGCTCGGCGGCTTCAGCTATGCGCGGCGAGTCGGTGGCTACAACCACACGTGGCAGCGCGGCGAGAGCACGCTCCACCACATGGCATATCATAGGCCGTCCGCCGATTAAGGCAAGCGGTTTGCCGGGGAAGCGGGTTGATCCGAAGCGCGATGGAATGATTCCGATACAATTCATGGTGAGCGGCAGCTGACAATCTATCCACAAAATTACACGAAATTCTTTTCATTGACAAATATTGGTAAACGAGGCTTTGATGTAGAAATGCATAAATTCGAAGAAATTCGCATAAATGATAAAAAATGTTTCGAAAAAGTTTTGTTTGTTAAATAATTAAGTGTAAATTTACGCACTCAAACCAATTAAATTATTCACACACACATTTTTTCCATGAAAAAATTTTACGCATTGATTCTTGCCCTTGTCGGGGTATGTGGGTCGACCGTGCCTGCAGATGCTGCGGACTATCGCAGTGTGGTCTTCAATAAGACCGACGGTACATCGCTTGCGCTGACAGTTGAATCGGGAATGACAACCCTCGTGACCCCCGGATTTATTACACTTTCTTGCGACAAAGGCGTGATCAGCCTTCCCACATCGGAACTTAAGGGATGGACATTCAGTAAGGAACTTGGTGTTGACTTCGACGTGGCCGGCGTTGACACACCGGAGGCCGATAGCCGTCTGGAAGTGGCGCTCGGCGCAGGAGAGCTGACGCTCAACGGTCTGGCCGCTTCATCGAAAGTGATGCTGACCGCCGTCAACGGACAGGTCGTGGTATCGGCCGTGGCTTCCGATAGCTATACCATTCCTACCGGTAATCTGACAAGCGGTGTTTATATTCTCACCGTCAACGACAAATCCCTTAAAATCGCCCTCAAATGAAAAAATCTTTACTCATATCGGCTGCAGCTCTGACTGTGGCAGCGAGCGCAATGGCTCAGCATGAACATGTCCACGTGTTCCGTAACGATAAAAACTTCAATTCTTTTAAAGGATCGGATATTGAGTCGATCCAGTATCTGGGCGAGGAACCCGGATTTGACAAGATGATGGTTACGGATGTCAACGGTAAGGAAACCGTGATTTCTGCAAGCGTAATCGATTCGGTAAGAGTGTGTACTACAGGCTTGCCCGTGATCCACGTTACGCTTCAGGACTATCCCGGCTGGACCGAACTTACCGGTAGCAAATCGACCGTTCATCAGGCCACGCTCTATATCGACGGAAACGGCATGATGGATGATCTTGCCGAACAGACAGTGGAATTCCGCGGTCGCGGTAACTCGACATGGAATATGCCCAAAAAGCCGTATCGCTTCAAAATGGCGAAAAAACAATCGCTCGGCGGCATGAAAAAAGCGAAGACTTTTGCGCTGATCGCTAACTATATCGACAATACGCTGATGCGCAACGCCGTGGCTCTTTGGACTGCCAACTGGCTCGAAATGCCTTATTCAAACCACTGTGTCCCTGTTCGCGTTGAACTCAACGGTATCGACAAGGGCGCCTATATGATGACTGAAAAAATCGGTATCGGCGGCGGCAGCGTTGACCTTGATGAATACACCGGCATTCTTTTTGAGATTGACTCCAACTATGATGAGGATTACCGCTTTGCTTTCAGTGTGAACAACTACTCTACTCGCGTTGGCGGGCAGGGCTGCCCCGGAAGGGGTTATCTTCCCGTGATGGTGAAGGATCCTGATTTCACTGAAATCTGCGACTCACTGGGCACAACGCCTGATGATTATCTCAACGTATGGAAAGAAGATTTTGCCAAGATGGCAACAGCCGTGTGCAAGCAGTCAAGCGAGCTGCCTGATCTGCTGGATCTGGAATCGGTGGCCGACTTCTTTATTGTCAACTGTCTTGCCGGTAACCATGAGATGAATCATCCCAAGAGTTTCTATATCCACAAAGCAGACCGCGAAGAGGGTACGAAATATAAATTTGGTCCGGTCTGGGACTTCGACTGGGCGTTTACGTTCAATGGCAATGAGGGTGCGAGCGCAACTGCACCTCTTGTTACTGCCGACGGCGACTGCAGCGGTTACACTTTCCTGAAGCAGATCTTCTCCAATCCTACTTTCCGCACCATTTACAAAGAGCGTTGGGATCGATTCGTGAGCGAAGGCTATCCCGAACTCCTTAAATATATGGAAGAATATGCCAATACGATCGAACCTTCAGCTAAGCTGAATGGTCAGCTCTGGCCCGGTGGCTACTACCAGTCATGGTGTATTACCGATAATACTTTCGAGTTCCGCAAGAATTTCGAAACTCTTAAGAAATGGCTCGCTGAGCGCGTGGAATATTGCAACAGCGATGCGAACTACGGTCTCTACCGCTAATCTCCACAGAGAGATACATAGATAAATGATAACGATACGCTTCCAATGAGTTTGGGGGCGTATCGTTTTTTTGTATTTGGGCTGAGTTATTCCTGTGTCAGATGGAGCGGAGAAGCGATAGGGCTTCGGAGCGGGATGCGTTGATTTTCTCCGGATCGTGGGCGTCGGAGTTGACGATGAGTGTTACGCCGGCATCTTTCAGGCGCTTCCAGTGACGCTGATGTGGAAAAAAACGGTGGTGGTCGGTGCGCGCCTTGGTGTTGATCTCAACTGTCAGTCCTGACGCGATGACCTCGTCGGTGAGCTGATCAATGCGGTCGATGAACCATTTCTGCTCCTCGATTCCGGGTAGGAAATGGGCTGCGTTGTGAGAGATCTTGTCGTAGTGGCCGATGATGTCGAATCCTCCGAGCCGGATCATGCTTATGGATTGGTCTATGAAAGTGTTGACCACGTAGCGTATGTCGTTACGGAAGTATTGCTCCATCTTTTTTCGAAAGGATTCGAAGCGTCCGTCAACGTCGATCATCCGGCCATCCTGCGATGGGATGAAATGGACCGATCCTATGCGGTAGTCGAGCGGAATGGATTGATAGTACGGTGACGAAGGACCGTGATCGTTGTCAAGGAAATCTATCTCCATGGCTGCATAGAAGCGCGTTGGCGTGTCGGCATACAGAGCCTTGATCCGGTTGACCTCGTCAAGATACGTAGCGACATCGTTGGCACTCATGTTGCATGGACTGTCGATATGGATCGGCGAATGGGGCGAGAATCCATAGTGAGCGAAACCGGCATCGACGGCAGCGCGGGCAAAGGCGGCTATATTTGCGCGACCGTCGCAATACTGAGTGTGGGAGTGGAAATTATAAAGGTCTGATTTGGAAGTTATGCGTTTGAAATCGATCATGTTGATTTGACGGAATTAGAAACTTAGAAACTGTTTAAATTTAAGTGAAAATTTTTTATATGCTCTGATTTTAATGATCTTTCAGGCGATTTTTGCCAAGTTTTATCGGTCACGATGCCCGCATCGCTCCCTCTTCAACTTGCAAAACTCATCCTGAAATATC
>JAAVEX010000067.1 GCA_014801065.1 Barnesiella sp.
ATAAAACCTAAAAGTCAAAATGCTTCGGGCTGATTCACTAAAATAATTTGTATATTTGCATTGTAATTACAATGAATAAATCGCACATGAAACGACAGTTATTTGCAATGGGACTCATATCCATTTCAGCAGCATCGATGCTGGCTACCGATAAGTTTACATACCCTACCGCTCCTCAGGACAAATCCGTGGTTGATAATTATTTCGGCACTCAATGGGTTGACAAATTCCGTCCGCTCGAAAACGATACAGCTTCAGCTACTCTTAAATGGGTTAAAGAAGAAAATGCAATAACGTCAGCTTATCTCGATGCAATTCCATTCCGTGAAGGAATCCGCAAGCGCCTCACAGCACTTCTCGACTATAAAAAGACAGGATTGCCATGGCGCGAAAGCGACGGCCGATATTACTTTTTCGAAAACGACGGTTTGCGAAATCAATCGGTATTATATCGCTCCGAAACGCTCGATGGCACTCCCACTGAATTTCTTGATCCTAACAAACTTTCAAGCGATGGCACAGTGGCTCTGACAGGAGTGTTTCAAAGCCCGGATGGAAAATATACCGCCTACACTATTTCGCGTAACGGATCGGACTGGAGTGAAATCTACGTTCTCGATACCACGACGGGCAACCAGCTTGAGGATCATATTGAATGGGCTAAATTCACCTCTCCTCAGTGGTGGCGCGACGGATTTTTCTATAGCGCTTATCCACGTCCCGAGGCAGGTAAGGAATTTTCCAATGCCAATGAGAACCATCAGATATATTACCACAAAATAGGCACACCTCAATCTGCCGATCAGCTTATCTACGAAGATCCGGCTCATCCACTCCACTTCCACCATGCATACGTTGCAGACGGAGCCGACTATCTTTTTGTTCTTGGTTCGGGTGAAGGATTCGGTGAATCGCTTATGGTCAAAGATCTATCGGTTCCCGACTCGCAATGGGTTGTCATCGAGCCCTCGCAAGATTTTGCTATCAGCCCGGTTGGCGTGGCTGATGGGAAGCTCTATCTTCTGACATCATGGGATGCAGAAAAATACCGTCTCGTAGCGGCTGATCTCAAAGCACCGCAGCGCGAAAAATGGCAGACGATAGTGGGTGAGAGCGACAACGTTCTGAAAGATGTGACTATGTCAGGCGACAACCTCCTGCTCACTTATATGATCGACGCCGCTGACCGCGTGTATATCCACGATATTAACGGCAAACGTCTGAAAGAGATTGAGATGCCGACGTTTGGCACAGTGAGCGTATGGGGATCGAAGAAATATCCTCAGGATATATTCTATTCATTCACATCATTCACATCTCCAGCCGCACGATATGCCNATAACCCCTCCACTTCGGAATCAACAATGATCGGACGTGCTGAGATCAATGGAGTGAATTTTGACGANTATGTGACTGAGCAGGTGTTTTATCCGTCGGCCGACGGAACTAAGATCCCGATGTTCATCACATATAAAAAAGGCACAAAGCTCAACGGCAAGAATCCGACTCTGCTTTATGGTTATGGCGGCTTCAACATTTCCTTGACTCCGGGATTTTCCGCNCAGCGAATGTTATGGCTCGAAAATGGCGGGATCTACGCTCAGCCTAATCTTCGAGGGGGAGGCGAATATGGAGAAGCCTGGCATAAAGCCGGCACCCAGCAAAACAAGCTCAATGTGTTTAACGACTTCATTGCCGCTGCACAATATCTCATAGACAAAGGCTATACTTCTGCCGACAAACTNGCAATCCAAGGCGGCAGTAATGGCGGACTGCTTGTGGGAGCGACCGTCAATCTGCGNCCCGACCTTTTCAAGGTAGCGATTCCGCAGGTAGGGGTTATGGATATGATGCGCTATCATCTTTTCACCATTGGATGGAACTGGGCCCCCGACTATGGAACCAGCGCCGACTCTAAAGATATGGCAGACTATCTGATCTCCTACTCTCCGCTCCACACCATTAAAAATGACGGGACGCCCTACCCTGCCATTCTTGTCACTACGGCCGATCACGACGACCGAGTGGTTCCGGCTCATTCATTCAAATATGCCGCTCAGCTGCAGGAAAGCAACACCGGTTCAGCCCCCAAGCTGATCCGAATTGACTCCAATGCCGGACATGGCGCCGGAAAACCGACATCGAAGATCATCGACGAACAGACCGATATCTACTCGTTTATCTTCAAGAACCTCGGCATCACGCCTAAAACAGCAAAATAATGAAAACACGTTACCGGCTGATAGCATCGGTGGCCATTACTTCACTACTGACTTCATGTTTCACCGGCATTGAGAGCACTCCAAAAATAACGGATAAAGAAGTGCTCCGACAACAGCCTCAGCAGCGTCAGGAAGAGAAGTATTTCGACGGAATGTCGGCAACGAATCTCTCCGACAAGCTATATGCCGGTAAGCAATGGATTATTACCGATAGCAAGATCCGACTGATCTTCGATGGCTCGGCAGGCAATCTCGATTTCCTGCCGGGCGATACGCTATCGTTTGTAGCCACTAAAAATGCAACTACAATCGATGGCCGTAGCGTGACAGACATCGTATTTACGGATAAAAAAAACAACCATATCACCTACCGCACATCTATCGACCCGACGAGATTTGCCGAAGGAACACCCGTGGAAATACCGTTTACGGTAGATCTTGACCTCATCAATAACCTGTCCGGTAAGATGCTTGGCAAGCAGCTGTATCTGCTGACACGATCGCGTTATGATATGTCGGACAACACCTATAATGGTCGGCGCTTTGTTAGAGTAACGATCGATTCGGTAGCGCCCGGCAACAACATCTACCCCATCCGACTCTCACTTTCAGAGCCAGGTCAAAAGCCATTCAGGCTATACATGTCGTCACCGTTTCANTCATCGATGCCACGAAAATTCTCCACACTGTTTTCGATTGACGATCCGCGAACAGCCTATCCGGCAATCTCATCNGAGGTATGGGACATGATCATTGACGGCAAAGTGAAAGTCGGTATGACACGCGACGAGTGCAGACTTTCGCTCGGCGATGCAGACAACGTTGACCGCCAGCCCGGCTACAGCTCAGTAAGAGAAATATGGACCTATAAAGACGGCCGCTATCTAATATTCATCGACGGCATTCTCGAAAGCTACCGCAACTAAGGGAGTCGTACATTGGTTCGATTCTCTAAGTTCCTTTCGGCTGACACGCTGAATAGTTGCCTAAGCCCCCAATTCGACCTCTACGGATTCAGGACGTAGGGAACGCTCACAATTTTTGTAAAGAATCACATTTCCATAGGCTTGATCAGCGATTGAGATCATCGTATCGATCACTGACCTGTCTATCTTAAAATCGGGAACACTCTCTGCAACTACTTCATTTATGCGTTTGACAGCAGCAGTGAGAGCCACACGGTTATTGTAGATCCACATAAGACTGCGAACAAGATGATCGTTGAACGTCAATACAACGGTTTGCCGTTTCGGAGTCTGCACTTCGACATGGTTGCTTGTCGGTTCGGAGGGGTGCGGATCGGAGGAGACGGAGGAGTTTCCGGCCTTATGCTGCCTCCGTTTCTGTCGAGCTTCTCGCAGCTTTTCAAGTCGGCAGGCCTTTTCCTTGAACTTTCCGGCAATAAGTCGTGCGGCAGGGTGATCAAACTTTTCAGGGTCAACCTCGTGTGGATTTTGGGATGCACTTTCTACGGCAATGCTCAAAAGCGATGCATCGTCGGCGGTTTTCACAGACTCAATCATCCTACGAAGTTCTTCTACAGTCAGTGTCAGGGTTTTAATAGCGTTTTTCATAGTAGCAACATTTTTTATGCAAAGATAAAAGGTAGAACCGCCCTATTTCTGCGAAATTATCGGAATGATAAAAGAATTACCGTATATTTTCCGCGAAATATTTCCATGAATATATAGCGCAATATATACAGCATATTCCGGCAGCGACTTCAGTCATCAAGCAGATGCTGAAGTCGCTGTTATTAATATTTACGGCTGTTACGAGTGCAGGTGTGCTATTTGACGAGGGTGAGCAATTCATTCAGCGATCCGATGATCGATGGATGAGTCTGGGCATCTTCCTCGGCCGTCCATCCTTTACCCTTGATCCATGCCACCTGACAACCGATGGCGAGTGCAGGCTCAATATCCTTGCGGAAACTGTCGCCCACCACGAGCACCTGTTCAGGTTTCAACCCCAGAGCAACGACACCGAGCATGAAAATACGCTGATCGGGCTTGCGCACACCGACAACGGCACTTTCAATTATGCCTTGGAAATACTGTCGGATGCCCATATCCCGAATGACGCTTTCAACATTTCCATAGAAATTAGACACAAGCATAAGCGGATAACGCTCAGCGAGCTTTTCAATGACGGGTCGAGCCGCATCGACCGACTGACGAGCCCTGTCATAGCAATAACAGGCGATTTCTTCAACTTTCCGATCAATAAGATCGGCGGCAACAACACCTCTTTCAGCGAGATCCGAGAGCTCAAGGCGCATCTTTATTCTCATCAGGTCGAGAAATGTGTGTTGAGGATAGATATATCTCTTGCGAGCCAATTCGCGCTCGGCAAAAACATAACTCGTGCGAAATTCCGCTTTGTCTACCTCTACTCCACAGGCAAGATAGCCATCGTAGATCACCTCACTCCAATGATCGCCGAAGCTGTCGATCGTACCTCCGTAGTCGAAAATGATTCCTTTAATTTCCATATACTCCACTGTTAAGATCATTAAGCATCTTGCGACAAATTCTTTCGTGGCGCACCACCATATAGATCATAAGCGCATTGAGTACCGTGAACTCAAATGCAAAATAAAGCCATGGCATTCTGACAAAAAGAGAGATAAACAGCACGATAACGCGCCAGTTGAACGAAAGTATGTTGGTATACTTCATGAGCGGCAGACTCAGCCGGCGGAATTCATCGCGGAACGCCACAGTAATCTCTCCATCGCCGAATCGCTGGCGCAGTTCGCGTCGCAGCGCCTGCATCGAGGGCGTAGTCTTCTCCTGCTGAATAGTATAGTTGAGATATGTTGACATGATCAACTTTTTCCAGAAGTTGCCACTCCATGTGATCTCATCATACTTTTCCTTTAGATCCGACACATTTTCAAGTTCCGATCCGGATTTTCCCTTCAGGAAGAAGAGATGGAACTGACGGTAGTAATCGGCCATCGACGCTTGCTTTGCATGACATATACCGGTTGCAACAGCGAGCACCCATATAGCCCAGTTGTGAGCCATAAAGAACTCTGAAGTATTGACCTCACGCAGACAGATTGCGACATAGATGGNGGCAAACCAAAANTCGCCGGCAAGACCGTCGAGTATACGGCCTATGCGAGAATATTGACCGGTCATTCTTGCAAGCTGNCCATCGGCGCTGTCGAAAGAGTTNGCCCANACCAACAGGATCATACCGATCACATTTATCCACAGTTCATTGAAATAGAANGCGATTCCGGCCCCTATCCCAAGAAATATGGAAGCTATGGTAATAGCGTTGGGGGTAACACCCAACTTTGCGGCAAGAACCGCCCATGCGTAGCCTATTCGACGATAAAACCAAAGGTCGATATGTTCTTCGGTGTCCATTGATTTCAGACTATCCCGATAGCTTGAAGATTTTTCCATTGTTTATACTGCAAGTGTGTTTGAATGTTTTTTAATATCGGCAAGAATACTTTTTGCGATATGAGGAGCAGCCGCTTGGCGGCAT
>JAAVEX010000068.1 GCA_014801065.1 Barnesiella sp.
GATCTATGCCGGAACCTTTTTCGATTCGTCGGTGTTATAATGGTACAAAAAGCAAGATTACTTTTTCCATTGCAAGAAATGTGATAATGATTGGTTTATTATCTAAGCGAGGAGCGTTGCGACAACGGACCTCGTTTTTGTTTTATATCCCCCCCGGGCAACAACCCCGGCCGCCCTACATCTCCATCCGCTAAAGTGACTCGCGTANCCCTCGAAAACGCAGCCTCAATCGCAGGCATGTTCCTCACCACCGAATGTGTCATCGCCGAAAAGAAAGAAGATAAACTCCGCCACCGCAATGGGAGCTCCCGGCATGGGCGACATGGGCGACATGATGTAATCGATTCCAATCACACTCTCTATATATCCGAACGAGGCTGCGTCACACCCGACGCAGCCTCGCTTAACTTAACCCCATGCATTTTCAGCCTCCCCCGACAAATTCCGCACCACCGCAAATCGCCNACCGGAATGTCAGAGTCGATCTGAGAAACTGTTTAAATATATGTGCGAATGATTTTGAGGATATTTCAGGATGAGTTTTGCAAGTTGAAGAGGGAGCGATGCGGGCATCGTGACCGACAAAACTTGGCAAAAATCGCCTGAAAGATCATTAAAATCAGAGCATATAAAATTTTTTCACATAAATTTAAACAGTTTCTGAGCTTCGTGATCACGGATTCATTTCAGGAAACACCTCTATGGGAGTGTAAAGATCATCGTTGAACTCACGATAGTCGTAGATCTTCTCGTCACCATCCCAACATTCCCTCAGCCGGTAATATATTGGAAGATAATCATTTGGGAAAGTTGATTGAGCTGGAGGATAAGCGCTCATAGGATAGTGTCCATAGAGCATCCCGATTCCTTCAACCCAATAATCGNAAGGGTAGGTGTATGTTTCCCCACCATGGTATAATTCAGTATCCCTTAAACATTTAACCTTAACGGCNCGGCGTGTGCGCCCCATAAGCACGATAGTGCCACGGCTTAATGGCTGTATCGTGCAAGTTTTAGCTTTAATCTTATCAGCGGACCGCACGTTGAGATCAAACATCACACNCCAGTCAGTATCAGCATCAAAACTTAAAAAATACGCCTTGCCATCCTCTTCGCTGACCGCCNCACACGGAACTATAAAACTCTGATTAAAATATTCAATATACTTTTCACCAACCAATAATTGACATTTTCGGCCAAGGAACACGGTGTCCTTACCCAAAAAGAGCGTGTCTAAATAAACTTCTTCTCCGCTTTCTTTATCATACTTTCTTTCACGGATCCATTTTTTCCCTTTGGTCAAAGCAGGTCTCAGATATTCAGTCAAGGGTTCAATTGTATCCTCAAGCCCACCGATAGAGTCTTCGTCAATATGACCCGACGATATAGTGTCGCTCAGATCAGGTTCGTCATTCGCCATTGACGACTCGCAGCCGGTCGACATCACAATCATCAACACAAATACGAATCCAAACAAAACAAAGCAAAAACGTCTCTCCATAATATNTCTATTTATCTTGTTATAATTATCGGTTTATTATCACTCGTTTAGTNCCGTCGGCCAATTTCCCGTCCACACAAACACTCGCCACATAAATGCCTCCGGGAATCCCTGAGGNATGCACATATTTTTCCGCACNACATAGAGCCGAAGAAACCAATGCAAGAAACAAAGACAAGATAAACCTCANAACGTTTATATTTGNTTATTTTCGNGCAAGTTACGAATATCTTTGAGATTTNNGANTTAAANTATGTTAATNACAANACCGACCCTCNCGAAGGGGCACAATTCTCCGATATTGACTATTGAAAAATCATTTTGAAAAAACCCTGACTTATACTTTGTCAGAAAATCGGGATTTAGTAATTTTGCACTATCAAATTATTATAACATATTCCACCGCAATGATTAAAAAAGTTCTGCTGCTCGGCTCCGGAGCTCTGAAAATCGGTCAAGCCGGAGAGTTTGACTACTCAGGTTCCCAAGCGCTTAAAGCTATGCGCGAAGAAGGCATCTCAACAGTGTTGATCAACCCCAACATCGCAACTATCCAGACTTCCGAAGGGGTTGCCGACAAGGTCTACTTCCTACCGATCACACCTCACTTCGTTGAGGAAGTAATTAAAAAAGAACGCCCCGACGGCATCCTGCTCGCATTCGGCGGTCAAACCGCCCTCAATTGCGGCACCGAACTTTATCTCAACGGCACTCTCGATAAATATGGAGTCAAAGTTCTCGGAACATCGGTTGAAGCTATCATGATCACCGAAGACCGAGATCTTTTTGTAAAAAAGCTCGACGAAATCAAGGCCAAGACTCCGGTGTCNCAGGCCGTTGAGACACTCGACGATGCTATCGCCGTGGCCCACCGCATCGGCTATCCCGTGATGGTCCGCTCGGCCTACGCTCTCGGAGGTCTCGGTTCCGGAATATGCAACAACGACGAAGAATTCATCCGCCACTGCGAAAGCGCCCTCAGCTACTCTCAGCAGATCCTCGTCGAAGAATCGCTCAAAGGCTGGAAAGAAATCGAATTTGAAGTGATCCGCGATGCCAACGACCATTGCTTCACGGTCGTGCCCATGGAAAACTTCGACCCCCTGGGAATCCACACCGGCGAATCGATCGTCGTTGCCCCCATCGTATCGCTCTCCAAAGAGCAGATCGAAATGCTCGAAGAGATAGCCCGAAAAGTGGTGCGCCACATCGGAATCGTAGGCGAATGTAACATCCAGTATGCTTTCAACGCCGAAACCAACGACTATCGCATCATTGAAATCAACGCCCGTCTCAGCCGCTCATCGGCTCTTGCATCGAAAGCATCAGGCTACCCCCTCGCTTTCGTAGCCGCAAAGCTTGCTCTCGGCTACACCCTCGATCAGATAGGCGAAATGGGAACCCCCAACTCTGCCTACGTTGCTCCCTCGGTCGACTATATGATCGTTAAAATCCCCCGATGGGACCTCACCAAATTTGCCGGCGTCGACCGCGAGATCGGTTCATCAATGAAATCCGTGGGCGAAATCATGTCGATCGGCAAATCTTTTGAAGAAATCATTCAGAAAGGCCTTCGCATGATCGGCCAGGGAATGCATGGCTTCGTTGGCAACAGCGACATCCGTTTCGAAAATCTCGACGATGCTCTTGCCAATCCCACCGACATGCGAATCTTCGCAATAGCTCAGGCCCTTGAAGAAGGCTACTCGATCGACCGCATCGTGGATCTCACTAAGATCGACCGCTGGTTCATAGAGCGCCTTGACAACATCGTCAGCTACGCCGCCCGCCTGGCCACGTTCAACTCCATTGACGAACTCGACCGCGAAACCCTCGCTGAAGCTAAACGCCTCGGATTCTCCGACTTCCAGATCGCACGACTCGTTGAAAACCCCTCCGGCAACATGGAGCAGGAAGTGCTTCGCGTGCGCGACCGCCGCAAGAGCCTCGACGTCACTCCCCGAGTGCGCCGCATCAACACCGTCGCCTCGGAATATCCCGACCTCACCAACTATCTATATGTGACCTACGGCGCTACCGAAAACGCCATACCCTACGATATGAATGCGGGCAACTCGATCGTGGTGCTCGGATCCGGAGCCTATCGCATCGGCTCATCTGTGGAATTCGACTGGTGTTCAGTCAACGCAGCCCAGACATGCCGTCAGCTCGGCTACAGATCCATCATGATCAACTACAACCCCGAAACCGTATCCACGGACTACGACATGTGTGATCGCCTATATTTCGACGAGCTCTCGTTTGAACGCGTCATGGACATCCTCGATCTCGAATCGCCCCGCGGAGTGATCGTCAGCGTTGGTGGTCAGATCCCTAACAACCTCGCCATGAAGCTCCACCGCCGCCACGTCCCCGTGCTCGGCACATCGCCCATTTCGATCGACCGCGCCGAAAACCGCCACAAATTCTCCGCGATGCTCGACCAGCTCGGCATCGATCAGCCCCGCTGGAAAGAACTCACCACCGAAGAAGATATCGACCTGTTTGTGCGCGAAGTCGGATTCCCCGTCCTCATCCGCCCAAGCTACGTCCTTTCCGGCGCAGCGATGAACGTATGCTACGACCACGAACAGATGCACCGCTTCCTCGATCAGGCAGCAAAGGTGTCAAAAGAGTTCCCCGTTGTCGTTTCAGAGTTCCTCCAAAACGCCAAGGAAATCGAATTTGATGCCGTGGCTCGCAACGGTAAAATCATTGAATATGCCATCTCCGAGCATGTGGAATTTGCCGGCGTACACTCCGGCGACGCCACCCTCGTGTTCCCGGCCCAGAAAATCTATATGGCAACGGCCCGCCGCATCAAGCGCATTAGCGCACGCATCGCTAAAGAGCTCAACATCTCCGGCCCGTTCAACATCCAGTATCTGGCCAAGGACAATGATGTCAAGGTGATAGAATGTAACCTCCGCGCTTCGCGCTCATTCCCCTTCGTCAGCAAGGTGCTCAAAAAGAACTTCATCGACACGGCCACCCGCATCATGCTCGGCGAACAGATCGAACCGGTCGACACTTCGACATTCGACATTGACTACGTAGGCGTCAAAGCATCGCAATTCTCATTCGCACGCCTCCACAAAGCCGACCCCGTCCTGGGCGTAGACATGTCATCAACAGGCGAAGTGGGATGTCTCGGCCGCGACTTCGAAGAAGCCCTGCTCAACGCCATGATCTCCGTCGGACACCACGTGCCGCAGGGCGCCGTGCTCGTAAGCTCCGGCGATGTCCGCGGCAAAGTCGACATGCTCGACGCATGCCGAATGATGGCCGAAGCCGGCTATAAGATCTACGCCACCGCAGGCACCGCCCATTTCCTCAACGAAAACGACATTGAAGCCACTCCCGTCAGCTGGCCAGATGAAGAAGGCGACAACAATGTGCTCGACCTGATCACAAACCACAAAGTGGACCTCGTCATCAACATCCCCAAAAACCACACCAAGCGCGAATTGACCAACGGCTACCGCATTCGCCGCTGGACCATCGACCACAACATCCCCCTGCTCACTAACGCCCGCCTTGCCGTGGCCTACGTGAAAGCCTTCCTCGCCAAACCCGTCAGCGACATCGCCATCACCCCCTGGCAGGAATACTAATCCCCGATATTGACACTCCCGAATATTAAAGCAGGACGCGCATCACTGAGAAGCGCGTCCTGCTTGTTTATTGTTAGCCAACGGAGATTTACCGGGCCAGTCCGAGATACGAAAAGGTGTCGCCCTGCGAGGGATCGCCGGTGAGGATTCCCTGGTTGAGCCAATGGGAGCGCTGAGCCGACGTGCCGTGGTTGAACGAATCGGGCACAGCATAGCCCTGTGCACGTTTCTGCAGATAGTCATCGCCTATCTTCTGAGCAGCGTCGATAGCCTCCTCAACATCGCCCGGTTCGAGCGATCCAAAGAGCCGGTTGTCATGATAGGCCCACACGCCGGCATAGAAATCAGCCTGCAGTTCAAGCGCCACACTGTAGCGGTTGGCCTGCGTCTGCGGAAGCCCACGCATGCGCTGGTGAGTCTCCTCAAGCGTGCCCAGAAGATGCTGCACGTGGTGGCCCACCTCATGAGCGATAACGTAGGCATAAGCAAAATCGCCATCAGCACCAAGCTGTGAGCGCATATTCCGGAAAAAAGACAAATCGATATAGACTGATTCATCTGCCGAGCAGTAAAATGGACCGATCGATGCATCCGCGTCTCCACATCCGCTCGTGGTTGAGCCGGAATAGATCACGAGCTTCGGAGGTTCATATTCCATTCCGTTCTGTCGGAATATCTCTGACCATACATCCTCAGTGCCCGCAAATATTTTCTTTGAAAATTCTGCAAGCTCCTCCTCCTCGGCCGAAAATGTATAGTTTTGCGCCCTGCTTGATGTCAGGCCGCTGCCATCGCCAAGAAGATTCGACAATACCGAACTGATATCGCCCCCTCCCAGAAAGGCAGCAACGATAGCAATGATCACACCCGCTATTCCGCCACCAACGGCCATCCCGCGGCGGCCTCCTGAGCGTCCGCGGCGATCGTCAACGTTTGTGCTTTGGCGCCGNCCGTCAAGTCTCATAACCTATGGTCTTTTTTTAGTTATAAATCAATATGTTCCACCTCAACCGGCTGATCAAGAAAGATACGNGCCAGCGANGAAAAAGATTCGGGATTNTCCGTTGTCAGATATCGACAAGAGCCTCCACGTTCGAGCCTATGNTCCATCTCGGGATGNCGATTCAGATAATCGGCCAGACTGTCNGCCACGATCTCTCCCTGACAAACCACCTCGGCATGTTGCGGCACAACAGCCCGGATCTTGTCATAGAGAATCGGAAAATGCGTACAGGCCAGAACNACCGTATCGATCTCCCGACATTGTCCGAAAAGCTCATCTACATATTTCTTAACAAAATAATCGGCACCCGGTTCTGAGGCCTCATGATTTTCAACCAGAGGAACCCACATCGGACACGCCTGCGAAACGGTCGAAAACTGATCATANAGCTTCCCGATCTCNATATCATAGCTACGGGATCTCACCGTGCCCGCCGTNCCGAGAATACCGATCTTGCCATTACGGCTTATCTCGCCGAGGCGTTCAGCTGTGGGGCGGATCACACCCAACACTCTGCGTGAAGGGTCTATCCCGGGCAGATCGTTCTGCTGGATAGAGCGCAAAGCTTTGGCCGACGCCGTATTGCAAGCGAGTATCACGAGCGGACACCCCTGAGCNAACAGGCAGTTGACAGCCTCAAGCGTAAAGCGATACACCATGTCAAACGATCGCGGCCCGTAGGGCGCNCGCGCATTATCGCCAAGATACAGNTAGTCGTATTCCGGCAGTCGGTTGCGCAACTCTTTGAGTATCGTCAACCCACCGTAGCCGGAATCAAACACTCCTATCGGNCCGCTATATGACAAGCTTTCGTTCATAATGATTTATATTCTGCAGGCCTCGTATTTACGAAAGGTCCTCAACGTCAAGAGCGCCGTTGTAAGATCCTTTCACCGAGTGGCCGTATCCATCCTTAAGATCAAATTCGATAGCATACTTGCCATCACCATTGTTGGTAACCTTTACAGTTCCTGTCATCATAGAGGCTTCGATAGCCGATGCGGTATGGAAATACCATGTGCCGAAAAATCCGCCGAGCGTCGGGTCATAGACACCGCTGAGCGCNGTGCCCACCTCATAGTCGTCGGCCTCCATCGCATCGATCAGTGTGTAAGTGCCCGAAGGAATACCATCCGACGAACCCGGCGTCACATTAAGTCCGATCATCAGTGAGGGAGAAAGGCCATAGTTCTCTTCCAGATCATAATCTTCTCCGGCAAGCACCACCATATAATGGTCNGACGTTTCGGTAAACGATTCGCCGAAATACATTGCCACACCCTGAGTCAGANCCGTGACAGCAACATTTTCAGTAAGATTCGACATNTTGCCCGAACCCGANCGATTGATCACCGAGATTTTANCAACGAAGTGAAACTCATAGTCNGAGCCGTCATTAAGAGTCAGCGAAGCGTNGATCGAAGTATAGCCATCAACGTTAGTGACAGTCACCGTACCGCCGGTCACAGAATATTCCGTAGGAGTAGAATCGACGTATTTGNNCACATANGTTTCATAATCATCCATATTAAGCGTAAACTCACTGTAATCATCGGATGCGGTATAAGTGCCGTTGGCCAATGTAGCAAAATCNGGGTTTGAAGCAAGCGTGGTGAAGAAGTCAAGGCAAAGCAGATCGCCGGTGCCGGTAAAATCGCCCTCATCTTCATCGTATGTCAGAGACTTTTCAATGAAGTTGATCCAGAGATTGCCAGCTCCGTTGCCATAAATGTCGCCCTTGTAGTAGGCTTCATAATCAAACTCAGTTGTAGGAACCACCGGATCGATCACCGGAACATCTACCACATCATCATCATCCGAGCAGCCCACCAGGCCGGTCGAAAGAACAGCGCAAAGCGCCGGTACAAAAAACTTTTTCATTTACCTATTGGATTAAAAAAACAAATTCACTGCGTAAGAGATGTGTTTCCACGATCAACCGACCGCGTATGAAACTCTTTAAGTCATTTATTTAGCCCGGAGTATGGGATCAAACGCCGACTCGAAAGCGTGTATATGTGTGTTGATTTTCTGCCGACCGATGAATAATCCCGCAGACGGGCTTTCGGTCAGAACGTTATTTTATAGTCTTGAGCTTCTCGACCACGAGAGGAGTCACATCGACCACATCGCCACGCACATAAACAGGCGATGAATTTTCGAAGATCATAACGAAACCGCCTTCATCGCCCACCTCTTTCAAAGCCTGAGCAACGCGGTTGCGTATCGGTGTCATCATAGCCGACTCATGATTCTTGAGATCAGCCTCAGCGGTCTGGCGAAACTGATTAATCTTCCGGTCAAGATCCTGAATTTCCTGCACTCTGCGCTTCACAATCTCAACATTCGTGCCCTCGGGAAGTTTCTGAAGCTCTCCGTATTTCTTGTCCATATCCTTGCTGAGCGATTCAAAATCGCGTTCATATTGCGCGCTATATGCCTCAAGCTGTGCTGCAATTTCCTCCATCTCAGGGAGCGATGAGATAAGAGCCTCCGTATCAATCACACCAAACTTTTCGGCAAAAGCCATCACGGGAAGCACTGCAAACAGAACCACAAGTATTCTTTTCATATCTTACAAATCTATATTCCTAACATACATTTCGACTTATCAGCGCTTAAACGATCTGCCACTGATTGGCTGCCACCCAACGGCTACCAACCCGGCTTAAACACCGACAAGTCCTTACGTTTCACAATTATTTTACATCTGCAAAAATAATCTATTTTGGCGAATTACACAATATCGCCCGCACTCTGAATAATCTCCACGCTAACAATAGTGACNACACGCCANTACGCTAACGGATAAAATAAATATATCTAATATTATTCTTGGGGGAATGAGATATGGCAATCTCTTATAAAACAAAAACGAGGTCCGTTGTCACAACGCTCCTCGCTTAGATAATAAACCAATCATTATCACATTTCTTGCAATGGAAAAAGTAATCTTTACTTTATACCATTAAAACACCCTTGCGAAGAAATGGTTCACAGATATATCNTATTTAACTCTTATTAACAACAAGCGGGTAAAGTAAAAAAATGGAGGCCTCACCTTTCGGCGGGGCCTCTCTAATATTTTGTGACGTTTTTAAATTTNTTTACTTCACGCCAAGTTTACGCTTAACGGCGGGAGTGACATCTTCCACATCCTTACCCTGGAAGAGAGAAATGCCATTTTCGAAGATAAAGGTGTAGCCTCCTTCGGTTCCAACNCTCTGGATAGCGTCCATGATTTTTTTCTGTACGGGCTGGAGAAGCTGTTCCTGCTGNCGCTGAAGATCAGTCTGAGCGGTCTGACGGAATTCCTGAATTTTCTGTTCGAGAGCCTGAAGTTCTTCAATGCGACGTTTCTGAATTGCCTCCGGAGTATTTTTATCCATCTCCTGAAGTTCTTTGAGCTTCTTNTCATATTCCTGNTGGAGTTTGCCTTCCTCGTCAGAATATTTTTTCATTGAAGCTTCGAGCTGAGTCTGCACCTCTTTCACTTCGGGAAGCGACTGCATGAGATTCTGAGTGTCGACCATGCCGAACTTCTGAGCAAATGCCATTGTAGGCAGCGCAATCATGATTGCGAGAATGAGTTTTTTGATCATATCGTTTTTGGTTTGTTTTATTATATGACTTTACGGCGGGCTCCTGAAAAGACCATCAGGCAGCCACCGCCTTGAGTTGTGGCGACAAAGATACTATTTTTATCTGGAATAACCTAACTTGGCAAGAACGTCGTTGGAAATATCTATTCGCGGCGATGCAAATATGATGTCGGCCGACGATGCGCGATCAAAGATACACATATATCCGCGCTCTTCCGACACCTTCTTCACGGCATTGTACACCTCTTCCTGAATAGGTTTCATCAGCGTCTGGCGTTTCTTTTCAAGCTCGCCTTCCGGTCCGAAATATTTATTACGGAGTTCGCGGGCTTCTTTTTCCTTTGCCATGATCTCCTCTTCCTGCTTTTTCTTCTGTTCGTCAGTCAGAAAGGGCATCTGCGACTTGTAGTTGTTATACATCGTTTCGGCTTCGCGCGACACATTCTCAACCTCTTTCTGGAAGCGTTGCGACAGCTGATCGAGCTGATTGTTAGCCACCTCATAGGCCGCTACATTGCTTAGAACGTACTCCATATCAACGAGTGCAAATTTCTGCGCCTTTCCGGCAAATGCACAGGCAAAGATCGCTACAATTGCAATGAGTGTTTTCTTCATATTCAAAATTATTATATTGATTCGTTTCTATTATATGACACACAACGGCCGCTAAAGTTTATAATCACTATATTAAATAATGTTACCGCCCGCTCTCATCCGCCGGATCAGAATTCCTGACCGAGAATGAAGTGGAAGTGACTGCCGCCGCGAGTGCCGAACACCTTGTCGAAACCATAAGCCCAGTCAATACCCATCATGCCGACCATCGGGAGGAAGATACGCAGACCGAATCCGGCCGATCTCTTAAGATTGAAGGGATTGAAGTCGCCCACCTTAGTCCAGGCATTGCCACCTTCGAGGAAGGCAAGACCATAGATCGTGGTCGATGTCTGGAGGAGGAAGGGGAAGTGGAGTTCGACACCGAAGCGAGCGTAGGCGTAACCCTCGCGTCCCCATGGTGTGAGCGCACCGTTGTCATAACCGCGCAAGCCGATCGTTTCGGTGGCATAAGTGTAAGATCCCGACATTCCGTCACCACCCACATAGAATGTTTCGAAGGGCGATTTAAGCCACTTGTTGTAGCTGCCGAGCAAGCCTAAGTCAGCACGAGTCATAAGCACCAGCGTGTATGTTCCGTTAGGATCAGTCAGCGGGGTATAGGTGCGCGATTTGAATTTCAGCTTCCAATATTCAATCCATTTATACAGCTCCTTCTTACTCTCTGTAGTGTTTTCTTCATAGAGCTTGCGCCAATTCTTTTTGCCGAAGAGCGAAGCCGGGGGTGTGAGTTGCAGGCTCAGTGAGAACTGCGAACCGCGACGAGTATAGAGCGGATTATCGATCGAATTACGCGCCAGCGTCAGTCCGAGCACCAGTGAGTTTGACGTACCATTGTTCATGTAATAGAGATACTCCCAGTTTTTCAGATAATACCAGTTGTAGCTCAGATCCGTCTGGAATGTGAAATAGTCATCTGGCCAGCTGAGACGCTTACCGAAACCGAGCGTCACGCCCACCATCTGAAGCACCTTATTGGGGTCGTAGGCATTGTTCAGAGAGTTTTGATAATAGTCCGAACCGTAGCCGTAATTGTAACCATATCCATAACCTCCGCTATAGAGATAGGGGTTGGCCCAGTTGGAGTTGTAATATGACGAGTTCACACCGGTCTGGCGGCTATAGTAGGCCGATACCGACAGCGAGTTTGGTCGCTTTCCGCCGAACCATGGATCGAGGAACGAGATGGCATACGACTGATAGTAGCGGGCATTGGTCTGCGCGGANATAGTGAATGTCTGACCCTCNCCCTGCGGGATGAGACCCTTGTAGGAACTGGGATGGAAGAGATTCTTGATCGAGAAGTTGGTAAACTTCAAGGCAAGTTTACCGATCACACCCGTCTGGCCCCATCCAAGAGAGAATTCAACCTGGTCATTAGCCTTCGAGGTGAGATTGAATATGATATCCACCGTGCCGTTTTCTTCATTCGGTTCGGGACGTATATCCATATTTTCCGGATCGAAATGGCCGGTCTGAGCAATCTCACGTGCCGAACGCATAAGGTCGTCTTTACTGAAAAGTTCGCCCGGCTTTACGCGGAGCTCGCGGCGGATCACCTTTTCATACAGACGGTCGTTGCCGTTGATCACCACGCGATTGATACGCGCCTGCGGACCTTCGACCATACGCATNTCAAGATCGATTGAATCGCCGCGCACATTGCGTTCGATCGGCACGAGGTTGTAGAACAGATATCCGCGGTTCATATACAGATTGGCCACGGCATCATCATCTTCATTCGTGCGCTTGTTGAGCAACTTCTGATTATAGACATCGCCGCTCTTGATCCCCAGAAGATCATTGAGCAGATCCGTGGGAAACACCGTGTTGCCCACCCAAGAGATATCATTGATGTAGTATTTCTTACCTTCNTCGAGATTGATATACACGTCGACAGTNTTTTCATCGTAGGGCACAACGCTNTCGGCCAGGATCTTTGCATCGCGGTAGCCTTTNTCGTTATATTTGTCGATAATNCGCTTCAAGTCATCCTGATAGTCCGACTCNACGAATTTCTTCTGTTTGAAGATATTAAGCANCTTGCCNTTTTCGTTGGTTTTTTTCATTACGCGCTGCAAGGCNTTGTCGCTCATCACTTCGTTGCCGTCGATATAGATCTTGTGGACCTTAACTTTCGAATTTTTGTTGACATTGATATCAACAATCATTTCATTTTTAGCCGACAAATCCTCACGCAGAGTGATCTTNACAGTTGCNTTGCCAAAACCTTTTTCTGCAAAATATTTCTTAATGATCGCCTCTGCACGGTTAACGATATTCTGAGTGATCTGATTACCCTTGTGAAACTGCAACCGCTCCTGAAGATCGTCGCGCTCACCCTTTTTCATCCCATAATAATTGATTTCTGAAATGCGGGGCTGCTCGCGCAACTTCAGTGTGATCCAGGCTTTGTCGCCCGCCACCTTGTCGACAACGATCTGTACGTTGCTGAACAAAGCCTGACGCCATAGGCGCTTGGCTGCTGCCGTAAGATCCGATCCGGGGATATCGACCACATCACCTTTTTTCAGACCGGAGTAACCGATAATGATATAATCCTCATAATTGTCAGCGCCCTCCACCTTGATATCAGCGATTTCGTAGCTNTTGGGGATCCCGGTGAAGATCACATTGGGNGTGAACACCGTGTCGGCNTGGCTTTGTGCAAAAGTCAGCGAGGCGGGAGCGATAAGGAGGCTGAATAAGATCAGTAATATCTTTTTATGCATAATGATTGGTCGAATAAAAATGATAGCTCTATTTTTTACTTTGAATCTGATCCGAAGTCATNCCGAAACGGCGCTCACGCGACTGATAGTCGATTATAGCGCTGTAAAATTCTTCAGCATTGAAGTCGGGCCAATATGTTGATGTGAAATACAATTCTGAATATGCGATCTGCCATAGCAGAAAGTTGGATATGCGTTCATCGCCGCCGGTGCGGATCANAAGATCAGGATCGGGGATGCCGGCCGTGGCCAGCGAATCGTCCATAATCTTCTCGTCGATATCCTCGACAGCCAACTCGCCTGAAGCCACCCGAGATGCAATCTTGCGTGCAGCCTCGGTCAGTTCCCACCGCGATGAATAGCTCAACGCCAGATTAACCTGCATTCCGGTGCAGGNGGAGGTAGCAGCCATACTCTCATCAAGCGACTTCAAAGCNTCCTGCGGCAAGCGGNTGCGGTCACCGATCATCGTCAGACGNACATTGTTTCTTTTAAGCTCAGGCGTTTCATTTGCAAGCACGCTGATAATGAGCGTCAACAGCATATCGACCTCTTCTTTTGGCCGATTCCAGTTTTCGGTCGAAAANGCGTAGAGCGTGAGATAACCCACACCGAGGTTCGANGCCGTNCGAATAATTTCGCGGACGGTGTCAACGCCGGCAATATGACCGCTCGAACGATCATTGCCTCTACNACGCGCCCAACGCCCGTTTCCATCCATTATGACAGCTACATGACGCGGCACTCGGTTGCGATCGATCTGTTCGAGAAGCGATTTCATTTTTTGAGCGGTTGATGATTGGTTTCGTATNTATATATATTATATAAGGTGTGAGGCAGCGCGAATCAGTCTATTCGGTGACATGTGACGCAGCGCGCACCAAATTCATAACTTATACCGACCGTAANCGTAGAATACCAGTCGGTNTTTTTCAGAAAAGAGCTCTTGATCTGGTAGAGATCGGTCANCTCCTTGGAGTCTAACTTGTCGCCGAACACTTTCGTCATGGTAAACTCGGNATTCAGGTTCAATCGACGAGAGAGCTTGAACTTAACGCCGACACCCATCGGAATCGAGAATGCCGCCGAAGTGTTGCCGGAACTCGAAGCCATCGACACTCCGAGGCCGAGCGACACAAACGGTGTCCATCGGCGCAGACGTTTATATGTTTCTCCGATCCCATAGGCAAAGAAATTAGCCTCACCCTTGACNGCGAGATCNAAAGCTGTGGATTTGAAATCATATTGTCGACCCTCGGGAAGCACATTCTCAAAATCNGCGGTGTTGCCGCTGAGCGTCGCCACTCCGAGCTGAGCCTTCGCTGCCCACCGGCTGCCGAATAGATACCTCATGCCGACGTTGGCCGCCAGACCGGGATGCTTGAAAAGATTGCTCTCGTTTGCATCNCCGAGATAACCGCTCATACCCACTCCGAATCCAAAATCAAACTTATAGCTATCCACNAGTTCCTCAGCAGCCACCCGGCCTCGACCGAGCAGCGACAGGACTGTTACGAGCAATATGATTCTGACTTTTTTCACTTGGNGATCTGAAGCGGAATTCCTGACTGTTTACTGCAAAGGTTTAAATTCAAGACGGTTAATCACCGCGCGCCACACATCTGTCGATGTGGTCATGTTGATTCCCTCACCGCCAAACGCATAGATATACGGGCAATCCCATTCAGTGATCGGTTTCACTGCGCGAGAGCCAAGCGTCTGATTGACCACAATGGCCTGCGCGTATGATCCCGGAGTGTATGTTGCGGGGAGCGCCATATCCGAAGGAGCCAGCGTCCAGTTAACACCCATATCGTAAGAGATATAGACATTTCGATTGGGTGTCGATCCGTTGAGCAGTCCACCAAAGCAGAGCAGCACCGAGCGGCGAGTCACCTTCCAGACCGTGGATGTGCGGAAAGCATAGTAGGGCACCACCATCGGAGCCTCCAAAGCCGGGAGCGACGATGAAAGCTTGGCCCATACGCCACCATCGCATGCCCATACGCCATTAACGGCATTGCCATCGGCATCAACACCGCCGGCCACGATCAACATCGGAGCGTCGGACCATTCGGTGGTATAAACCACGGCTGCGGATGTGCCGGCCACGGGCATACCATCAACAATCGGATTAGCTGTCGATGCAGGATAAGTCACCGTCTTATAGCCTCCGTCATCAATCACACCGATAGCCTTTCCGCCGACAACGCCGTAGATATACGACATCCGGGCAGAGGTCTGACTCCAGGAAAGTCCGCAATCTGTCGACTCAAAGAGTGTATTATTGCTGTCAACGACAAACATCTTGCCGTCGGCCGCAACGAGTGTCGACAGGCGCGCATCGGCCGGGAATGTAACATCAGTAAATGTCCATGAATCAAGCGGAGCCTGCGACGAGGCTCTGCAAACAGATGTGCCATCGGTAGTGAAGCAGAACATAGTGCCATCACCAAAGTCAAGAGTACGTTGCTCCTTGACCGAGGCGAGGTTGGTGGGGAGCGTCCAATTCATCTTGCTCCACTCCATGCGATCGGGGTTCACCTTATGCACATTGACATAGATCGTATAGTCGCGTGTCACTGTTCCGGAAGCCGATTCGAGGTGCAATTTCACCGAACCGCGGCTGAAATCGATCGAATCGTTAGGATTCTTAAGATAGTCCACCACGGTGTCAGCGCCGGTCGACGATGGCATAGTGATTTCCGCCTTTCTCACACCGGAAAAAGTCATCTCAGTGACCAGTCGGTTCACCTTCGTACCCACAGGCAGCGAATCAGCATTAAAAATAACAGCGCGATCCAAATCGATTGAAAAGAAAACCGAATCAAGATTAGCCAGCACACTGTCATTAGCTTCGAGGCTGAAAGTATTGACCATCACGGCATCCGCCGACGAATCAGGAATCAGCGTACTCATATCATCGGAATCATCGTTACACGACGACACAAGCGCTGTGGCTATCAAGGCCAAAATTGCATATATTGGGAATCTTCTTTTCATAAAGCGTTTTTTAAGCTGAGACCAGCTTGTTATAAATAGCGATCATCGAACCGCGCTTAAACTCGCTCTCCATCTCAGACCCATGTGCGACTCGCTACGAACCCACATCAATCCCGAAACAGCATTTTGCAAGTTTCATGAAACAGTTCTTTTTCAACTTGCAAAGTTAACAACATTTTCATTAACTTTCACCCCCTTATAGTTAAAATACCTAATAAATATAGCAATTTTCGCCCTACACCCTGCGAATATGTAAAATATCATTACTTCCGAACCGTTCCACCATCACCGCTCCCTGCGGCAATCCCATCCGGCAGCGACCCCTCCGACCAAGCTCTACGGGTGATATCTCCACCCGCGCTTCGTCCCAAACGCCGCAATCGATAAACGCCTGAAGCAGAGTGGCTCCTCCCTCTACCATCACTGAGATCATACCCTTCGAAAAGAGATCGGCAAGAATTTCGGAAAGACCGCTCCCGGGCTCCACTTCAACGACCTCGGCCACATCATCAAGCGCATGTCCCGAGGAGTAGACCAAACTTTTTTCGCCTGCAAAAATTCGATGATCCGCCGTGAGCACTCCGCTGCGATCAATCACTATCCTTCGCGGAGATCGTCCGGGAAAGAGCCTGACCCTGAGCTGCGGATCGTCATTGACAACCGTCCTGCTCCCCACCATTATTCCATCAAAATCGCCCCGAAGACGATGCATTGCCTGCATCGAGGCTGCCGTGGAAAATCGTGGCGCGGGATCGCCGGCCTCCCTCACACAATCCAGATACCCATCGCTGCTGCAGGCCCATTTAAGCATCACGTATGGCCGACGCAGCGTCTGAGCGGTCATGAACGCACGGTTCAACGCCTTGCACTCATCGTCGAGTACCCCCACCGTCACCTCTGCTCCGGCATCACGCAACATCGCAACGCCTCTGCCGGCCACCTTCGGATTAGGATCAAGCGACCCCACCACTACTCTCGACACTCCGCTATCAATCAACAGCTTGGCGCAGGGTGGTGTTTTGCCGTAATGCGAACATGGTTCAAGAGTGACATAGATCGTCGACCGCCGGAGCATCTCACTGTTTTCCACCGATCTCACCGCATTGACCTCAGCATGAGGGCCACCGAAGCGACGATGCCACCCCTCGCCGATGATCCGGCCATCGCACACTATCACGGCTCCGACCATCGGGTTGGGCGATGTCTGCCCCCGCCCGTTGGCGGCAAGCTGCAGCGCGCGACGCATGTAAATCTCATCTATTTCCAAAGTCCGTCAGCTTTAATCAGTTCAACAAGCCTACCTACCGCCTCCGAGGTCGGGATATTCTTCTCAACACACTCTTTACCGCGATACAGGCTCACCTTTCCAATGCCCGCTCCCACATAACCATAGTCGGCATCAGCCATTTCGCCCGGTCCATTGACAATACATCCCATCACTCCGATCTTCAGACCTTTGAGATGCGACGTGGCGCGTTTCACCTCCGCCAGCGTCGACTGCAGATCGAAAAGCGTGCGGCCGCATCCCGGACAGGAGATAAATTCAGTGTGAGAAAATCTCATACGCGCCGACTGCAGAATAGCGAAAGCCACCCTTACGGCATCGGCAGCCGGAAGCGAATCGCCCTCGATCAGCAACCCGTCGCCAAAACCTCCCATGAGCACCACTCCACAGTCGATGGCAGCACGCAGTGAGGCCTCTTCGGCAGTCAGCCCGTCGTAGCGCGCTGCGACAACCACCGGATTGTCAACACCATCCTCCATCAGCCTATGAAATGCAGCAAGCATCTCACCCGAGCGATTGACATGGTCCGAATCCATAACGACGATCGCATCCCGTTCCGCCTTAAGACCATTGGCAATCACATCGGCAGCTTTCACACGCACAAGGCGTTCATCGTCGGCCACAAGATCAGGCTGCATATCGCCGGAAACATCAACAGCGCCCGGAGCCACCACGACAGGCACTCCATCAGCAGGCATACCCGGCGTCCTGTGCCCGCGACGGCGCTGCGGAGCCACCGGATCATAGCCCTCGATCAGCCTTCCGTTGATCGGACTCGCTCCCTCGCGTTTGCTTATATAATCAACAATGGCCCGCGCCACCGGAAGCTCACATTCGGGATCCTCGCTGAGCGACACACGAATCGTATCGCCGACTCCCTCGGCAAGCAATGTGCCGATACCGACAGCCGATTTTATCCGGCCATCCTCTCCGTCGCCTGCCTCAGTCACTCCGAGATGAAGCGGATAGGCCATATCCTCCTGATTCATAGCCTTGACAAGCCGTCTCACGGTCTCCACCATCACGGTGACATTCGAAGCCTTGATCGAGATCACCACATCATTAAAATCATGACGGCGACACACACGCAGAAACTCCATCGCGCTCTCCACCATCCCGGCAGGAGTGTCGCCATAACGACTCATGATTCTATCCGACAGCGATCCATGGTTAACACCGATACGGATTGCCGTGCCATTTTCCCGACACAGATCCAGAAACGGCACGAGGGCATCCTCTATGCGCCGAAGTTCGCAGGCATATTCCTCATCCGTAAACTCAATTTTTTTAAACGTGCGTCCGGGATCCACGAAGTTGCCGGGATTGATCCTCACCTTCTCCACGCGTCGCGCAGCCTCGAATGCCGCACGAGGATTGAAGTGGATATCCGCCACCAGAGGCACTTCGATTCCGCGCTCGCGCAGACAGCCACGGATCTTGCCCAGATTTTCAGCCTCTCTCACTCCCTGAGCCGTGAAGCGAACCAGTTCAGCGCCGGCCTCAACTATCCTTTCCGCCTGATCGACCGATCCATCGGTATCCATAGTCGAAGTCGAAGCCATCGACTGGATCCTCACGGGTGCATCACCGCCGATGGTGAGTGAGCCGACGTTGACCGTCGTGGTTGGCCGACGCTTATAATCAAACACCGACATTTCGATCAATTTGTCTTGTATTCATACTTCACCGACGCGAGATCGGCATTGACTTTCACTATCTTTTCTGAAAGTGTGGCGCGATAAGTCCGGAACCGCTCCATCAACTCCGCATCGCCAAGCGCTATCATCTGCACAGCAAGCACGCCGGCATTCATGCCTCCATCGATCCCGACGGTGGCCACTGCGATGCCCGGAGGCATCTGCACGATTGAGAGCAGAGCGTCGCGTCCTTCGAGAGTGGCGCTGATAGGCACTCCGATCACAGGCACGGTGGTCATCGCTGCTATCACTCCGGGAAGAGCCGCAGCCATTCCCGCGCCGGCTATGATCACCCTTATGCCCCGATCCTGAGCGCCGCGTGCAAAAGCTTCCACCTCCGCCGGAGTGCGGTGGGCCGAAAGCGCATTCATCTCAAACGGCACTTTCATCATATCGAGAAATTTAGCCGCTTTTTCCATGATAGGCAGGTCCGACATGCTGCCCATAATAATACTTACAAGTGGTTTCATATATCAATTTTTAAATTATTGTGAAAAACAAAACGCTGATAAACCCAACGGCATAACCTGCATAAACCTGCATCGGAGTGTGGGCCTCAAGCATCAGTCTGGCCACTCCGACAATGCCGGCGATCACGGCAGCGATCGTCAGCATGACCAGTGCCCCCAGAGGATAGACGGCATGCATGGTCAGACACACCACTATGGCAAGCAGACCGGCAATGGCTGTGGCATGAGCACTGATTTTCCACCACCGGTTGATCATGGCCACACAGATGAGTGCCGCCGTCGCGCCCGCCATGAACCCTATGAGCCATCGAGGTGCGCCCACAAGCCAGAAATAGCCTATCGTCATAATGTAAAATGCCACCGATGCCGCGTAGGGCCAAAAACGGTCGTTGCGCTCAGTCAGCGACACATTTTCCACCATATTCAGCTTGCGCATCACTCCGATCACAGTCATAGGCCCCAGCGCGGTCAGGAAAAACACCACACCCACCGTTAGCAGACGCGTGGCCAGCGGCACAAACGCCAGCTCGGTCACATTAAGCATCAGCGCCACGGCGTAGGTCGGGATGACTATCGGGCTGAAAACAAACGATATTGCTTTTGAAAATTTTCTGATCATGATCGATTGTCAAGTTAGAGAGTGTTTGGATTTAAATGATTTTAGCACAAAGAGAGATTTTGGGATGATTTTTCAAAATTGAAGAAGGAGCAATGCGGGCATTGCGACTGATGAAAGCTTTGAAAAAGCGCCC
>JAAVEX010000069.1 GCA_014801065.1 Barnesiella sp.
CAAAGAGAGGTTTTGGGATGATTTTTCAAAATTGAAGAAGGAGCAATGCGGGCATTGCGACTGATGAAAGCTTTGAAAAAGCGCCCAAAAGATCCTTTGTGATGAAATCAAAAATTGAAGAACCATCTTATAATATTTAATTTGGTTTAAATACAAACACTCTCTAAGTGTGAAATGAATAGTTTGTGCAAAAATAGGTCAAATAGATAGAATGGCAAAATCCATTCCGATCCTTTTTGGTCCTATTTGCGAAGCGAAGCGATGAACTCTTTCATGCGAGGGGTTGCTTCCTCGACCGATTCGAGCANTCGGATCTGAGCGCGGGTTCTCACCAGATTGTGGTCGGGGTAGGCNGTTTTATAATATGTGTCGCCATTGAGATAGTCGGCGAAGAATCTCACGGCCTGCATGTAGGGGAACAGGGCGGCGGCATAGGGAAGATTTTCCACTTCGGTGTCGGTCAGGAATTTACCGGCCGTCGACAGGTAGCCCTCAGTGAACGCGCGGAATATATCCATGTTGAAGCCCACGCGGTCGAGATCCGGATCGTCTTCGGCTCCTGTGTTGGCACCGGTGCGCAGGAAGTCGCCGTAGTCGCTGAATATATATGAAGGCATTACGGTGTCGAGATCTATGACGCAGAGCACATTGCCGTTGCCGTCAAACATCATATTGTTTACCTTCGTGTCGCAGTGGCAGATACGTTTCGGCAGCTTGCCCTCGCGGTGNAGNCGTTCGGCCAGCGTCATCCGGTCGGCGCGGCGCAGCAGATCGTCGGCAATGTCGCTCACCTCTTCAAGCCGTCCGGCCTTATTGTCGGCGATCGCCTCGCGGAGCTGTTGCAGGCGAAACTCCATGTTGTGGAAATCGGGTATTGTTTCGGTCAGTTCGTCGGGGATATCCACGAGCATAGCCTGGAAATCGCCAAACGCCTGTCCGGCATATCGGGAATATTCCGGGGTTACGGCTTCAAATGTCTGCGCGTCGGGGATGAAGAGCGACACGCGCCAATAGTTTTCGCCGTCGAAATAATATGTTTTATCGCTGTCGGAGCGTAGCGNAATAAAAGTCAGCACCCGGCGGTCGATATCCTCCACGCCCTGTTCGGAGAGCTTGCGGCGGATGTGGCGTGTCACTGCGGTGATGTTGCGTTGCAGAGCGTCAACGTCGGTGAAAATATTGTGATTNATGCGCTGCAACACATAGTCGGGAGCCTCGCCCTCGGTCTTGACGATATAAGTNTCGTTGATCAGACCATTACCCAGCGGCTTGATTTCAGCCACGTTACCCTCGGTGGCAAANTGCGCCACGATATTCTGAAGTTTTTCCATTGCTGTGTGATATTAGAATGTTTTTTTGGATATCGGTTGCAAATATAGCCACAAATCCGTTGCGTTGCAAATNCCGGCNCTAACTNCNTTTCATTCAGCAGTCGGCGAGGTGGCCGNCCGGTGTCCTTGATCATAAAGATAGTTGTATTNGTNGANTGCATNCTGATTNTTTCCTTCNGCACNTTTCTTATACCAATACATNGCTAAAGGAATACTTTTCTTAANTCCCTNACCNTNTTCGTAGCATATACCGAGNNAATATTGNGCTNTATCGTTTCCTTGCAGGGCCGCTTCNCGAAACCACTTCGCAGCCTCAGGGTAGTCTTTAACNACTCCNNTCTCCNTTATAGTAACTANNGNCTANATTACATTGNGCATNGGNNTNNCCNTGNTCGGCNGCTTTTNTGAAGCCANNNNACNGCTTCNNAATAGTNTTNNGGCACGCCGTNGCCATTNNNGTAGNATNCTCCGAGANNGTACTGAGCNNNGGCANNTCCTTGNTCNGCAGCTTTCNGATACCACTTGACNGCNTCAGAATNATCNTTGGGNACGCCGTNGCCATTTNCGTAGCANNNTCCGAGATTNNACTGNGCANTGGCATCTCCTTGNTCGGCAGCTTNCNGANACCACTTNACCGCTTCNGAATAGTCTTTGGGCACGCCGTAGCCNTTNTNGTAGCANTNTCCGAGATTNCACTGAGNNNTNGCANNTCCNTGTTCGGCAGCTTNCTGANACCACTTGACNGCTTCNGAATAGTNTTNGGGCNCGCCGTNGCCNTTNNNGTAGCATAATCCGAGATTGCGCTGAGCTTGGGCATCTCCCTGGTCTGCAGCTTTCTGAAACCACTTGACCGCTTCAGAATAGTCTTGGGGCACGCCGTCGCCATTACAGTGGCATACTCCGAGATTGTACTGAGCTTGGGGATCTCCTTGCTCGGCAGCTTTCTGATACCACTTTGCCGCTTCAGAATAGTTTTTTTGCACGCCGTAGCCATTTGCGTAGAATCCTCCGAGAGCGCACTGAGCATCGGCAGCTCCTTGCTCGGCAGCTTTCAGAAACCACTTGACCGCTTCAGAATAGTCTTGGGGCACGCCGACGCCATTACAGTGGCATACTCCGAGATTGTACTGAGCACTGGCATCTCCCTGTTCGGCAGCTTTTAGAAACCATTTAACGGCTTTACTGTTGTCTTTGGCAACTCCTTCACCCTCTAAATAACAAAATCCGAGCTTTAATTGTGCCGGAGCATGTCCTTGCTCAGCTGCTGTACGATACCAATCAACTGCTAATGATAAGTCTTGGTCAATACCTACACCATTATAATAACATAGAGCAAGATTATATTGAGCTTCCGCATTTTCTTGTTCAGCGGCTTTCCTGTACCATTTTGCGGCTGTTGAGAAGTTCTGGTTAACGCCATCTCCTCTGAAATAACATGCTCCGAGATTATATTGTGCCTGAGAGAGTCCTTGCTCAGCAGCTTTTCTAAACCATTCGACAGCTTTGGTATAATCTTTATTTACGCCATCTCCAATACAATATGCGTAACCAAGCTTAGCTTGAGCGACTGCTTCTCCGCTTTCGGCTTGAGTTCGGAGAGTGGCAATGTCGGAAGTTTGAGCATGAGTACACAATAAAGAGGTAATAGTGATGAGAATTAAGATAAAATGGAGTTGACGCATTATTATTTTTTTAGAAGTCTATTGTGAGAAAGATATATCCAGTTTTTTTATAAATCGTTATATCACAGGGTGTTTGCGCTTGTAGGGCTATCGGTGGCGTTTCTTGGTCAATTTTTTTTGAGATGTAGTCTCTCGAACATCTGGCGAGGTCGCTGCTCGATAGCCTTGATCGTATAAGTCGTTGTATCTGCTAAGAGCATCTTCATCCCCAGCTTCCGCTGCTTTTTTATACCAGTACATTGCAAGCCTAATATTTTTGGTTGTTCCAAGTCCGTCTTCGTATAACGAACCTAATAGGAACATTCCGGTAATATCATTGTTAGTAGCCGATTTCCAAATCCACTTGAATGCCTCACAATAGTCCTTAGGAATTCCCAAACCAGATAGGTAATTGTATCCAAGTGTGCTCTGCGCTATTGGAATATTTTGTTCAGCAGCTTTACGGATCCATCTATTTGCTTCAAATTGATCCTTATTAACACCGTTGCCGTAAGCATAACAACTACCTAATAAAAGTTGAGCATCAGCGTAACCTTGTTCGGCGGCTTTTCGGCACCATTTAACGGATTCTGAATAATTAATGGGAACCCCAATACCGTTGGTATAACATCGGGCTAGGTTATATTGGGCAATTTCTGAATCTTGTGAGGCAGATTTGGTATACCAATTTACAGCTTCCGTATAATCTTGAATTGTACCTATACCATTTTCATAGTAGAAACCAAGGTTGCATTGTGCAGCTGAAAATCCTTGTTCGGCAGCTTTTTGGCACCATTTAAAACCATCATTGTAGTTTTGTGAAACCACCACACCCTCCATGTAGTAACGGCTTAAATTAAATTGAGCTTCAGCAAGTCCATGATTAGCCGCTTTTCGTACCCATGCGGTTGCTAAGGAATAATCTTGTTTTACACCTTTGCCTATTTCGTAGCATAGTCCTAGAACGTGTTGCGCTTCAATATCTCCATTTTCGGCATCTGATTTAATAAGTTCAATATCAAAGTCAGTGGATTGAGCGTGGGTTTCTAATAAGGTGGTTAGGGCAATGACTAAAAAGAATATATGGCGGCTAAGCATGATGATTAGTGTTGTGGGATTTGATTATGGGTATAGTTGCAAAATGCCTGTTATTAAGTGAATTAGTATTGATTAAGTTCCTGGCGTTAGATTTCATTCAGCGGCGTTTTTTTGAGGTAGATTTCATTGAAGAGGCCGTTCCGCCATTAGGCGAGGTTGCTGCTCGATAGCCTTGATCATATAAGTTGTTATATCTGCTAAGCGCATTTTCATTTCCATTTTCTGCAGCTTTCTTGAACCAATACATCGCAACTGGAATATTTTGTTTAACACCCAATCCGCCTTCATATGCCAAGCCAAGAAAGATAATAGCATTAATGTTGCCTTTATTTACGGATCTTCTAATCCATTTCAGCCCTTTAGGATAATCTTTTGGGATTCCAAAACCTGAAAAATAGGACACTCCAAGATAAAGCATAGCATCGTCATTTCCTTGCTCAGCAGCTTTTTTGAACCATCCCACGGCTTTGAAATAGTCTTGAGGCACGCCGTTGCCATTATAGTAGCACACTCCGAGATAGAACTGAGCGCGGGGATTGCCGCTCTCGGCTTGTTGGGTCAGGCTGTCGATGTTTACGGCAGTTTGAGCTTGAGATGAAAGTCCTAATGACAGCAGGCCGAAGAATAAGGCGATGCAGAGTTTTTTCATTTTTGGATTTTAGCGAGATGAATGGAAAACGAGATGAATGGAAAAATGGTGAGGAGAGAGGGGAAAGCAAATTGTGGATGGTTGGGGAGGGCGGTCAGCTATCGGCTTTGGCTTCGTAGGCACCTACGCTACGGCGGGAGGGATGAGGCGTGCCGTAGAAGTCAGTGTCGGGGAGAGCAACGCTCGACGCTCCGGCCGCTTCGATGGCCGGGGAATCGGGGTGGAGCCGATAGTCGAAAATATAGTCGGCGCGCACGGTGTAGAAGAGCGGGTCAGCGCCCCAGATGCAGGAGATAAACCGGTCGTCGTCAGTGCCGTTGCTGCGAAGCAGACAGTTGGTCAGAGTGATATCGGTGGCTGTCAGATCCTTGGGCGAGAGATCGGCCGACGAGCCATAGAGAATAGTGTTTTCGATGCGTGCCGACAGGTAGGGCGCTCCGGATTCATCATCGTGGTCCGGGTCGGTGTGTTCGGCAGCGATCAGAGCGCCCGAGATGGCCGAGAAGAGATAGTAGTTGCTCACCGTGCAGTGGGCTATTACGGCCTTTCCGCCGTGGAGAAGCAGCGGCGACCGGGCCGATTCGGCAAACTCACATCCTATGGCTGTGAGGTCGGAATGGTTGGAACGCAGAGCGTTGGTGGCCGAGTTGCGCAAGCGGCAGTTGACCATGGTGAGGCTGGTCGAATCGGCGGCCACGCCACTCGATGTGTTGCGGATCTCGGCGAATTTCAGATCGTTGCCGGTCGACGTGGGGGAGAACTTCACGCCGCCCCATTGGCTCGCCATGAGGTCGAAGGAAATGTCGCCCACCACGCTGCCGAGGCGGTCGCCGCGCAGAGTCACGGGCGCTTCGGCGGTGCCTTCAGCGATCAGAGTGCCATCTATCTGCATCGACGCTTTGTCGTGGAAATAGAGCGTCACGCCCGGGCCGAGCGTCAGCCTTGTGCCTGGCTCCACGCGCAGCGTCCCGTAGATGCGGCGCGGATGGTCGGCATCCCAGCGCGTGTCGGTGTCGATCACCGGATCGGTCAGCGTCTCGACATCCATGGCCAGCGCGCTGAGCACCACGGTGCGCTTCACGCCGTTGGTCACGAAATTGAGATCTTCATCGATTATCGTCGGGTCATAGCTGTCGTTGAGGTTGAGGCGCGCCGACACGAGCACGTAGATCGAATCGTTGGGGCGGATCTCGATGCCGGAGAAGCGCGAACCGCTCTGGCCGTCGACGTTGAGGCGGAACACACTGCGCTCCCCCTCGGCCAGCGATATATCGCTGATCGACATGATTTTGTCGTGGCGGTTGTAGACCATCAGACGGTGGGTCACGGTCACATCGCCGGTAAACTGCTCGCCGAACTTCAGCGTGTCGGTGGAAAATTCGGGCTGATCGGCCGGCGAAGTCGAAACGCCGTCCTCGATACATGCCGGAAGAATGGCCGATATCACGACGGCCAATAAAATGAATATAGTGTTGTGTAGTGTTTTCATTGCAAGAGATAAACGCGGAATAATGATAATTATTGCATGGACCGATGTTAGAGAGTGTTTGAATCCAATCCCTCTCTTAGAAATACGACCCGATGAGCTCCGACAGCGACGGATCGGGCGAGGCGGCGGGCGGAAGCGAATCGATCACATAGAGAGCGATGGCGCGCGTCATCAGTATGTCGTCGTGGCATCCCTGCCGCGCGCCGTAGTTGCCCGACTCTTTAAGCTCGTAGGTGGCCATTTCATTACACGCCTCGTGATCGCGCTCCACGTATGCGTGGCGTCGCACGGCGGCCACCATACCGGTGATCGCCGCCCCCTTGGTGGTCCGGTTGGTGTGAAAACCCACCCTCGGTTCGGCAGGTGCCGAGCCGGGACGGTCACGCGCTCTGCGAACGTAGAGATTGTTGTAGCGCCGGTTGAGATCTTCGAGCACGAACTGCGAATGGCCATCGCCGGCCGATTCGAGCGAGTTGCTCTCCACCACCAGCAGGGCGTTGCCGTAGGCCCGGGCCAGTTTCTCGGCATAGCGCCCGAGCAGATCGTGGTCGCAATGGCCCCGCCACTGCGCCACCACCTCGGGCCTTTGGTCGCTCTCGCCCGAGGGGGTGCGGTCGATCACGGCTATCACCGAATAGTCGGCATGTCGCCAGCGTCCGCCTATGTCGACCGTGGCCACGAAGCGGTTGCGCACCCCCTCGCCCGCATCGGCCGGAGGAAGCTGCCACACTTTCAGCTCGCCGTCGCCGGCCGGGGCGTCGAGGATCTCCGAGCAATAGGCCGGACAATTGTCAACGTTGAGCTGCATCGGCTCGCAGCAGTCCGTTCGCAGATATTCGATCTCACGGGAGCCAAACACGTTGTGGCCCGAATTTTTGAACGCCTCTTCGGGCGTGGAGGGATATTCGGCAAACATAGCCTCGTCGGAGGGAAACTCGCTGCGCTTGTCGTGATACCATTGCAGGCGGTCGAACGTCAGCCCCTTCTCCCACAGCTCGCGCTCATAGGGCGTAAGGCTCTCGATCAGTTTCCGCGGGTCGGCACACTCTTTGCGGTAGATGTCGATGTCAAACCACGCCACAAACACCGGGCGATAGGCCGTGGTGCCCTGTTCGGAGCGAAGCCACTGCGAGTGGAAGTAATTGCCCACGCCGTTGGCCGTGCTCTCCATCACTATGGCCGACAGCGGCTCCATCGGCACGCCTCCGCATATCGTGCGCACGAGGTCTTCCGGATTGCGGCAGTCGGTCGATTTCCAGAATGCCACCTCGCTCATGTGGACCATCGAGAAGTCGAGTCCGCGCGCCGAATCCTGTCCGCAGCTCGAGCTCACCGTCACCCGGGCTCCGCGTCCGGCTATCTCGCGTGTGTTGAGACTCCGCTGCCAGGGGGAGAAACAGGGCTTATCCTCCTCGGTCCAGAATTCTTCGGGATAGTCGTCGAGCATCTTTTCATACATCCCGCGTATGGCAGCCGAAGTGTCCTTGACGTGGGCGCAGATCAGCGAATTCCAGTTGCGGCGGAGTGCTATCTGGATCCAGGCGAAATAAATCTGGATCAGGGTCGAGCCGCCCCATTGCCGCGCTTTGAGCATGATCATGCGCAGGGGGCGGCCGGCGCGGCGATCCTCCTCAAGCATGGCGAGCACCCGGCGCTGAGGCTTGTTGAGATGAAACGGCACGATGCTCCCCGAGAGTTTGTGGCGGATATTGACACATGATGCCGCCCAATATTCGAAGTCGTGGCGAATGCGCAGACGGCGATAGTCGTCGAGCGAGCTGATGCGTTTGAAGTCGGGATCTTCGATCATGTCGATCGGGAGTGCCACGGTTGCATTGATCGGGTGGAGATAGATCTCGCGGCGGAGCGGGTCGCGGCTGTTGCCCGCTATCGGATCGTAGGGCTGATCATCGCAAAGCGACATGCGTCGGTCGTTTTCGGCGATCATTGCTTCTATTTCTTTATCTGTGGGTTTCATGATACGTGATGGTTATGGAGTGGAGTTGGAAGTCGGCGGAGGCGGTGCCTTCGATGGCAATGTCGAGATAGGGGCGAACCGGTGCGGGGAGTCGGCAGCGAATGGGGGCTTTGAGGCTGCCATGCAGTCGGAGGGTGGCTACGCTCCGCAGTTCGGAGCCCGGGGCATTGCGGGCCATCACTCTGATCGTGCCGTTGAAGCTCGATGCCGATGCCCGGATCTCCATGGCCGTGGGGCGGCTTCCGCAGGGCAGATCGGCGGCACTTTGCCACGCCACGGGGCGCAGCGCGCTGCCGGGAGTGGAGGGCTCGACGCAGTAGAGCTCGTCGGTGTCGGTGAGCCACACTCGATTGTCGATCGTGTCGATGCTCCGGAAGTCGGCCGGCGAGGCTAACGATACGCTTCGCCCGTCGGCCGGTGATAGCAGCGTGATATTGCCGTCGGCATCGAGCATCCACAGCCGCTGCAAGGCGGGATCCCACGCTATATCGGTGGCCGTAAGGCCTGTGTCTAAAGTTTCTACACGCGATGTGCTCACTTTCAGCAACTGCCCCCGGTGGAGGGCCATGATCCCTTTCGGAGTCCTCACGGCTGCTCCCCCATGGTCTATCCCGCGCTGATCGATGAGCGAGGCCGAGGCGGTGAGGCGATCGATGTTGACCGCCACGGCGTAGATGGCAAATGAGGTCATGGCATAAAGATGGCAGCGGGAGAAGTCCCACGACGACTGCGAACCCACCGCCGGGTGCAGGGCCAGCACCGGCGAATGGCAACACTCCGTGGATGCTATCGGGGTGAGGGGTGCGGTCAGCCGGCACGCCACGACGGCTCCCTGATGGCGCTCGCTCTCGGAGGCGTTTTCTCCCGCCTCGGGGAGCGGTCCGGTTGTTTTCTCCAGTTCGCGCCATTTCAGGTCGATATCGATTGATGAGGCGCGTGCCCCCGAGCCGTCGCTTTCGAGCGCTATAGTGCCGGTCAGACGGGTGCCGTCGTTGCCCAGCAGATCGATGGTCAGACTGGTGGCTGATGCGTCGGGATAGCTCACCGAGGGGGCCCAGGCCGTGGGCATGAACTGTCCCTCTACGCCAAAGCGCCGGCGGCTGCCGTCGGCCATCCCGACGGTCAGCACTCCGGTGAAAGATCTGTTGGTGACCATTCCGCAGATATCGTAGATGTTGATCCGGGTGGTGGACAGGGGGGTGATGTCGCCCCACACTATGGTGTCGCCCATCGCTGCCACGGTGTTGGCCGTGAAGCGGTTGGGTGAGCTTATCCGGCCTATGAGGGTGCGGTCGGCCGATGATTGTGTGGCTGCGCTCGCTCCCGCCGACAATGCTTTGGTTATGAGGGCGATTTCCTCCGAGGGCGATCGGAAGGAGGTGCGGCGTAGGGATAGCGCCTTGGGGTTGCCCTCCACGTTGACTCTGACGGAGGATGTGGCTGCGCTGTCTAAGCTGACCGACAGCGATTGAAGCATTGTCCGGCGCATCTCGTTGCGTCGTGAGAAGTGGGTCGTGGCTCCGGGGAGTGCCACGGTGAGTGTAGGGGTGTAGGAGCTGGGGCGCACCAGGCGGTAGGCCGCCTGTTCGGCCGTGTCGAGGGGGTGGATCTGCGGAGTGGTTTCGATTTCGATCGCCACTATCCCCTGGCTTTGGAGTCGGGTGGCATCGTCTTTGTTGACAGTAAGATGCAGTCGGTAGGTCGAGGCTGTCAGCGGGATAGATGGCAGCTGGAGGTGACCGTCGGTATTGACTGAAATATTGGTGGAGATCTCGGCGGCACACTGCCACCCGTTTTCCGAACACATTATCATCGGCGACGAACTGTAGTGCCGGTGGCCCTGCGCGTCGAGAAGATGATAGCGTGCCACCATAGGCTGGATCCACTGTCCGCCGGCACACGCTATCGCCGCCAGATCGGTGTAGGCGTCTATCAGTGCCGACGATAGTTGCGATAGCCCCGACTTGCCTATGATGGAGTCGCTTCGCTGTATATCCACATCCTTGATGGTTAATGGGTTGGTGCGTGTCGTGACGGTGCCCGTCTCCTCGGCTGAGAGGCGAATCCCTTCGGCCGAAAGGATCGAATCGTCGGTCATAGTCCACTCTCCGTCGTCGAGATTGAGCCGCATCGATCCGTTGGCGGTCATGACTATAAACCCTTCGGTGGTGGCCACGCCGCATATAAGGGGCGAGCGGGTGGAGCCCGTGTGTCGCTCGCCGTCCGATTCTATCAGCCATCCCGATTCTATCTCGTCGCTTTTAAATGAAAATAGATTGTGGGCACGCCCCTGCGTGTCGCGGTAGGAGGCAAGGGGCTTGGCAAATCCCTGGCCGAGCGACTGAAGTCCCGGTGCTACGGTGAGTACTCTTCGCCCCGAACGGTTGTCGGCCAGCAGGTTATGGCAGAGCGTCACCGCTCCGCCGTCGGTCAGTTCGTCGATCTTTAGTGTGAGTGATCCGGTGGTGTTTTTCATGGTGTTTTTCATGGTGTTTGATCGTTTTTGGTGCAAAGTTACGCCGTGTGCCGATACCATTTATGCGAAAATATCATATCAGTTCTTTCAGTAGTTGATTTTGCATGCAAAATTTCTTACCTTTGCACTTTGCAAAATACAATCACACTCTTAGACATAGATCGACTAATGGAAAAGAAATTCAAACGCACTCTGATAACCACGGCTTTGCCCTATGCCAACGGACCGGTTCATATCGGCCACCTCGCCGGTGTTTATGTGCCCGCCGATATTTATGCACGCTATCTTCGCCTTAAGGGGGAAGATGTAGTGATGGTGGGTGGTAGCGATGAGCATGGTGTGCCCATCACTATCAAGGCTCGAAAGGAGGGCGTGACCCCGCAGGATATCGTTGACCGCTACCATGGTATTATCAAGGAATCTATGGCCGGACTCGGCATCTCTTTCGATGTCTATTCGCGCACCACTTCCGATCTCCACCGCCGTACGGCAAGCGAATTTTTCCGCCGCCTCTACGACAATGGTCAGTTTGAACAGCAGACGTCCATGCAGCCCTACGATGAGCAGGCGGGTGAGTTTCTGGCCGACCGTTATGTGGTCGGTACCTGCCCCCACTGCGGTAGCGACCGTGCCTATGGCGACCAGTGTGAGGCGTGTGGCACTTCGCTCAATGCCACCGATCTGATCGATCCTCATTCGGCTCTCACTTCCGCTCCCGTGACCATGAAGGAGACCTCCCACTGGTATCTACCGCTCAACAAATGGGAGGATAGTCTCCGCTCGTGGATTCTCGACGGTCATAAGGAATGGAAATCAAACGTCTACGGCCAGTGTAAGTCTTGGCTCGACCTCGGTTTGCAGCCTCGCGCCGTGAGCCGCGACCTCAATTGGGGAGTCCCCGTGCCCGTGGAAGGTGCTGAAGGTAAGGTGCTTTATGTCTGGTTTGATGCCCCGATCGGTTATATCTCCAACACCAAGGAGATTCTGCCCGACTCTTGGGAAAAATATTGGAAGGATCCCGAAAGCCGAATCATTAATTTCATCGGCAAGGACAACATCGTGTTCCACTGCATCGTGTTCCCGGCTATGCTGATGGCCTACGGCGACGGTTTCCAACTCCCCGACAATGTGCCTGCCAACGAGTTTCTTAATCTCGAAGGCGATAAAATATCCACTTCGCGCAACTGGGCCGTTTGGCTCCACGAATATCTGGCCGACTTCCCCGGTAAGCAGGATGTGCTCCGCTATGTGCTGACGGCCAATGCCCCTGAAACTAAGGACAATGACTTCACATGGGCCGACTTCCAGGCGCGAAACAATAATGAACTCGTGGCTATCCTCGGCAATTTCGTCAACCGCGCTGTGGTGCTCACCGGAAAATATTTCGACGGATGCGTGCCTCAGGCCGGAGCGCTCCAACCGATCGACACTGAATTGTTTGCCACTATTTCCGAGGTCAAGGCCCGTCTGGAAGCCAACCTCGACACTTTCCACTTCCGCGAAGCCCTCAAGGACGCTATGGAGCTGGCCCGCGCCGGCAATAAATATCTCCAGGAAACCGAACCCTGGAAACTGGCCAAGACCGACATGGACCGCGTGGCCACAATCCTTTCCTGCGCTCTGCAGCTCTGCGCCAATATCGCCATCGCTTTCGAGCCGTTCCTTCCCTTCATGTCGGCCAAACTCGCCGCTATGCTCGGAATGGATCGCCTGACTTGGGACGATCTCGCCCGCACCGATCTCCTCCCGGCCGGACGAAAACTCGGAGCTCCCGAACTCCTTTTCGAAAAGATCGACGATGCTGCCGTGCAGGCGCAGCTCGATCGCCTTGCCCGCATCAAGGAAGAAAACCGCATCAACAGCTGGAAGGCGCAGCCCCAGGCTCCCGATGTCGATTTCGATACTTTCATGAAAGCCGATCTCCGCGTCGGAACTGTGCTGGAATGTACTAAGGTGCCTAAGGCCGATAAACTCCTGAAATTCCTGATCGACGACGGGTTGGAGCAGCGCACCATCGTGTCCGGAATCGCTAAGTTTTATAAACCCGAAGAGCTCGTCGGGAAGCAGGTGGTGTTCATCGCCAATCTCCCTCCGCGCAAACTCAAGGGTATCACTTCGCAGGGCATGATCCTTTCGGCCGAAAATGCCGACGGCTCTCTCGTGGTTATTTCCCCTTCGGCCGAGGTCGCTCCCGGTGCGCAGGTGAAGTGATCCGGTATTACTTTCTGTTTACTCACTCTCTTAGCTCTCTCCAAATTTGTCTGAAATGTCGGAAAAACAGCCGCGAATATTGCTCATCTACACCGGCGGGACAATCGGTATGATCGAAAATCCCGACACTAAAGCTCTTGAACCGTTCGACTTCACTCATCTGATCGACAACGTGCCTAAAATCAGGATGCTCAACTATGTTATTGACAATATCTCGTTTGAGCCACCTATCGATTCGAGCGACATGAACCCCGCCCACTGGATCGATATCGCGCGAGCTATTAATGATAACTATAATGACTATGATGGATTCGTGGTGCTCCACGGCACTGACACTATGGCCTACACTGCCTCGGCCCTCTCGTTTATGATCGAGAATTTGGCCAAACCGGTGATTATTACCGGGTCGCAGCTCCCGATAGGGGAGGTGAGAACTGATGGTGAGGAAAATCTGATCACTGCCGTACAGATTGCTGCTGCTACCCGACGCNGACGGNNNNCCCATGGTGCAGGAGGTGGCTATCCTTTTCGAAAATTACCTCTGGCGTGGAAACAGGGCCACCAAGCGTTCGGCCGACAATTTCAACGCTTTCAAGAGTCATAACTATCCCGAACTCGCTAAGATAGGCCTCGGGATTAACTTCCACGTGGAGGCGTTGCAGCGTCACGATCATTCGTCCGATCGTCCATTGGTCACGAGCTATTCTCTCGACACCGGGGTGATGATCATTGACCTCTTTCCCGGCCTGGATTCACGCACTCTCCGTCATCAGCTTGCCACACCCGGCATTAAAGGCATCGTACTCAAAACCTACGGCGCCGGAAATGCCCCCACCGCCCATTGGTTTTCCGAGGCTATACGCGAGGCGGTGGCGCGCGGAATTGTGATCCTGAACATAACGCAGTGCGTCAACGGTAGCGTGATGCGTCGCTATGCCTCCGGCGATGTGCTCTTCTCGGCAGGCGTCGTTCCCGGCTACGACATGACCACCGAAGCGGCCCTCACCAAGATGATGTATCTTTTCGGTCTCGGTCTGCCCGCCGATCAGGTGAAGAGCTTGCTGCAGCAGTCTATTCGCGGCGAGCTGACTCGCTCTGCATGAGTTCGTTGCGGTCTTTTCCTTTTTTGATTCGATTTTTGTTTTCCAGATATGAAATCTCTTTCGCTGACTGAAATATCTCCCGAAGTGCAGCAAGCCAAGAATCGCTTCGGAATCGTAGGCAACGCGCCGGCTCTGATCGCTGCCATCACNCGNGCCATTCAGGTGGCGCCGATCGATCTTTCGGTGCTCGTCACCGGTGAGAGCGGCTCCGGAAAGGAGTTTTTTCCGCAGATCATCCATGCCTATTCTCCNCGNAAACACAATAAATATATAGCAGTCAACTGTGGCGCTATCCCCGANGGCACAATCGACTCCGAACTTTTCGGCCATGAAAAGGGCTCGTTTACCGGCGCGGTTGCCGCCCGAAAAGGCTATTTCGAGGAGGCCGACGGGGGCACGATATTTCTCGATGAGGTGGCCGAATTGCCGCTGACCACTCAGGCTCGTCTGCTCCGTGTNCTCGAAACNGGCGANTTTCTTAAGGTTGGATCTTCGACCGTACAGAAAACCAACATCCGCGTAGTGGCCGCTACCAACGTCGATATGGCCGCGGCCGTGGCCGAAGGGCGATTCCGCGAGGATCTCTATTACCGACTCTCAACGGTCCAGATCAGCGTCCCNCCGCTGCGCGATCGCGGTTCCGATATTATGCTTCTCGCCCGCAAATTNGCNCGCGANTTTTCNGAGCGCTATTCNATGCCGGCAATATCCTTTTCCGACGATACCCGGTCCGACATGCTCCACTATCGATGGCCCGGCAATGTCCGTCAGCTCAAAAACGTTGTCGAACAGATGGCTCTCTTCAATGCCGGCACAGAGATATCTTCGCCNGTGTTCCGNNGCTATCTGCCTGATCNGTCNATGGTCTATGCCCCTGCAGTGAGCGTGCGTGGCGCCTCATCCGGCGCTTCTGATTCGCGCAGCTATGAGCGCGAGCGCGAACTCCTTTTCAACATGATTTTCCGNCTGCAGAGCGAAATTGACTCGCTGCGCCAGCGCCTCGACGCCACCCCGACAGTGATCGACCATCCCGAGGCCGAAGTGGTTGAGATTCCGCGCACACTTGTNCGTGTCACCGACATCCCCAGGGAGATCGTCGACATCTCAGCCCCCTCCGTCCCCTCCGCTCCAACTGTGACTGCGGTTGACCCNCAACCGGCTATGACCCTGGAAGATACCGAGCGCGAAACCATCCGCCGTTCGCTCGAAAAAAACGCCGGCCGCCGCAAAGCCACCGCCCGCGAGCTAAACATCTCCGAGCGCACACTCTACCGCAAAATCAAAGAATACGGCCTCGAATAACCTCCCCTCCCATAGCGTGACAAAAAAAAAGCTGCGCCGTAGANNTCTACGGCGCAGGCTTTTTTTATGTAAGGGATTGAAAACTTGTCGGTTTAGACGATCGAGTTCTTTTTNGTCCATTCTACGATTTCGGGGATGTAGCCGAATGCAAGACCGGTCACGGTGTCGGCGCAACCGTAGTAAACGGCGATGCGGCCTGTTTCCGGATCGTGGAGGGCTGCACAGGGGAAGCATACGTTGGGCACNTCGCCTGTCAGCTCATAGATTTCGCGCGGAGAGATCAGATATGGTCCCGAACGGGCAATCACTTTCCAGGGCTGNTCAAGATCAAGAAGCGCCGAGCCGAATGCATAAACATAGCCATTGCATGAGCGAAGCACACCGTGGTAGATCAGAAGCCAGCCTTCAGAAGTCTCGATGGGGATAGGACCGGCACCGATCTTCATACACTGCCATGCCGACAGCTCGAAAGGTGCGGGCGACATCACGTGGCGGTGACGGCCCCAGAATTCCATGTCGGGCGATTCGCTGTAGAAGATATCGCCAAAGGGTGTGTGGCCGGTGTCGCTCGGACGCGAAAGCATTGCGAAGTTGCCGTTGATCTTGCGGGGGAACATCACGCCATTNCGGTTGTAGGGGAGGAATGCGTTTTCGAGCTGATGGAATGTCTCGAAATCTGTGGTCCAGGCTGCGCCGATTGTCGGNCCGTGGTAGCCGTTACACCAGGTGACGTAGAATTTGCCGTCGATTTCTGCAACGCGCGGGTCGTAGCCATAGACCCATTCGCCCACTTCTTCGTCGCCGCCCACCAGACGGATATCTTCCTCTTCAATGTCCCATTTGAGGCCATCGACTGAGAATCCTACNTGGATGCGCATACGGCGGTTGGTATCATCGCAGCGGAANACGCCTGCAAAGTTGTATTTACNCTTCTTGAAGGGAACCACGGCCGAGTTGAAGATTGAGTTGGAGGTTGANAGCGCATCGCGCGGAATAACCGGGTTTTTAGAGTAGCGCCAAAGCACCTCTTTCGAACCTTCGGGACGATCCTCCCAAGGCATATCGGGCAGCGGCTGCCCTTTGATTTTAAGTTCTGACATGATGGTTATTGGGGTTTATATTGTGGATTAGAGTTCTTCGGTTGATTCCTCCACTTTGATTGTGGAATCGATAGCTTCCTTAAANGTGTNGTCGCTATCCTCTTTTTCGCTGTGGCTGAACGGNATGATCCATGCAAGAATGAATGCCGGAACGGCCATCACCAGTGCTACGATGAAAAACATTTCATAGCCGAGCTTCTCGCATACCCAGCCGCTTATCATGCCCGGCAGCATAACGCCGAGGTTCATTATGGCGGATGCAAATGCGTAGTGGGCCATCGAATGTTTGCCCGGAGCCACCTGTTGCATCATGAACATGGTCAGTCCGACGAAGCCGAAGCCATAGCAGAAATATTCAAGCACCAGTCCGCCNCCCACTGCTATCAGATTCGTGGGCTGGAAAGCGGAGAAGAGGAAGTAGATCACAAANGGGATGTTGAAGATACACACCAGCGAAAACAGCGTTTTTTTCAGCGTGTAGCGGGCAATGAAGTAGCCGCCGAGAATCGATCCTACTATAAAGGCGATNGTGCCGAATGTGCCGTAGATCAGACCCATCATCTCGTTGCTCAGGGCCAACCCGCCGTCGGCTGCAGGAGCTTTGAGGAAGATCGGCACCATCTTCATGGCGAAGCCCTCGGTCAGGCGGTAGCATACTATGAAGAGTATGTAAAGGAAGATATATTTCTTNCGGAAAAATGCGATCAACACATTGCCCATTTCGGTCATGGATTCGCTGAAACTNTCGGCCGATTTGCCTGTCTTGGGAGTNGCGGGAAGCATGAAGTAGTGGTAGATCGATAGTGCGATAAGNAACCCTCCGATTATGCCCATGATGATCATCCAGGCATAGAACGGTGCTTTTTCGGGCGATGTTTCCTTGAAATGCGAGATCAGATAGCCTGCGAGGGCCACGAGGCCGCCGTTGGCAAGCACTTTGGCGAGGTTGTAAAATGCTCCCTGCCAGCCGATATAGGTGGATTGTGTCTTCTTGTCGAGCGTGGTCAGATAGACGCCGTCGGTAGCNATATCGTGAGTNGCTCCCGAGAATGCNACGATCCCCATTATGGCGATCACCCATGCGAANAAGTTGGGCACCGGAAGCAGGAAAGCTATTAATGCGAAGCAGAATCCGGAGATTGCCTGAGTGGCCACAACGAAATTGCGCTTGGTCCAATANATNTCNAGAAGCGGACTCCAGAGAAATTTCAGTGTGTAGGGCAGAGTCAGGAGGGAAGTCCAGAAGGCTATATCCTCTTTGTTCAGACCGAGGTCGTCAAACATGATTACGGCCACGAGATTGAGAACTATAAATGGCAGACCCATCGCAAAGTAGACCGATGGAACCCATTTCAGTGGCGAGCTGCCACCGGAGGACTGTGTTGTTACTTTCCCTGTCATGCTGTGAAAAGATTGCTACGGAATGTTATTAGATTTGAATGAGTACCCCGGAGCAGAATCGAACTGCTATCAAAAGTTTAGGAAACTTCTATTCTATCCGTTGAACTACCGGGGCCGGTTAATGATGCAAATATAAAAATATTTATCCGTGTTGACAAACTTTCAGCCGTGGTTTTTTATTGACAGCGGGGGCGCATTTGCGAGCGGGCCAGCGAGATGGTGCGGTCGCCGATAGCCAGACGGGTGATCAGGTCGCCNGCGGAAGTNAGGGCTGAGTCCACTTCTACGGTCTCGCCGTAGTGGGCCTCATGTTTGTATTCGATNTCGAAACGGTGCAGATAATATTCGTCGAAGTCTGCGAGATCCATCTGGTTCATGATCAGCTCTACATAGCGGGTGGAGTTGACGTGGCGGTTGAGGTCGATGTCGCTCACGCGGAAGGTGTAGTCGTGGACTATCTGCGGCGGCTCTATGGGGCGTATCTTTTCCTGGCGGGCGATGGGACACGGNCGATCNAACACCGTGTCGCTGATATAGGAGATGGCCGAAAGATCGGCGGGTCGGCGGGTGCGAAGGTCGATCGCCACCCATATCGTGCGGGCATAGCCCAACAGATGGCCGTCGGCATGGCGGATCTCGATATTGCGTTCGGAGAAGTGGCGGTTGTAGCCCTCGATCCATGTCGAGAGTGAGTAATTATCCATCAGACGCGGATAGGATTCCATCTCTATGGCCACGCGAGAGAGCACCCACAGCGTCCCGGTCTTTTCCAGATCTTTGAACCCTACGCCGAGCATATCGGCATGGTCCGTGGCTACTTCGATGATCTGCTGTACGAGCTGTGCCGGCGCGAGTTCGCTTTGGGCGTTGCATTGCGCGGCGGTGAGACAATAGGAGCGGGTGTAGAGTTTTGGTTCCATCAGGATTGAGCGTCTTTGGGTGAAATGCGGATGAGTTCGAGGCGAGTAGCCGTGCGCCGGAGTATTTCGAAGCGATGTTCGCCGATTTCGATCGTTTCGCCCTGCTGCGGGATCTCTCCGGTGTTGAAGAGAATAAAGCCGGCCAGGGTCTGGTAATCATCATCTTCGGGTATGTCGATATGATAGTTTTCGCGGAGAGTTTCGATCTCTACTCGTCCTGAACATTCGTAGGTGTTGTCGGCGGTCATTTTCACCATTTCGGCGGCGGTGTCGTGTTCGTCGCGGATATCTCCGAATATCTCTTCCACCAGATCTTCAAGGGTGACCAGGCCGGCTGTGCCTCCAAATTCGTCGACCACCACTGCCATCGAGCGCTTTTCGCTCAGCAGTCGGCGCATCAGCTTGTTGGCCAGCAGTGATTCCGGGGCGAAGATCACCGGTTTGATATGGTCGCGCCAGTCGCTGTCGAGGTTGAAGAGCTCGCTGACGTGGATATAGCCCAACACGTTGTCGATATCGTCGGAATAGACCACGATCTTGCTTCGCCCCGATGAGGTGAAGAGCTCCACGAGATGGTCGCGGGTGGTGGTGTCGATATTGACGGCCACTATTTCGTTGCGCGGGAGCATGCAGTCGCGCAGGTGTGTCGACGAGAAGTCGAGCGCATTATGGAAGATCTTGACCTCATTTTCCACCGGGTCGCGGTCGGGGTTGATCTCGTCGATATTTTTTTCGAGATATTGGTTGAGATCGCCCACCGAGAGCATCCCCATCCGAGTGGCTGTCGACCGTATGCCGCAAAGGCGCATCAACGTTTTTGAGAGCCAGGATGTGAAGAGCGACACCGGCAGCAGGGCGATATAGAATATGGCGATCGGCAGAGCGAAAATCTTCAGCGAGGTGTAGGGGTTGATACGAAACACCGTCTTGGGCAGAAATTCGCCCATGAGCAGGATCACCCCGGTGGATATGAGTGTGGATATGGTCAGCAGCAAGGCGGGATTGAGCTGGTAATGATTGAGCCAGCACTCTTCGATCAGATAGGCTGCCCCCATACCGTAGACCACGAGCATGATGTTGTTGCCCACCAGAATGGTGGAGATAAAGAGGTCTTCGTCGCGGTAAAACATCCTGATCATGCGGCTCATCAGTCCGCCGCCTTTTACGTCGAGCTCAACACGGACGCGGTCGCTTGTGATGTAGGCTATCTCTGTCCCGGAAAAGAGGGCGGAGAATATCAGCGATACTGCTGCTATGATTATCCATGTGGTGAGTGTCATGACTGTTGGGGTGTATGCTGTGGGATATGTAGTTGTATGGGTTGTTCGGCTAATGGTTGTTGATTATCTCGAAAGAGGAGATTTGCCCGGTTTGGAGGGTTTCTGCTGTGGGCCGTTGTTGTTCTGCGGTTTCGGAGCGGAATTTTTCAGTCTGTTGTCTTTGAGTATTGCAGGATTGACGCTCTTGTCGGGAAGCGGATCGCTGAAGTTACGTCGGCCTCTGATGCGGGATTCGTCNGCCTGNCCGCTTACCACTGCGTGGGGCACCGACGAGGGCGCTCCGGGCGGCGGAGGCAGGGGTGCGCCGGGCGTTCCGGGTGCGGAGTGGTTTGCGGTGGTGTCGCGGCGAGCTCCTCCTTCGGTGAAGTTCTTGGCGGGGAAGATACCGGCCACGCGAAGCACGTGGTAGCGCGTCATCTGTTCGTTGGATTCAAATCCNTAGCCCTCGATGATNTTGCCGTCGCGCTCAATGTGGATAAACGAGTCGCTGTAGATTTTCTGCTGACGCTGATCCCAGAAGAGGCGCGAGGTGAGAAATTTTTCACCCAGAGTGTTGTGNATATTGACATAGCCGTCGAGCTGCCAGAGCTGTTTGTCCTTGAAAAATATCGCCGAGTCGCAATCCACCGTGGCTTCCGGCTTGAGTTTCAGNTCGAATTTCTCAAGGTGGATTCCGTTGGGGAAGGTCCATTTCGGCTCTCTCGCTTCTTCAAACATGAGCCATAGCGGAGTGGTGATTTTGTAGCGGGTGATTCCGGAGTCGGAGATGAGTGTGGCCACATCGGTGGTTTTCATCGTGGGNGTTTTCTCCGGATCGTTGTCAACGTGGATTATCTCTTTCTTCTCTTCATCACACCCCGACATCACTGCGCCGCCGGCAAATAATGCCACGATCATCAGGGGAATAAGCCTCATGGCGCACGCNCAGGAGCGTCGCCGGCCGGATTGTTGATTACGATTCGAGAAGATCGGTCCCAAGGGTTATCGGATCTTGTTTTGGAAGAACCAGAGCTCGTTGAAGTTGATGCCCAGGCGGATGTTGAAATAGTTTTCGCTCAGCAGGGGNTTGGGTGTGGCCTGGCGGTGGCGGTATTCAAANCCGAGGTTGATCACGGTTTTTGATGAGAGCGCCGGGAGTCCGAAGCCGAACGACACGCCATATTCTTTCACATGGTTGTCGCCCACCATCATGTAGTCGCGGTTGTAGAANCCGCCCGCACGATAGGTGGTGCGTGCCAGATATGATCCGCGCTGCGAGGGGGTGAACTCGCCGCCGAGGCTCACCTGCCAGCGGTCAGCGAAGCGNGTCGATTCAAAGTAAGGCATGTCGAGTGTTTTNACTTTCGACCATGGTTGATAAGTGAAGTCGGCCTCCACCATGAGTCGTTTCTGCCAGCGATAGTTAAGGCCGGCGCCCCATGTGTCGGGAAGCGAAGCGCGGTTTTTCAGNCGTGCGGAGCCGATNGTGTCCGGNGCTTCATCNGCATCCACGTCATATTTCGTCACCCAGGCTTTGCCGAGCAGCGTCTTGCCCGGGGTGAATACCANGCCGGCGCCGATCTGATTGTCGGAGTTGATATTGANCGAATATTGTGCGCCCACTTGNACTCGCCAGTCTCTCACCTGAACCACCTGCTCGAAAAGCGAAGTGGAATTGCCGTCGGATGTGGTGACATACACATCGTTGATCGATGTGCCGAACAGATATGAGAAGTTGGCTCCCACGCTGAATCCTTTGAAGAGGCGGCCGGCATAGCCGAGATAGAGCTGNTTGAGGCCGCCCGATCCCTGGCGCGAGTTGATGCCGTTTGAGATCTTCGATCCAAACGAGTAGCCCACGGATGAGAAGGGCACTATGCCGAGACTCGCACCCATGCGTCGGCCGATAGGCACCTGCATGGTGATGTAGTCAAGGCCACCGCCATATTGAGTGGTCGANGCGGCCGGCGTATCGCCGATCGCACCNTCGCTCATGCGCACGGCAGTGAAGTCCACTCCCATGTCGAAGAGGAAAGTCAGCGTATCGGAAGCGGCGTAGGATGCCGGGTTCATTACGTTGATCTGTCGGCCCGAGTGCATGCCGTAGCCTATTCCGCCCATCTGGCGCTGNGTNGCTGTGGCGTTGTCGTTAAGGAGGCCGTAGCCAAATTTAGAATATGGCGAATTGATCTGAGCCTCAGCTGAAAAGCAGATTGCTGCGATCGCCAAAAATAAAGCGGAGAGTCTGTTGGATAGTTTCATTTCGTTGTGATAAGATGTTTGCCCTCAAAAGGGGCCTGACAGCCCGGGGCTATCAAAGCGCAAAGTTAATAATTCTCCGACAATTATGCAATACGAAGGTTNGTTTGGATGGTCATGGGCGGTTGTGGAGGAGGATGCGGTTGAGGCCTATGCTGACCAGGTGGGGGTCGACAATTATNTCGAAGTCACATAGCTTGCTCAGCTCGCCGGCCCATCCGCCGGTCATGACCACTACGGTTTCGGGCGGGAGGTGGTTTTTGTAATATGAGATGCTTCCCACTATGCCGTAGACTGCGCCGAGGATCATGGCCGACGATGTGTCNTGGCCGAGAAATGANTCGGTCGGGATTTCGCGGGGCACTTGCACGCGNGGCAGTCGGGCGGTGAAGCGGTGGAGCGCTTCGAGGCGCATGTTCATTCCGGGGGCTATGTTGCCGCCAACGAAGCGTCCGTCGGCGGTNACGGCATCGTAGGTGACGGCTGTGCCTGCATCGACCACGAGCAGCGGNCGGTCGGGGACTACGGCGCGNGCTCCTACNGCTGCGGCTATGCGGTCGGCTCCGAGCGATCCGGGGGTGCCGTAGTCGATCTCGATCGGCAGGGGCATGTCGGAGGTAAGGCGCATGGTGTGGCGTGCGATATTGGATAGGGCGGCCATCACTTCCGTGCCGCGGGAGGCNACAGAACAGTAGATGGCGGAATCGATTTCGGGATATCCGCGCAGGAATGATGCCATGACATCGGGGGTAAGACGCTCGGCGATGTGCAATTTGANCAGTTCGGTGTCGGCCCAGAGGGCTATTTTGGCAGCCGANTTGCCTTGATCGATGGTGAGATAGGTAGTCGTCATAACACGCTCTCAGTCTTTTTTGCGGCGCTCGGCCTGCATCTTTCTCATGGTGGCGGGGATCATCAGCGAGGTGTAGATCTGGAGGGCACCTCCGGCCAGGGTCAGGGCGAGCCAGTCGCGTGCGGTGTTTCGGTCATACAACATTATGGCTGCGGCCATGCAGAAGGCTGTGCAGCTCCAGAACTCGATGCGTCCGAGCCGGACGATGCGGACTATNGTGCCGCGATAGCGTGGAGCGGCGATGCGTCCGATGATAGCGACAGCGGCACCGGCGGCGTAGATGTATCGGAAAAGGTCGTCGCCGATTCGGAATATGGGCATGGCTGTGGCCACTACGATGGTGAGCAGGCCGAGGTTCATCAGCCAAAGCCATGGCGATGATGGTATGATGAAGTCGTAGTCCGGGTTGCGGGTCATGATGATTTGAGTGTGAGCGGGATTATTTAATAATGTAGACATCCTCGTAGGGGCGCTGCATGTGGTAGTTTTCGCGTGCCTCTTTTTCGATCGTATAGAGGTCGGAGGCGAGTCGGTGGTTTAGCTGGCGGTAATGTTCGAGGCTGTCGTTTTCGTTTTTGATTTCTTGCGTCAGGTGGTCGATCTGCCGTTCGTATTCGTAGGTGGTCTGCACGGAGGTGTCGGTGAAGAAAAGNATGTAGACGAGAATGCCTACGATCGATATCAGGGAGAAGTTGAAGAGATATCGAACGCACCATTGAAAGAATGACGGCTGGCGGCGTCGTGGCGTTATGGCAGTATTCATTAAGTAAGTATTCAAAATTAAACGATAGTAAGTGATTTATTTATCTTTTATNCTATCTGCGNNTTCTTTTTTGCTTTTTTGGCTTGTCGTTCGGTCGCATATAGTATAAATTNATTATGAACACTTACTTAGCGTGCAAAAGTAGTGAAATTCTGCTAATCGGGAAATAGGAAAATGGAGAAATTCACACTTCCGTAGGTGCGGTGGCTGTGGAAGAATGGCAGGGATGAGAAGTCGCGTGTGCGCGAATGTTCGATAATGAATATGCCTCCGGGGCGCACGATGTCGCGCTCGATGACCATGCGCGGCACATCTTCGAAGCNGGGCATGTCGTAGGGCGGGTCGGCAAACACGAAGTCAAACGAACGTGGCGGGCATGATTCGAGGTATTTGAACACGTCGCCTCTGACGAGNCTCAGCCCCGGCTCCTTGAGCATGTCGGCCACCCGGGCTATGAAGCGATGTTGGGTAGANGCTTTTTCAACGGCCGTCACTTGCTCGGCTCCGCGCGAGAGGAGTTCGAAGGTGACCGCACCGGTTCCGGCGAAAAGGTCGAGTGCGCGGATACCCTCTATGTCGATCATGTTTTCGATCACGTTGAAGATGTTTTCGCGGGCAAAGTCGGTGGTGGGGCGCGCGGTGATGTTGGTCGGCACGTCGAATCGGCGTCGGCCGTATTTTCCTCGTATTATTCGCATAGCGGTCGGATTATCAATTCAAAGGGGGCTTGAATGGTGGTTTTCGATGCGCGGTGGCGCAGCATCGGGAAGGGGATGGGGGCGAGCTGAGGCACGTGGAGCGCNAGCGTATCGGCCAGCGGGCCGGCTGCCGGAGANAGATAGAGATTGAGTGCTNCCGGATCGATTCCNAGGGTTGAGGCGGTGGCCAATATATAATAGGCGGCGTCGATGTCGGANCGATATTCGAAGCTGTTGGCCAGAAGCACAGAGCGCGAGCGCATGGCGATGAGCGTCAGGCGNCCGTTGCGTGCAATGGCATAGAAGGCCGGGCAATCGGGCCGGGTGGGGGTGACCACGGAAGCGAAATAGCGTGTGAGCGAAGCTATGCGCGAGTCGAAGCTGACATTGTAGAATGTGCGNCGGAAGAAAGCGTCGATATCCGGCGANGGAGTTGCCGCAACTACGGTGAGCGGATCGCCCGAGGGGAATATCATCGGTTCGGGCAGCGGATCGGCAGGGGATGTTGCCGAGTCGGTCGACATGGCATAGATNATTGCGGCTGCATCGGGATCGGCGGCTGCATCGGCGGGCATAAGTAGCTGCGGGCAGTTGTCGANAATGCAGTCAACGCGCTTGAAATCGCTGAACAGCAGCGGATTTTCGTAGATTATATCCTCGATGGCGCGGAGCCGGGATGGAGCTGATGCCGGAAAGTCGAAACTGCTGACAATCATCTCTTCGCGNGGCGTTGGCGGGAAGAGGGCGATGTCGATGCGCGTATCGGCTACGAGCAGCGCGAGCTTCCANAGCTCGGTCTGCGAAATCATATCTTTCTCTAATGTGACCATTGTTCGGCAAAGATAGCATGAAATTTGCGGAAAATTATTATTTTTGTGTCAAATATCAGTCCTTGCAATGGAAAAATTTGAAGTCAACATACTTGGATGCGGTTCGGCGATCCCCACGCCACGCCACAATCCGGCATCGCAGGTGGTCAATTTCCGCGACAATCTGCTGATGATCGACTGCGGGGAGGGTGCGCAGAAAATGATGCGCCGGATGGGGCTTCGCTTTGCGCGTCTGAACCACGTTTTTATCAGCCACATGCATGGCGATCACTGTCTGGGGTTGCCNGGATTGCTGTCGACGCTCGGNCTGCATGAGCGCACGGGCACNGTGGTGGTGCATCTGCCGGCCGAGGGGCTGGAGGTGATGAAGACGATAACGGATTATTTCTGCCGTCAGTCGCCTTTCGATATAGTCTACGATCCGATTGAGGGTGATGGNGGAGTGGTTCTGGACACACCCTCGCTCAGCGTCGAGGCGTTTCCGCTCTATCACCGGATACCCTGCTATGGCTATCTGTTTCGTGAAAAAGAGAAGCTGCGCCANCTGCGCGGCGATATGGTGAAATTCCACGATATCCCCGTGAGCCGTCTGCAGCAGATCAAGGAGGGTGCGGACTATGTAAAGCCCGACGGCACGGTGATAGCCAACGCCATGCTGACCACTCCGGCCGATCCGTCGAGGAGCTATGCCTACTGTTCGGATACGATGTTTGATGAGCGGGTGGCTGAAGCTGTAAGAGGGGTGGATCTGCTCTATCATGAGGCCACCTACACCTCTGAGCTGGCCCGGCAGGCGCGCGAGCGCGGACATTCCACGGCGGCCGAGGCGGCCCGGATAGCGGCAATGGCCGGAGTGAAGCAGCTTATGATAGGCCACTACTCCAAGCGCTACGACGATCTGGAGGTGCTGGTGGCCGATGCACGGACTGAGTTTGCGGAGGTGATTGCCGCCCGCGAGGGTCTGGTGGTGAAGCTATAAACCCTGTTACTGAAACTGCTATGACCGAAGATGAAAAATATATGACTATGGCTCTCGACGAGGCCCGGAAGGCAGCCTCGATGGGAGAGGTGCCGGTGGGGGCGGTGATCGTGACCCACGGGCGGGTGATAGGTCGCGGACATAATCTGACGGAGACACTGATCGATGTGACCGCTCATGCAGAGATCCAGGCTATCACGGCTGCCGCACAGACCGTCGGCGGGAAGTATCTGCCTGACTGCACGCTCTATGTCACTGTGGAGCCGTGTCTGATGTGTGGCGGTGCGCTCGGATGGAGTCAGATAGGCAGAGTGGTCTATGGTGCGGCCGATCCCAAGCGGGGTTGCTCTACGTTTACAGACCGGGCGTATCATCCGCGCACGGAAGTGGTGGGCGGAGTGCTGGCTGAGAGTTGCGGCCGCCTGATGAAAGAATTTTTTGCTGAAAGGCGCAAGTAATAGTATCTGGTATGAACAACGTGATCCGGACTCTGAGAATTGTGGTGCAGCTTGTGGCGTTCGCTCTGCTGACGGCGGGACTGACGCTTACGCTCGTGGGTCGGATGGGCAGCGTGGTCAGATTTCTGACCGAGTTGCAGTTTGGCCGGGCCGTGGCAATGATGTCGCTGTCGGTGTTTGTGGTGTGGACGGTGATCACTCTCGTGTTTGGTCGCATCTATTGCTCAACTGTCTGCCCGATGGGAACGCTGATGGATCTCTCGTCGGGATGCCGCCGACTGTCGCGCAGAGGTCGCAGCCGTGTCTATCGCTGGTCGGTGCCCAACAATGCGTTGCGCTACGGGACGCTACTGCTGGTGGTGGCGTGTCTGGTGGCGGGGTTCACTCTGCTGCCTGATCTGCTGGAGCCGTTTTCGGCATTTGAACAGATCACGGACGGTTTCGCCATGCCGGTTGTGGAGTGGCTGCTGCCCGACGATATGGATGGCGGAATGAAACGCGCGGTGGCGTCGCTGACTGTGGCATCGTCGATCACGGCTACGTTTCTCTTTGCAGTCACGGTGTTGATAGCCTATCAGAATGGCCGTGCGCTCTGCTCTACGGTGTGTCCGGTTGGGACGATCCTCGGGATGGTGAGTCGCTATTCGATCTTTCAGATTGATATCGACACCGACCGCTGCACCAACTGCCGGCGGTGTGAATATGCCTGTAAGGCGCATTGTATCAATCTTGACGATCATTTGGTCGACGGGTCGCGCTGCGTGGGGTGTTTCGACTGTCTGGCCGCCTGCCGCGACGATGCGATCCATTACACCACGGACCGCAAGCGCCTTTCGCAGCCTATGCTTCAGAAGATAAAAGGAATGGCCGAGGCTTCGCCCGAGGGGGAAGCTGAAGCGACAATGGATATAAAAAAGCTAAAATCATAATGAGACAGTATCTCGATCTGCTGCGCCACATCATGGAGAATGGCGCAGACAAAAGCGACCGTACGGGCACGGGCACGCGCAGCGTGTTCGGCTACCAGATGCGGTTTGATCTGGCCGACGGGTTTCCGTTGCTGACCACCAAAAAGCTCCATCTGAAGTCAATCATCCATGAGCTGCTGTGGTTTCTGAAGGGCGACACTAATGTGAAGTATCTTAAGGACAACGGGGTTAGAATCTGGAATGAATGGGCCGATGAAAATGGCGATCTCGGCCATGTCTATGGCTATCAGTGGCGTTCGTGGCCCGACTACGATGGCGGGTTTATCGATCAGATCTCTGCTGTGGTGGATCAGATAAAAAACAATCCCGACTCGCGCCGCATGATCGTGAGCGCCTGGAATGTGGCTGATATCGACAAGATGAAGCTGCCCCCCTGTCACGCTATGTTTCAGTTTTATGTGGCCGACGGCCGTCTGAGCCTTCAGCTCTATCAGCGGTCGGCCGACTGCTTCCTCGGGGTCCCGTTTAATATAGCGAGCTATGCTCTCCTGCTTCAGATGATGGCGCAGGTGACGGGGCTGCAGGCCGGGGAGTTTATCCACACGCTCGGCGATGCCCACATCTATAATAATCATTTCGAACAGGTGGCTACGCAGCTCGGGCGCGAACCGCGGAGGCTGCCTCGCATGGTGATCAACCCGCAGGTGAAGGATATTTTTGATTTCAAATATGAGGATTTCAGCCTTGAGGATTACGATCCGCTGCCTCACATAGCCGGAAAAGTCAGCGTATGAGCCAGAGTATAAATATAATAGCTATCGTGTCGAGCAATGGCGCGATAGGGCGTGGCGGCGATCAGCCGTTTCACATCAAGGAAGATTTCAAGAGATTCCGTGACCTGACCATGGGCCACCCGATCATCATGGGACGAAAGACGTTTGAGGCTCTGCCGGGTGGCGCTCTGCCGGGGCGACGAAACATCGTGGTGACCTCGCAATCTGACTGGCACCGCGAGGGCGTGGAGACGGCTCCATCGATCGAGGGGGCTGTGGTTTTGGCGTTTGAGTCGGACGATGAGGCTTTCGTGATCGGCGGCGGCGAGATCTATATGCAGGCCATGGAGATAGCAGACCGGATGTATCTGACCGAGGTCGATGCCATGGTAGATGATGCCGACACATTCTTCCCGGCATTCGATCTGACCGAATGGGAGCAGACCGCCACGGGCGATTATTCGATCGATCCCCGCTCCGGCGCTCCCTACCGTTTCCTGACATTCACACGCCGCCGCTGATATCTCCACAGCGGAGAACATGACGGCTGGAGAATCGCAAACTTTCTGGACAGATTGTCGATGCATATTCTCAAGAATATATTCGCGGTGCTATACAATGTCACCGTGCAAAGATGCAGTCTCATAAAGGAACTTCGTCCCATAAGAGAGAGGCGTGTTTTTTTCCTGTTCATATAGTCAGTCCTCATTTAAATATCGCTTAGACTCTATGGCTAATCCATAAGGGTAAATGTTTCAGACCTGTGGATTATTTTTCAACAGATTCCTGGTTTTGTGCAAAAAAATGTGCATTCTACTCTTGGATCCGAACTTGATATTTAATTTGCCCATACCGCTTAGTATAAATTTTTTTTTACGATTTACTTATAATAAATTGCTTATTATATAACTGTTGGGTTATTTATTGTTTTGGTGGAATAAAAATATTTTATAAATTTGCAATGAATTAATGGCCATTAATTCGTGAAATTTTATAATGAGACGTTATGTCTTCTGCTTGCATGTGAAAAGCGTCGGAAACTTATCACTGTGCGCAAGAGATGGCAAAGCGGTCTCCGCGTCATATGACGTGGAGCTGTTTATACCACATCTTCGCACAAGGTAATCCGACCACCTTCACATAAAGGCGTGGCATAGCAGCCCACGTCTTTTTTTTTAACGATCAATAGGGCTGGTTGGTCATTTTGAATATCAAGATATGAAAAAAATAATTTTTGTAATGCTATGCGTCATGATTTCAACGCTTTCGTATGCTGACAATTATTCTTGTCCAGTTCCGTACTATGATTCAACCGTACAGATCACTAAAACTTCAGATAAAGCAGATGTTCATGGACAAGCATGCGTTACGTTAAAGTTTACAAAAACAATTAATCAGGGTTTGGTTAGCGTTCTCATAAATGTGTATGATGCTGATACTGACAAAAAGGTAAAGGCCGAGTCTGTTGATGTCAATAGCAATAATACAACCCCACAAGCAAAATATATTGGAGGCTTAAAAGCCGGACATTCATATTATTTCAAGATTCATTCAATTTCATGTAGATGATAGCAATGCTATGTAAATAAATTAATCCACAAAAACGCCTCAAAAATTTAATTGAACTTTTTTGAGGTGTTTTTTTGTTTTCTATAGCGAGGTCTACAAGAAATGCTTATATATTACAACGTATTTGCGACACAAAAAGTGAGTAGTAACTAACCATGAAATTATGCGAGTGTGTATGCTCCGATTTTTTAAGAGTGATATATTGCATATGTAAAGGGACTCATCAACGAGATTTGTATATGAAAAAGTGGAATTTTTGTTGCAGATAATCATACTTTATTCTATTTTTGCCTTGAAAATGTGGTGTTAGCCACCACTCAATACCCTTGAAAATGTGGTGTTAGCCGCTGTTCAATACCCTTGAAAATGTGGCGTTGATGATTTAATCAGTTGATAAATAGTGATATATGAAGCGTAAAATTTACAATAAGATTCTTCAGTGGAAACAACGTTGGAACGGACGCACCGCGTTGTTGGTTGACGGTGCCCGACGAATAGGTAAAAGTTGGATTGTCGAGGAATTTGGACGCCGGGAATATGAGTCATATATCGTTATAGACTTTAATAATGTGTCCAATGATATAATTGACCTTTTCGAGAATTATCTGACTGATTTGGATACGTTTTTCATGAGATTAAGTATCTTTAAGAAGGTGAAACTTCATGAACGAAAGTCGCTGATTATTTTCGATGAAGTTCAGATGTATCCCAGGGCGCGGGCTGCAATAAAATATCTTGTTGCAGACGGTCGCTACGATTATATCGAGACAGGGTCATTGGTAAGCATAAATCGCAACGTGGCCGATATAGTGATTCCAAGTGAGGAGGTGCGTATGAATATGTATCCCATGGACTTGGAAGAGTTTATGTGGGCTATCGGAGAGGATATGCTGTATGATTATGTTAGGAGTCAATATGAAAAGTTGAAGCCTATGGGACAGGCTATGCATCGCCGGATGATGGATGTTGTGCGTGCCTATCTTCTTGTCGGAGGTATGCCTCAGGCCGTTTTGACGTATATAGAGCGAAAAGATCTGAATGATGTTGATGCGGTGAAGCGTAATATACTGGCTTTGTATAGAAATGATATTTCAAAGTATGCCGGACGGTCAGCACCGAAAGTGACGATGATCTTTGACAATATACCTGCTCTTCTTCAGCAACATGAAAAGCGTTTTCGTCCGGCTATGGTCATAAAGGGTTCACGAATGAAAGATTTCGCAGAACCAATGTTTTGGTTGGATGAGAGCCGCGTTGTTAATTTTTGCTTTAATTCAACGGAGCCATCGGTGGGATTAGCTCTTAATAAAGAATTTTCTAAAGTGAAATTGTATATGGCTGACACCGGATTGCTCATTTCAATGGCGTTTGACTCCCGGGAATTGGAAAAAGATAAGGTATATGAGAAAATTCTTCGCGGGAAGCTGGAGTTCAATAAGGGAATGTTAATAGAAAATCTTGTTGCTCAGATTCTGTGTTGCAATGGTCATCCGTTGTTTTACTACACATGTTCATCGCGCGACAATGCTGAGGATCGGATGGAAATTGACTTTCTCATACGCAAAAAGCACGTTACGAGTCGCCATAATATATGCCCGATAGAGGTGAAATCGTCGAATGGCTACACTTTGACATCGCTTAATAAATTCAGGCGAAAATTCGCATCCTATCTCGATCGGTCGATTGTGCTGCATACGAAGGATCTGATGGTGACCGATGAGATCGTATATCTGCCTGTCTATATGGCCGGTCTGCTGTAGGGGGCTTGCTGATGGTAATAAAAGGGCGGTGCGTCAGGATGAGGGTTCTGACACACCGCGTCTATTTGTTTTGTGTGAGTGTTTGGGGATCAGTGCAGGAGCGATGATAGGGGGACGGCTGTGAACCAGATGCGGTAGCCCTGATGGTGGCGGTCGTTGACATCGTGAACGCCTTCTTCAGTGAGGACACCGAGCGATTTTCCGTCGGGCATAAGGGTCAGGGCCGAGTAGGCTCCCGGGCCGGGCTGCACGCGGTAGCTGTAGGGCCATGTGCGTCCGCCGTCGGCCGATGCGTAGAGGGTGATGTTGTCGCGCCACGGTCCGGCGGGAAGCGACTGGATCAGATAGTCTTTGCCTTGATAGCGCAGCGAGAGGAAGTCGCCGTTGCAGGCCACGTCGTGGAGTTCGGCGAAGTCGGTGGGCTGTTCGGTCCAGGTTTTGCCTCCGTCTTTGGAGATTGAGAATTTGCGATTGCCGCTGAAACGGTTGCGGATGCTCATCATGACGGTGCCGTCGGGGAGCTGTGCCACTTTGGATTCGTCGCCGTTGAGTGTGGCGGGCATTTCCGATGCTTTCCATGTGTTTCCGCCGTCGTCGCTGTAGATGGCGTAGCAGGGGAAGCCTTCAACGCCTTCCTGGCGAGTGACGAGCACAAACATTATGCGGCCGTTTTTGAGCTGAAGCGCTCCGCCCGACGATGCGAAGGCCGAGCAGCATTTTATGGGTTGTTTCCCGTTAGGGTCGGATGTGAGAATCTGGGGGTTGATGTCAACGGGCTTCTGCCATGTCAGGCCACCGTCTTTTGAGCGCGACACGCAGATGCGTCCGGGAGTGGGGTTCCAAAGGCCTTGTCCGTTGAGGGATATAACGAGCAGGTCGCCTGTGCGACGGTCGCGCACAATGGCGGGGTCGCCGTAGCCACCGTTTTCATCGTGAGCAGCCACGGTGATGTAGTCGCTCCAGGTGTGACCGCCGTCGGTGGATCGTCGGCAAACTACGTCGATGTCGCCCGGGAGGTCGTTGAGCGAGTTGATGCGTTTGTCGGCCACTGCCACGAGGGTTCCGTCGGGGAGGGTGGTGATGGCCGGAATGCGATAGAACTGAGAGTCGAAGTCGCCTTTGTTGAACACCAGCGAGCGATAGGTGGAGTTGACGGGGTTGGTGTAGCCCACGTTTTGGGCTGAGGCTCCGAGCGAGCAGGCGAGGATAGCCGCAGATGCGGCGATTCGTAAAATCTTCATGGCAGAATGTGACAGATTTGGTTTTTGGGGATTATTTCGATGATTTCTTTTTGCGGTCGTTTTGGATCTTGATTCCGAACACAATGAGGGAGGATACGGTGGTGATGGCGTTGGTGATCACCAGAGGCCAGTTGGCGAGCAATAGGCCTTGAATCACGAAAAACACGCTTCCGGCTCCGAGGAGCAGGAATGTGGGGAGAGCAATGCCATCGGTGTCGCGTGTGCGAATTGTGTGGACGGCCTGCGGCAGATAGCCGCCAACCATGCAGATGGCGGCGGCATATCCTATGATGTTGATGAGCAGTTCCATGGGTTATTTTTCGCGCATGAATACGTTGATGGGCGTTCCGCAGAAGTTCCAGTTTTCGCGTATCTTGTTTTCGAGATAGCGTCGATAGGGTTCTTTGACCCACTGGGGGAGATTGCAGAAGAAGATAAATGTCGGGATCGGGGCACCTTTGAGCATGGTGATATATTTGATCTTGACGTATTTGCCCTTGTTGGCGGGTGGAGGGTATGCGTCGATTGCTTCGCGCATCACGGTGTTGAGCTGCGAGGTCGGGACGGTGCGACGGCGGTTTTCGTAGACATCGACGGCCGTTTCGAGGACTTTGAATATGCGCTGTTTGGTGAGCGCAGATCCGAAGATGATGGGGAAGTCGGTGAATGGTGCGAAGCGTTCGCGGATTGTGTTTTCGAAATGTTTGATCGCTTTTTCGGATTTGTCTTTGACGAGGTCCCATTTGTTGACGCAGACCACGAGCCCTTTCTTGTTGCGCTGTATGAGCGAGAAAATGTTGACATCCTGAGCTTCGATGCCTCGGGTGGCGTCGATCATGAGGATGCACACATCGGAGGCTTCGATGGCGCGGATGGACCGGATCACCGAGTAGTATTCAATGTCTTCGTTGACTTTGGTTTTCTTGCGAATACCTGCTGTGTCGACCAGATAGAAGTCGAAGCCGAATTTGTTGTAGCGGGTGTAGATAGAGTCGCGTGTGGTTCCGGCCACGTCGGTCACGATGTTGCGTTCCTGGCCGATGAAGGCGTTGATGATCGAGGATTTGCCGGCGTTGGGTCGGCCAACGATGGCGAATTTCGGAATGTCGTCGAGGCTTTCGGCGTCATCCTCCTCTTTTTCAGGCATTTTTTTGATCACTTCGTCGAGCAGATCGCCTGTGCCGTAGCCGTTGATTGCCGACACGGGATATGGGTCGCCGAGGCCGAGGGCGTAGAATTCGGGGACGTTGTAGAGCCAGTCGTTGGAGTCTACTTTGTTGGCCACGAGGATTACCGGCTTGTTTGATTTGCGTAGGATTTCGGCCACATGGTCGTCGAGGTCGGTCACGCCGTTCATGGCATCGACCACGAAAAGTATTTCGTCGGCCTGCTCGATGGCAAGCTGTACTTGTTTGTTGATTTCTGCTTCAAAAATGTCGTCGGAGTTTACCACCCATCCGCCGGTGTCGACGATGGAGAATTCTTTTCCTCCCCAGTCCACTTTGCCATACTGGCGGTCGCGCGTGGTGCCGGCGGTGTCGTCGACAATAGCGGTGCGCGATTCGGTCAGGCGGTTGAAGAGTGTCGATTTGCCGACGTTGGGGCGTCCGACTATAGCTATGAGCTGTGACATAGTGTGTAGTTATATGTGTGTAGTTATATATTATTATGCTAATGGTTATGATTATGCAAAGATAATAAATTTTTTGAAAAGGCTGTGACTATTCGATGTAGCCGAATGAGCGGAGTTTGTTTTCGCGGTTGCGCCAGTTGGGTTCGACTTTGACGAAGAGTTCGAGGAACACACGTTTGCCGAAGAATGTTTCGATGTCTTTGCGTGCTTCGGTGCCGACTTTTTTCAGTCGGGAGCCCTGACGGCCTATGATGATGCCTTTCTGCGAATCGCGCTCCACGTAGATTACGGCCATGATGTGGATTGCGCCTTCTTTTTCGTCGAATTTCTCTACGATGACTTCTGATGAGTAGGGCACTTCCTTGTCGTAGTTGAGGAGGATTTTCTCGCGTATGATTTCGGTGACGAAGAATCGTGCGGGTTTGTCGGTGAGCGCGTCTTTTCCGAAGTAGGGTTCGGAGACGGGGAGCAGTTCGACGATGCGGCTCATCAGATTGGTGACGTTGAAGTGTTCGAGAGCTGAGGTCGGGAAGATTTCGGCGTTGGGGAGGAGTTCTTTCCATCGGCCTACGATCGCTTCAAGGTCGGCTTGAGACTTGACGAGGTCTATCTTGTTGATCACCAGCAATACGGGGATTTTTTCTTTGGCTACTTTGGCGAGGAATTCGGCGTTTTTCGTAGGGTCTTCGACCACGTCGGTCACATAGAGTAGGATATCGGCGTCGGTGAGTGCTCCTTCGGAGTAGCCGAGCATCGATTCCTGGAGTTTGTATTTCGGGGAGAGAACGCCGGGGGTGTCGGAGAACACGATCTGATAGTCTGGGGTGTTCACGATGCCCATGATGCGATGGCGTGTGGTCTGCGCTTTTGATGTTATGATGCTGACGCGTTCGCCCACGAGGTCGTTCATCAGAGTCGATTTGCCTACGTTGGGGTTGCCTACAATATTTACGAATCCTGCTTTGTGATTTTCATTCATTTTTTATATGGGGTTTTAGTTAATTATTCTCGTTTCTATAATATAAACACCGATAGCACCCAAAAAGATGCTATCGGTGTCTGATTTTTTTATTGAGAGTCGGGGCGCGAGGGGGATCAGAGGTCCCAGATCACGTACATTGAACCCCAGGTGAAACCGGCTCCGAAGGCTGTGAGGATGAGCTTGTCGCCTTTTTTGAGACGGTGTTTGTTTTCGTCGATGCAAAGGGGTATCGAGCAAGCCGAAGTGTTGCCGCGGTATTCGATGTTGACGAGCACTTTTTCCGGCTCGATCTTGGCGCGGGAAGCAACGGCTTCGATGATGCGGAGGTTGGCCTGATGGGGAATCAGATAGTCGACATCGGCGATGTCGAGGTTGTTGCGGGCGAGGATTTCGAGAGTGGATTCGTACATGTCGGTCACGGCATGTTTGTAGACGAAACGTCCGTCCTGGAATAGGAAGTTGTCGCCGCGGTCCACGGTTTCATGTGTGGTTGGCATTACGGATCCACCGGCACGCATGATCAGGTGGTCGCGTCCAACGCCGTCGACATGGAACACTGCGTCAATGATACCAACCGGTTCGTCGGTGGGTTCGATCATCATTGCAGCAGCGCCGTCGCCAAAGAGGGGACATGTGGCGCGGTCTTCGTAGTTGACCATCGACGACATTTTTTCGGCGGCCACGATGACCACTTTTTTGCGGAGACCTGATTTGACGTAGGCGGCGGCATCTTCAAGAGCTACGATGCAACCGGCACACGCAGCCTGGATGTCGTAGGCGTATGCGTTTTTGAGACCGCAACCATGTGCAATGACAGAGCCGGTTGAGGGGAATCGGTAGTCGGGGTTTGAAGTGGCGCAGATGAGGAGTTCGACTTCTTCGGGCTTAGTGCCGGTTGATTCGAGCAGACGGTTGACTGCGCGTATGCCCATGTAGGATGAGCCTTCGCCTTCGAGCTTGAGGATTCGGCGTTCTTTGATACCGACGCGGGTGGTGATCCATTCGTCGTTGGTGTCTACCATTTTCGACAGCATTTCGTTGTCGAGTATGTCGTCGGGCACGTAGGATGCTACTCCCGATATTCTTGCATTAGGCATTGTTAGAGAAAGATATGTGTGATTGTTGATAGATGGTTACGACAACGATCCTCCGGGCGCACTCGTTGACGCCTTTCGGCTGTCGGTGGGGCTCCGGAGAATAGCAGTCGGTTCAGCAAGCCTTGCGGAAGTGTGTGTTAGACAACTTCGGCTTTTTCGATGGCAACTTTGCCACGGTAGTAGCCACATTCGCCACAAACGGTGTGGTAGATGTGCCATGCGCCGCAGTTAGGGCAGATAGCCAGAGTGGGGGCTACTGCTTTGTCGTGGGTTCTACGCTTGGCTGTGCGGGTCTTTGATTGTTTTCGTTTAGGATGTGCCATTGTTTGTTAAATTATATTATTTGTTTTATTTCAAGATAGTTTTCTTATTTTTCGGTGTCGCTGTCAGCGTCGCTGTTGCGGTTGAGCGATTTGAGGGCGTCCCATCGGGGATCGGTGGGGGTGGCGTTAACGTCGTCGGTGGGAGCTGTGTCCATCGAGTCCATTTCTTCGATGAGGGAGTTTTCGAGTTCGTTGTCGTCGTCGCTGCCTCCGGCGCGATGTTTTTTCAGCACGGCGCTCATCTGGCGGTTGCATTTCCCCATGGGGTGGACGTGTTTGATCGGGATGGTCAGGGCGACGGTGTCGTGGATCATGTAGGCAACGTTTAGATAGTTGTCTGAATACGGGATCACGAGGAGGTCGTCGTTGTCGTCGTTATAGTCGTCGCCATATTTCACGGCTATGCTATAGGTGGTGTCGACGGGCATGACCAAATCGTCGAGGCAGCGGTCGCAGATGAGTGTGATAGTGCCTGTGATGTGGAAGTCAAACTGATATAGGTCCGATTTGTGCACTACCGTCAGCGCCACATCGAGGTCGGCATCGTGGATGTCGGGATTCTCCATGTTGCTGAAAAAGGTTTTGCCCAGATGGAATTCGAAGCTCTGCTCGCCTTGGGGCATGCTTGCTAAAGGAATCTTATATTCAGTAAATTTTCCCACGTCTGTTGCAATAGGGGTTGAAAAAACTTTGCAAAGTTATATAATATCTTCAATTTGAACAAAAAATTCGCGTAAAATCTTTTCTTAGTAGTCGTTTAGTGGTCGTATTGGTTGTCGGGTGCGGAGGGTGATGAGCGGGCCCAGATCAGTGACGCTGTGATGGCGGCGATGTAGAGTATGAGTGAGATCACGCTTGCGGCTATGATGATCTCGCGTTCGCTCTGCTCGATGCCGAGCAGCAGGAGGATGGATATGATGTTTGGGACGCAGGTGATCGCACCGGTCACTTTGAGGTANGGGGCTGTGTTGAGNCCTGTNGTCATGGCGATTATCATGATGGCNGAGNCTGCGGGGATCAGGATGGGCATGTAGGGGCTTACGCCNGAAAAGAGGTCGGTGCGGGTGAATATCACCAGGATTGTGTCGATGAGCTGGAAGGCTGAGATCAGGGTGAGGCCAAAGGCTCCGATGCGTCCTGCCGGGGTGATTTCTACTTGGGGTCTGAAGATGAGCGCGCCGGCGGCAGTTGCTCTGAGNAGGTAGATTATNGTCCACACGAACATNCCGATTGCCATGGTGGTTGAGGCGGTTTCGATGTCGGTGAGTTCGATGTTGAATGTGATCAGGTCGTTGATTAGTCCGATGGCGTTTGCGCCGAAGTAGATGATCAGGGCGGTGGCTATGGGNTTNCGTCGGGTCAGTTCGGCCATTGTTGTCTTATTTTTAATTGTTGTCTTATTTTTAATGGTTTTGGGTCGCAAAGTTAGTAAAATAATTTCCGCGTATAAAAAAAATAATTGAACGCTTGCGTATAGTTTTTTTATTGTCGGGTGAACCATTTGGGTGTGGGGTGCGTTGTAAAAGCATGAGAAGGCATTTTGCTGACGTTATTAAAAAGTCAAGATGAATCAGATGATACGATAACCTTCTCGGCCCGCAGCCCGCCCACCCGGATGCGGGCTCTTTTTTTGTCNTTTTTTCTGCAGCGGNATGNCNAAAAAGCGGTAATTTTGCAGCAGNAAATTTATTNGCTTATGAATGGAAAGATGTTNCGGCAGCGGATCAAGCCATGGATGCTGCCTATCGCTATGCTTGCTGGAGTGTTGCTCCATGATTATATAGATAGTGTGGCGTTTCTCACACCGTGGCTCATATTCGTGATGCTTCTTGTGACGTTTTGCCGTATCGATCCGCGCCATATCGGTTTTTCGCGGATGATATGGATGCTGCTCGGGGTGCAGATTGCAGGTGCGGTTCTGGTCTATTTGGCTGTCAGGCCTCTTGGATTGACGCTGGCTCAGGGCTTGTTTATCTGTGTGTTCTGCCCTACGGCGACGGCCGCCCCTGTGGTTACGGGGATGCTTGGCGGCAATGTGGGCAAGCTTGTGGCTTATTCGCTCGTGAGCAATGTGGTGGTGGCTGTCAGCGCTCCTTTTCTGCTTGCGTGGCTATCGGTTGAAGCGGTTGATCCTGTGGCCGCAACGGCGGGCATTATGGGCCATGTGGCTCCTCTGATCCTCGGGCCGCTTGCCGTGGCTCTGACGATGAGAGTGTTGAGCCCGAGGGTGTGTCATGCTATTGCCGAACATCAGTCGCTGTCGTTCTATCTGTGGGCTGTGGCTCTGCTGATCGTGGTGGGGCGGTCGGTCAGTTTCATAATGGCTGAGCCGGCATCGCGGATCGTGGATATATTGTGGCTTTCGGCGGGAGCCGGAGGGGTGTGTGTGGCGCAATTCTGGATAGGCCGGCGGATAGGTTACCGCTATGGCGACCGCATATCGGGAGCGCAGGGACTGGGTCAGAAAAACACCGTGCTCGCAATATGGCTGGCGCTTACCTATCTTGATCCGCTGAGCTCGGTGGCTCCGGCTGCCTACATTGCGTGGCAGAACACGATCAATTCGGCGCAGCTCTATCGTAAGGCGCGCGGGTGAATGGTAAATGAATGTTAATGGAGGGGAGTTGCGGGAACCATATTCGCCGGGCGCGCGTTTAAGTGTAGTATTATAATATAAATATGTATATGTAAGGGGTTGCGCCGGTGTGTCGCGTCTATGCGAGGGATGTCGCGTTTGCAGCCCTGTTAACCGTTTCTGAAATAAGAGCGAATATGGATTCGATGTATGAAATATTGATGGCGCTGCCGCTTTTCAGCGGAGTGAGCTATTCGAAGCTTTCCGAGGTGGTAGGCACAACCAAGTTTCACTTTTTGAAATATCTTGAGGGTGAGAAGGTGGTTGATGCCGGACAGGCGTGTACGCATATAAAATTTGTGATCTCGGGGAGCTGCCGGTCGGTGGTGACAAATCCGGGGGGACGGATGTCGGTGTCGCAGACGCTTAAAGCGCCCAATGTGATAGCGCCGGAATTTCTTTTTGGCCGCACACCGATCTACCCCTGCACGGTGACGGCGCTTGAACCTACGGGGATCATGCAGATAGCGAAGACGGACTATGTGAAGCTTCTTAACTGTGATCCGGTGTTTATGTTTAATTATCTCAACATGCTGTCGGTCAGCGCGCAGAAGTCGCTCAACGGAGTGCTCGCACTGACGGCCGGCTCGCTCGATGAGCGNATAGCGTTCTGGATCGTGGCTCTGACGCAGCGCTCGGGCACGGATATCACTCTGTCGGTGCGCCAGCGCGATCTCTATTCGATGTTCGGGGTGCAGCGNTCATCGTTTATGGCCACGCTCGAATCGATGAAGCAGCGAGGNCTGATCGACTATTCCTCCAANGAGATCAAGATCCACGACCGCAATGAACTCGTGGCGATGCTCACCACGCATTTCGGCGATTAGGCGATAAACTGAGGCTGAATCGTTGTGGGCGAGGGATAAATTCTTTATATTTGCATCGTAAATAATATAACTCTATGCAGATCCTACGCATATATCCCAGTTCGATCAACGACCGCTTTATAGAGCAGGCCGTCGATGTGGTGAAAAAGGGTGGCGTAATAGTCTATCCTACTGATTCGCTTTATGCTATAGCCTGCGATGCGCTCAATTCGGCCGCAATCCGCAGGGTGTGTCAGATAAAGGGGCTCAATCCACAGAAAAACTCTCTATCGATCGTGTGCAGCGACATTTCGCAGGCATCCGAGTATGCCCGCATCGACAATGCCGCCTATTCGATTTTGCGCCAGTTTACCCCCGGTCCGTTTACGTTTATCCTTCCGGCGGCAACGACGCTTCCCAAGGCGTTTAAGGGCCGACGCGAAGTGGGAGTGCGAGTGCCCGACAATGCTATCGCGCGTGCGCTGGCCGAGGCTTTGGGCAATCCGCTGCTGTCAACGTCGCTNCCGGTGGGCGAAATGACTGAGGATGAGATTGTGATGCCCGAGGAGATAGCGCTTCTGGCCCAGCGGATCGACGTCGATCTGATGATTGATGGCGGGGAGGGCGATTATCGCCAGTCGACCATCGTGGACCTTACTGATAGCCGCGACCCGAGGGTGGTAAGAGACGGTAAGGGAGATTTCGACTCATGAGCGCGCGGTGGCTGACGTTGCCGCCTCTCACTGCAGGGGGCGCGCTGACTATCGAAGATCCGCCACAACGCATGGTGATCGTCGGGGCCAACGGAGCGGGAAAGAGCCGCTTTGCGGCGCGTATGGCTTCGGATCTGGCCGACGGCGCGTTTACGCTTTCTGCTCTGACGGCTCTATTCGAGCGCGGCAAGCCATCGGCATCGTCGCGTTCGGTGATCGATCGCCTGTATGTGAAAGCGGCTGAATCGGCCATGATGAATCCGGATTCGGCTACGACGCTTCTTGAACGTCTGATCTGGCTGCTGCTGCGCGATGAGATGATAAACCTGCTTGACTATAAGCTTCACCGCGATGATGATGTGAAGAGTTCGGGAAAGTCGGGCGGAGTACGGCTCTCACCGACGCATCTCGACGAGGTGGTTAAAGCGTGGCAGGAGATTTTCCCCGACAATAAGATTATGATAGGGGGCGGATCGATGCTGTTTGCGCGCAGGCCGGCTGATAATGCCGAGGAGGCCGACGATGACCGCTATTCGGCGGTGCGCCTGTCGGCGGGCGAAAAGGCCGTGATATATTATCTTGCGGCGATCGGCTATGCGCCGAAAAATTCGGTGGTGTTTGTCGATGCGCCTGAGATGTTTCTCCACCCCACGATCATGCAGGCGGTGTGGAACCGCGTTGAGCTGATGCGCCCCGACTGCGTGTTTGTCTATACCACTCACGATCTGGCTTTTGCGGCAACGCGCACTGCGGCCTCGGTGGTCTGGGTGCGCAGTTACGATGCGCGCACCGCCACGTGGGACTATGCTCTTCTGCCTCCCGACACTCCGCTGTCCGATGAACTTTATGCGTCGATTCTTGGTGCGCGCAAGCCGGTNCTTTTTATCGAGGGCGANTCGCGCAATTCGATCGACATGAAGCTCTATTCGCTNATATTCAAGGATTTCACCGTGCGTCCGTTGGGGAGCTGCAACAAGGTGATCGAGGCAACGCGCGCNTTTAATGATCTCGCGGCTTTTCATCAGNTGGACAGCTACGGGATAGTGGACCGCGATCGCCGCGATGGTCANGAAGTGGACTATCTACGGCGCCGGCGCGTGATGGTTCCGGAGGTGGCCGAGGTGGAAAATATCCTGATGCTTGAGGATGTCATTCGGGCTGTGGCCCACTATTCGGGCAAGAACGAAGATAGAGTGTTTGGCAAGGTGCGTAAGGCTCTGCTCGGTCAGTTTGCCGGCGATATTCAGCGCCAGGCGTTGCAACACACGCGCTATCGGGTGAAGCGACTGATGGAATATCGTGTGGATGGAAGATTTTCGTCGATCGGAATGTTTGAGGATCATATCTCGCAGTTGATCAAGGAGGTGAANCCTCGTCGGCTCTACGACGGGTTTGTGAGGGAGTTTAACCGTATGCGCAACAATGGCGATTATGAGGCGATATTGCGCGTTTATAATCAGAAGTCTATGCTGTCGTCGTGTAACGTGGCTGCTCTTTGCGGTCTGCCCGGAAAGGATGAGTATGTGGGACGTATACTGACCATTTTGCGCGGAGGAGGTGAGGATGCCGAGCGAATAACGGCCGCCGTGCGCCGCTGCTTCAATCTGACTGATTCATTAATAACAAAAAAGGGAAATGAAAAGAAATAAATTGGGATGCTGGATCGAGGCGATGCGCTTGCGCACCCTTCCGGTGTCGCTTGCCGGAGTGATTCTGGCTGTAGGGCTGGCGGTGTATGCCCATACGTTTAAGGCTGTGCCTGTGGCGCTCTGCTTCGGGTTTGCATTCCTGGCGCAGATAGCCTCGAATTTCGCCAATGAATATTTTGATTTCCGCGACGGTCTTGACAAGCCGGGGCGCGAGGGCCCGCGCCGCGGGGTGACCGAGGGGGATCTCACGCCGAAGTCTATGCTCCGGGCCACGCTGATCACTCTTGGGGTGGCGTGTGCTATCGGATGTGGGCTGATCTACTATGGCGGGTGGTGGCTGTTGCCGGCCGGAATCNTTATAGCGCTTGGCGCGATGGCCTACAGCGCCGGTCCCTACCCGCTGTCGCGTCACGGGCTGGGCGAGGTGGCCGTGGTCTGTTTCTTCGGTTTGATACCGGTGACGCTCACCTATTACGTGCAGTCGGGCGAGATGCCCGGATTCGTGGTGATGAGCGGCCTGTCGGCAGGNCTTATGGGTGCCAATGTGCTGATCGTTAATAATTATCGTGACCGCGAAGCGGATGCGGCCGTCGGGAANCGCACTCTNGCGGTGATGCTCGGAAGCGGAGCGATGCGGTTGCTNTATCTGCTCAACGGACTGGTGGCCGTGGCGGTGATGATGCCGNTGTGGATNAANCTTCCGGGATGGGCCATGGCTGTGCCGGTGNTCTATCTGGCGTTGCATCTGGCCATACGNTTCGTGATGCCTCACCGCAAGGGGCACGCGCTGACACCATTGCTGGCCATGACATCATTGCTTATGCTTTTCTATTCGGTTGGTTTTGCCATCGGTGCGGCNTGCTGCTGAATAATCGGCACGGTCCACTGAACAATTTAGGGGTGTAGATAATTACTATAATGTAGGTGTAAGTCCGGAGTTAAATCCGTACATATTCTAAGAACCCCGTAAATTCAACCGTTTATAATTATGAAACAGAAATTCACAGATTGGCTGACGATACTGCTGACGGCAGTGGTCGGCGTGTTGTTTATAATGTGGCATGGCGAGAACTCTTTGTTTCAGTGGCTCGTGAGAGCGCTGGGNCTTGTGCTGCTTGTGCCTGCTGCCTATGAGATCTATATTGCCGTGCGCGGTCTGTCGGGCAAGCTTCCCCGGCCCAAGGGCGTGGTGAANGAGGCTGAGGCCGANGTGGCTGAGNCAGCCGTGGAGCTTACATTTGGCCGTCGATGTGCTTTTGTTTCGATGCTGGTNGTTTCGGCTGTGGCAGTGGTGGCCGGATTGTGGATGATCATTGATCCNGCNACGTTTATCGGACTGCTGGCTTATCTGTTTGCAGCNCTNCTCGTGCTGTTTGGCGTATATCAGCTNGTTACGATGGTCTATGTGGACCGCTCGACTCATCTGGCCTGGTATTTCTATATAGTNCCGGTGGTCTTTGTGGTGAGCGGTGTTGTGGTGCTGTTCATGTCGCCCGACGAGATAATCGGAACCGTGGCAATGCTTACGGGCATACTTCTGGTAGTNTCGGCCGTCAATTCGATTGTTCAGATGGTTGCCGTTTCGGCGATCAACGGTCAGCGCCGCCGCGATGCTGCTTCTACTGAGCAGAAATCACTCCCGGAAAACGCTGATTGATATATTCGACGATTATCTCAACGATCTTGTCGATCGACAGAAGNGAGGTGTCGAATGTGAGATCATAGCTCGGAGCGGCCCCCCACTGCTTGTCGGTNTAGAAATTATAGTAATTGGCGCGTAGCTTATTTATGCGACGCGCCCTTGCTTTTGCCTTGTCGNGCGAACATTCGGGCCGGCCTTCGGTCTTGTCGCGTGCGAGTATTCGGTCAACGCAAATATCTTCGGGAGCGTGGACAAAGATGTTGACGGTGTGGGGATGGTCGCGGAGCACATAGTCGGATGTGCGTCCGACGATCACNCATGATTCATCGCCGTCGGCAAGCGATCGGATGAAATCGCTCTGGGCGCGGTAGATGCTGTCGTCGCTGATCGATGTCGAACCGGAAAAGAGATTTGCCGAATTGTAGCCGAATGAAAAGGAGAAAATACCGTTTATGAACGACGGGGAGCGCTCGTCGTTTTTGAGGAAAAAGTCCTCNCTCATTCCGGCTCGTCGGGCAGCTTCGCTGAGCAGTTCCTTGTCGTAGTATCTGGCACCGATACGGTCGGCGAGCTTGCGNCCGAGTTCGCGTCCGCCGCTTCCAAACTGACGTCCGATTGTCACTACGATGTTGTTTTTCTTCTTCTCGTTGGCTGAGTTAGGCATGATTCAATGNTTTTTTTGTTTACAAAAATAGCGAATCGTCGATTTAATAGCAATATTTGACGGAAAAATTTTTGAAATCGGGGAAATACTATTAATTTTGCAATTCGGAAAATAGCGTTTTTGAGCCGTCACGCTGCAGTGAGGGTGCTGTTTTTCGACAGTAACATGAAAAAACAAATAGTAAAAACGATATGTCAAAAAAAGAAACCACGGAAACCCGTACGAAAATTGACGATCTGAACGATTCGCTGACAAGAGCCGAGCTGAAGGTTCAGAACAATAAAAAACTGATTCTCTATGTAGGTATCGCTGCTGTAGTGGTGGTGCTTCTTGTGCTCGGATATATCTATCTGATCCACAAACCTTCGGTCAACAAAGCTAACACTGCCTACGGTATGGCTGACAATAAGGAGCTTGCCTTCCAGATGCAGTCGATGCAGCTTGATTCGGCCGGTCGCGTGACCGAAATGGCTGCGGTGACCAAGGCTTACGAAGATGCGGCCCGCAATGGTGGCGACGGTGGCAACAACGCTACTCTGATGGCTGCCGTCTATAATTTCAAGAGCGGACAGTATCAGAAAGCTCTCGACCTGCTTAAAGAGTATGATCGCAACGATGAAATCATCGGCGCAACGAGCAAGGCTCTTGAGGGCGACTGCTATGTGAATCTCGATAAGTTTGACGAGGCTATCAAATCTTTCCAGGAAGCTGCAAAGATCGCCAAGGGCAATTCTACTCTCGAACCCTACTGCATTCTTAAAGAAGCTACCGTTCAGCGCCATAAAGGCAATTTCACTGCCGAGGCTGAGCTCTATAAGAAAATCCTCGACACCTATCCCGAATATAGCCAGATGACCGGCGAAAACTATGAGGCCTACTATCAGCGTGCCCTCGCGCAGGCCGGTCAGAAATAAGATAATAGTCTTATCGACCTAAACATAACCGCCGCCTTTCGGATCAGCTCCGGAGGGCGGCGGTTGTTTTGTATAAGGGGGAATGAATGGCGGGGAGAGGCTTCGGCCTGACAGTGATGCCGGGTGGGCGAATGGGTAGAGTTCGTGAAGGGCAGATTGGGAAGAGGATAGAGAGGGTAATGAGAGAGTGTGGAGGGGATATAAAACAAAAACGAGGTCCGTTGTCACAACGCTCCTCGCTTAGATAATAAACCAATCATTATCACATTTCTTGCAATGGAAAAAGTAATCTTGCTTTTTGTACTATTATAACATTGGCAGGGATGGAAATGTTCGGAAAAAAGGTGATTTTTTTTGAAAAAAATGTTGTCCTCGGGTCAACCGGTTGATTTTGAGTGGATTTTCCGAGGGCTATTTTATGAATTCTTTTGTGGTCACATTGCCTCGACGGACTATGTAGAGTCCGGGGGTGAGATTGGTCACGCGGATTCCCTGGAGATTGTAGTATTCTGCCGGGGAGTCGCTGTCGGCAGGGGTCACGGTGATGGAAGCAATCGATTCGCGTTCGTTGACATAGGTGATGTCGATAGCTCCGCATCGGCAGTAGTCTTTAAAGGTCAATGTGAGTTGGTTTACGCGTGTTGAAGGGTCGGCGGTCCATGTCTGATTGGCAAATGATGCCGAGCCGAGGTTGGTGACTGCTGTGGCGTCAATGGCGTTGAAATAGCTTTCGGCGGAGTTGCCCTGCAGGAATTTTACTTTGATCAGGCGGCAATCGTCGTTGGCCATTGAAATTGTCATGGTGTTGTCGGGATTGAGCCGCAGCTCCGGAGAGATGGTCTTCGACTCCCACCAGCGAGGCTGAATAGTGCCGTCGGCTTTGGCCAGACTGATAATGGCATCGCCGGCGATGAAGTCGGCTCCATCAAGATTATTGGTGGCCGAGGCGGAATATTCGCCGCCCGGAGCGATTGTCATGTCTCCTACATAGTGAGGAAGGAGATCATCTTCGGTGGTGAAGCTGAGGGTTGCAAGATGGACTCCGGGAACTTCTTCGGGCGATGGCGCGAAATATTTGATTGAGTTGACGGAAAAGACACCTTCCGACGATACTTTCGGCATGGAGATCGAAAGCTGATAATAGAGGTTTGAAGCGGTCTCGGGCAGGTCGATAGTGATTGTGGATGATTCCCCTGCCGCTGTAGGGAGGGTTGTGATATCGGCTGTATAGACAGAGGGCCGGCTCATGTCGGCGTCGGACGAAACGAGTAGCGACATGGAGTTCATTCGATTTGTTGAGCCGGCTTTATATCGAGTGATCTCCACTTCGACGCGGGCTATCGGCTCGGAAATCGTGAAGTCGGTGGTGATGGTTGCCGTGGTTGCCGATGATTTTGAGCCGCACCGGATATTGTTCCAGGCGCTGTTGTTGTTGCTGAAGCATTTTGCGGTCCATGTCAGTCCGTGGTCGGTGAGTTGAAATTCCTGATCGTAGGATGATGTATATGATCCTTGATAGGGGATCGTAGTTGAGAGTGTGACGACCGGTTCCTCGGATTTAGCTATTGAGGATGCGGAAAGAAGGATGATCGAGAGGATTAGTTTTAGTGCGGATTTCATTTGATAGCGTTGATGATTGGTTTGCCAGGGGGATATCTTTTGCAAAGATAAGAGTATGTTGAATTTAAACCAAATTAAATATAAAAGAATGGGGGTTTAATTTTTGATTTCATCACAAAGGACCTTATGGGCGCTTTTTCAAAGCTTTCATCAGTCGCAATGCCCGCATTGCTCCATCTTCAATTTTGAAAAATCATCCCAAAACCTCTCTTTGTGCTAAAATCATTTATACTCAAACATACTCTAAGAATTTCTGCTGAATAAACACGGAGACTAATATTGTTTGAATTAAAACAGTATGTAAAACAA
>JAAVEX010000070.1 GCA_014801065.1 Barnesiella sp.
AAAATCTCGCTTTGTGCTAAAATCATTTAAATCCAAACCCTCTAAGTAAGTATTCAAAATTAAACGATAGTAAGTAATTCATTTATCTTTTATACTATCTGCGGCTTCTTTTTGCTCTTTTGACTTGTCGTTCAGTTGCATAGCTCGCTATGCTCCTTCTCTCCGCATCAAAATATTCTAAAAAATAAGTTCGCATATAGTATAAAGAATTATGAACACTTACTTACAGTGTAAAATTACAAATAAATTCTTGGATGCGAAATATATTTATCGGGTATATTGTGTTTTAGGGATTATTTAGGGATCATGTGCCCGAAATTTAATATTCCGTTTGTTTATGAAAATGAATTTGTTTGATTTTTTTGTTATCTTTGTGGGAATATTTGCTCCAATGGCGCTTATAAGTAGAGATTAGCGTGCAGGGGCTAAAATAAGGATTTTATATGAATGACATCCCAAAAGTGATACATTACTGTTGGTTCGGCGGGAAGCCGTTGCCAAAGCTCGCTCTGAAGTGCATCCGGTCGTGGCGAAAGTATTTGCCGGATTATGAGATAAAGGAGTGGAATGAGTCGAATTTCGATGTCCATATGACGCCCTACTCATCCGAGGCATATAAGGCGGGTAAATATGCGTTTGTTAGCGATTTTGCCCGCTTTTGGATTCTTAATAAATATGGCGGTCTCTATTTTGACACTGATGTGGAAGTGATCCGCAGTATGGATCGAATTATTTCTGACGGTCCATTCATGGGATGTGAGAAATCGGCAGCTCAGTCGGAGGCTCTCGGAGGTATGTTGTGGGTGGCTCCCGGATTGGGTCTCGGAGCTACGGCCGGTATGCCTTTCTACGAAGAGATGTTGGATTTCTATTCCACCCTNNATTTTCTCAAAGAGGATGGATCGCTGAACCTTACCACGGTGGTTGATTACACTTCGGAGAAGTTGAAGAAATATGGACTGGAATTGAAGGATCAGATCCAGGAGGTGGCCGGAATGAAAATCTATCCGGTGGACTATTTCTGCCCGATCCACGACGATGCCCGGACGCTCGACATCACCCCACGCACGGTGTCGATCCACCATTATGCCGCTTCATGGGTGTCGGGCTGGCCAAAATGGCGNGAACGTATNAAGCAGCTTGTCGGCCCGCGTGTCACGGAGTGGGTGATCCGCATGCGTCATGGTAAGAAATAGTGAAGTGAGTTTGAGATTGTTGCAGCGGTAGATAGGATGGATACTCCCAAAGTCAGCGTGATAATTCCTGTATATAAGGCTGAGTCTTATATAGAGAAGTGTGCCCGCTCGCTGTTTGAACAGACGCTTGGGGCGTTAGAGTTTATTTTTGTGGATGACTGTTCGCCCGACGATAGTATTGCTGTTGTTGAGCGTGTGGCTTCGGAGTATCCCGATCGGGACGGGCAGATAAAGATATTGCGTCACAGTTCAAATTGCGGTGTGAGCCGTTCACGACAGGATGCCACGGATATGGCTACCGGAGAGTATGTGATTCATTGTGATCCTGATGATTGGGTCGATCCTCAGATGTATGAATCGCTCTATGAAGCGGCCGTTGAAGATGATCTTGATGTAGTGATATGTGATTTCGTNGCGGAATCAGATAGAGGATCGTCGGTGTGTAGGCAACGTCCGGCGGCCGCTGACAGCATATCGGTGATTGATGGCGTTTCAGGCCGTTCGGAGCCGTATCTCCACGGAAGCCTGTGTAATAAGCTGATCCGCAGGGAGTGTTTCGNCGGCGTTTCTTTCCCTGAGGGGGTCAATTATTGCGAAGATGTGGCGGTGTTGTTCCGTATCCTGTCGCATGAAAGACGCATAGGCTACGTTGAAGGTGCGTTTTATCATTATAAGGTGGATGTTCCGGGAAGCATCGTGAAAGTGGTGGATCGAAAAGCTCTTGATATGGATCTGCGTCTTGTGGATTATTTGCTTTCGCTTACCGGGAAAGATGAGGCATACAATGGGGCTATCTACAGTATGGTGGCCTCGATAGTGTTCGGTCGGGCGTTTATGGCGGGGCGTGTAGGCAGTAGACGCTTTCGTAAAGACTACTCTCGGTTGCTTTCCCACTGTTTGAAATTTAATCATTCGATTAAGCAGCCGTTCCGGTTACTTCTGCGCATTTCGGGAGCCGGTGGCCACCGGTTGTCGATGTCGGTTCTTTCTGTCGGCCGATGGGCGAAGTCGCTGCTCAGAAGAGCGAGACGCTGATGTGGTCGCGGCCGCCGGAGCGGAAAATCAGCGGCGGCGAGGCAGCATGGAGCGGAGGGAGGTGCGTTCGGCCCGGGTTAGGGCGAAGCGCCAGAAGAGTGGGAGGTAGATGGCGGTGAAGAGGGTGATGCCGATGGCGAATGTGGCCGGACGGGTGAAGTCGACCCATTGCGAGGCGGTGAGGCCTGCGGCTGTGAGCAGGATGGGGATGATGGCCAGATGGCCTATCTTGCGCCAGAAGGTGGCGATGTCGATCTGCTGGCAGCGGGCGTAGTAGATGTTGATGATCAGTCCGGTGCCGATGAACAGTGCTGTCCCGATCGCCGCGGCTACGCCAATCGGTCCGAAGTGAATGCCGAGGAAGTATTGACCGACGATACTGAGCGATGACACTCCGAGATATACGAGGATGCGGAAACGCATGCGATTGCGTGCCTGAAGCACGGCGATGCCCGTGGATTGCAATTGCGAGGGTATCTGGGATAGGAAGAAGATGAGGGCCACATAGTAGGTGGCGCTGTAGTCCGGACCGGCCCAAAGCGCGATGAATCCTTGGCCGAAGACAATGAACCCTGACACGACAAACAGGATGATGATGGCTTGCATGCAGCCTGCGCGGATGAAGAGGTCGGAGATTTCGCGTCCTGTCGTTTCGGTCGCGGCAAGTTTCGACAGACGGGGCAGCAACACTCCGGATATGGCGCCGGATAGCATTTGATACATCTGATTGAGCATGATTGCGGCGGAATAGACGGCCACGGCTATGGTGCCGGAGATCATTCCAAGAATGAACTGGCCTGTGCTCCAATAGATTCGGCTTATGATTGCATCGAGAAACACCCACATCGAATAGACGGAGATCTCGCGCAGAAGCGGGAAGTTGAAGTTGCGGAAGCTGACCGTGACTTTCAGTCGCAATCGGCAGAAGAAGAAATTGGTCAAAAGCACGAGCAGATTGAACGAAGTCTGAGCCGCCACGATCGCTATTGCTTTATAGCCGAAAAAGAGCAGTCCTACGATGGTGAGCGTCAGCAGGATGATGCGCAGTGCGTTGACTGACTTCAGGAAGATGAATTGTTCGTGGGCGGTGATTATCGACGTGAACACTCCGAGCGGAAACGAAAAGGCGAGGTTGATGATCAGCAGTATCATCATCACCCGGGCCTGGCTGAGATCATCGGCCGTCATGGTGCGATCAAACAGTGTGTCGATATTGAAATAGAGGGCTATTCCCGCTGCAATGGCCAGAAGCGAAATGCCTATGTTGATCAGGATGGCCATGCCGATAAGCTCTGATTGCTGTCGCTGCGTGCCTTCGACGCGGAAGCGTGCGGTGTAGCGGATCACGGCGTTTCCAAACCCTGAGTCGAGTATGGTCAGATATGCAATCATCGAGGCCACGAGCGAATACAGTCCGTATTCGTTCTGTCCGAGGCATCCCATCATATAAGGTGTGTAAAGCAAACCCGTGATGGTGTTCAGCCCGATGATGACGAAATTGAGGATAACTCCGGCTTTAATCTGATTCATGCGCGACAGGGGAGGGGGATGATGAGTGTGCAAAGTTACTATTTTTTGACATAATCCTGCTAATTAATGTTTGCGTGGGTGTGGGTTTTTGTAGGATTCTTTGTAATTTTGCAGCTGAATTATGATTGACCCTTCGTTTTACTCCATAGAGTTGTCGCCTGCTGCATGGATCATGCTTGGCGTAATGTTGCTGTGTATGACGGTGATAGCCGTCGTTATGTGGCCTCGCACGCTTCGAGTTTCGCGCCGGGTCCGCCGCGACGATATGCGTGTGGAAGAGGCTGTCGAAGCGTGGGATCAGGGGCGTATGAAGCCCTATCCGCCGGTGTCGGTGGTGGTTTATTCCCACGTCGACGGAACCAATCTGCGAACACTGTTGCCCCAGATCCTCAATCAGGACTATCCGGCTCCGCTTGAGGTGATAGTGGTCAACGATGAGAGTGGCGACGATACGGAAACTATTGTCAGCGAGCTCAGCATGCAGTATCCCAATCTGTATATGACATTCGCGCCCGAAAATTCGCGCAGTCTTTCGCGCCGTAAGCTTGCAATAACGCTTGCCATCAAGGCTGCCCGCTATGATGCGCTGTTGCTCACATGCGGCAACTGCCGCGTGGAGTCGCCGCTATGGGTGCGCGCCATGATGCGCCATCTTATCAGCGGACGCCGGGAGGTGGTGATAGGCTATGCCGAGCCGTGGGGCGACGGAGAGGAGGACACGGATCGTCGCCGTCGCCGCCGCGATTTCGATTTCGCATGGCATTCTATCCGCTATCTTAATTCGGCCTTGTGTCGCAATCCGCTGATGGGCACAGGCTACAATCTGAGCTATACACGCCGCCTCTTTTTTGAACACAAAGGTTTTTCCAGTACGCTGAATCTGAATTATGGCGATGACGATGTGTTTGTGAGCGAGATTGCCGATGGCGAAAACACTGCCGTCGAGCTCTCCCACGCCGGTCGCGTAAAATCAGTGGAACATTCGCCGGCCGATCTGCACGACACGTATCGCCAGCGTCGCAACTTCACGGCGCGCTTCCTGCGTCGCGGTCCATTCCGCGCAATGGGACTGACATCGCTTATGTGGTGGCTGTGGCCCGTTGCCGGAGGTCTGGCAGTGTGGCTCGGCCTGCCTTCGCTGATTCCGGCTGCCATTGTNGTGGTTTTGGGAGTGGCNTTTGTGTTGATCCATAGCGCTTTGTGGCNTCGTTGCATGNGCNCTCTCGGACTAAAACCACTNTTTATGAGCGTGGCATGGCTTGCACTGACCCGCCCGCTGCGCACCCTGCGCCACTCACTGCGCTCGCGCTCATCGCGCAAGGTGAACCTGACACAGACCGTTTGACTTCGCGGTAAATGAGGCTATATGGATGGATGCTTTGAAATATCGCGGAAATGGATCGCCGGCAGAGTGCCCGCGGTGTTTTTGCTGCTGATAGTTGCCATCCTNACCGGNGTNGCCGGAGTGTTGCTNTGCGGATCTGTTGATATCNCGGCNGCTGAAGTGNTTAAAGTCTTNACCGGNGGTGAAACAGCCAAGGAGTCGTGGCGCATTATNATTATGGAAACAAGAGTGCCTATGGCTGTCACGGCTGCCATGGCCGGCAGTGCGCTTGCCGTGGCCGGNCTGCTGCTTCAGACATGCTTCAATAATCCTCTNGCCGGACCGTCGATACTCGGAATTTCGACCGGAGCATCGCTCGGTGTTGCTGTTGTAGTGTTGTTTTTCGGAGGAATGATCGGACCGGGNNTGGGGCGNTATGTGAGCATTATGATCGGTGCNCTCCTGGGCGCNTTGATGGTGATGATGCTTCTGCTGCTCCTCTCGCGNGTGGTCGGATCGGCATTGATGCTATTGATTGCCGGCATTCTCGTGGGCTACTTTTCCTCCTCCGCCATCTCGCTACTGAACTATTATTCNTCGGCCGACAGCGTNTACTCCTTTACCATTTGGGGTCTTGGCTCGTTTGGAGGAGGATCTTCCGGACGNNCGGCGATNTTTTCCTNTATATGTTTGCCCTTGGTGGTGATNTCGATGCTGTTTGTGAAGCCGCTCAACGCNATGNTGCTNGGCGAACGCTATGCGGCGAGTGTGGGTGTCGATATGCGTCGCGTACGACTTATGTTGTTGCTCGTNANCGGATTACTGACAGCTGTGGTCACTGCGTTTTGTGGACCGATAGCCTTTCTCGGGCTGATTGTNCCACACATGACNCGTCTGCTTCTTCGCACATCCAANCACNCTTCNCTNCTCCCGGCCACCGCTCTGTGTGGGGCAGCGACAGCGCTNCTCTGCGCATGGCTCTCAGTNGGAGCGGCCACNACGGGAGTGATACCGATCAATGCCATAACCCCGGTGATCGGAGTGCCGATCGTGATATATGTNATCATCAATCGCCGACGATTATTATANTTNGACTGANAGAAANATGAGTGATAAAGCCGTACTCACTACCGAGGATCTCACGATAGGTTATAGCGGAAGTCGCAGCCGGGATCCGATCGTCGTAGCTTCAGGATTAAANCTGGAGTTGCGNGATGGTATGGTTACGGCGTTGCTTGGCGCAAACGGTGTCGGTAAAAGCACGTTGCTTCGCACTCTGTCGCGCCAGCAGGAACCGTTGGCCGGCGGTGTCAGGATCTTCGAAAGAGATATGCGGAAGTTATCGGCCGGCGAGGTGGCCCGGGCTATCAGCGTNGTCCANACCGAACGCACTAATGCCGGAGCGCTNACGGTCAGGGAAGTGGTGGGGATCGGCCGACAGCCTTATACCGGCTTCTTCGGTCGATTGAATTCCGACGATCGCCTCATTGTCGACNAAGCGTTGGAGGCTGTGGGNATCAGTGCTATCGCCGGACGTTATATGGCAAATATCAGCGACGGACAGCGGCAGAAAACCATGATTGCNCGTGCACTCGCCCAGCAGACACCGGTGATGATTCTTGATGAACCGACATCGTTTCTCGACGTGGCCGCGCGTCTTGAAACCGTTGGGTTGCTCTCATCGCTTGCCCGGGATTTCAACAANGCGATCCTGCTNAGCATGCATGATATTGCCGATGCTCTGACCGTGGCCGACCGTCTGTGGCTATTTCGCCCCGACCGTACGATTGTCGACGGACCGAAAGACGAGCTCGTCGATTCCGGCNTGATGGANTCTCTCTTTCCCGATTCTCCCATTCAATTCGATCATAAAATTTTGGACTATAGACTAACCCGATGAAAGATCAGAAAGCACTCCTTATTATTAACCCGATTTCAGGAACCGGGAAAAAACAGGGTCTTGCCGAAAAGGTGAGCACTCGTCTTGCTGAAGTGGGNATTGTGGTTGATAATGTGTCGACGAAATGTGCAGGCGATGCCACTGANCTTGCGCGCAAGGCAGTAGGCGATGGATATGATATTGTGATTGCCGCCGGAGGCGACGGCACGATCAACGAAACGGCCACCGCGCTGTGTGGCACCGACGTGACACTCGGAATCATTCCTTGTGGGTCAGGCAACGGGCTTGCACGCCACCTGAACATACCGGTCGATCTCTATGGTGCGCTTGATGTGATTGCTGCCGGACGAAAGGAGTGCGCAGACTATGGAACCGTGGCCGGCCGTCCGTTTTTCTGCACTTTTGGTGTGGGGTTTGATGCCGCCGTGAGCCATAAGTTCGCTCAGTCGAAACATCGTGGCAAGATGACATATATCAAAAACACGTTTCATGAATATCTGTCGTTTAAGCCTGAAGAATATGTGATNAGGGCAAATGGCGAGGTGATCACCGACAGAGCTTTTGTGGTGGCCGTGTGCAATGCCTCGCAGTATGGCAATAATGCCTACATAGCGCCTCATGCTTCGATCACCGACGGATTGCTTGATGTGACTATTATACATTACGGCAACATCCTGACCACGGCACTCGTAGGCCTCGATCTGATGGCGGGAACNATAGAAAAAAATATGCTCATCCACACTTTCCGCACTGACCATCTGTCGCTCGAACGAGCTGACGAGGGTCCGGCGCATATCGACGGAGAACCGATGATTCTTCCATCCCGTCTTGACGTGGTCTGCAATAAGCAACAGCTCAATGTGTTCTCGCCCGGGGAGGATGATTATATACATCCTATCGTCACACCGGCCAAATCTATGATCAACGACACTTCGCTGGCTTTCAAGTCGCTCTTCCGCAACGATTAACGCCTTGAAAGCGATGCGAACGATGCCGGAACCGGAGTGGTGAAATTCATCTCTTTCCGGGTGGTGGGGTGGATGAAACGCAGCGTTTGGGCGTGGAGACAGAGCCGGCGTGCCGGGCTTGAAGATGCACCATATTTGCGGTCGCCCGAAATCGGATGGCCAAGATCCTGCATGTGGACGCGTATTTGATTCTTACGGCCTGTGTCAAGCTCCACTTCGAGCAGAGCGAATCGCTTTCCGGCAGCGAGGGTGCGATAGCGGGTCACTGCAAGCTGACCTTTCGCCGGATCGTCGGTGGAATACACTTCGTATTTGTTGTTTTCCACAAGATAACTCCTGATAGTCCCCACTTCCTGTTCGGGCACACCTTCCACCACTGCAAGATATTTGCGGTTGAGCACCATATTGTTCCAGTTGTGTTGGAGCGTGCGTTTAGCCTGCTCGTTTTTAGCAAACATCATCAGTCCCGACGTGTCGCGGTCAAGGCGATGGACAATAAAGATCTTGTTAAGCGGATTGGACCATTTGACATAGTCGCGCAGGATAGCGTAGGCTGTTGATTCTTTCTCTTTGTCATTGCCCATCGACAGCAGGCCGTAGCCTTTGTCGACCACTATGATATCGTCATCTTCATAGACAATCCGCAGGCGACGATGGCGAAACACCTTGAACTCGCGCACGAAATTGACTTTGACCGTATCCCCTTCCATCAGAGCGTGGTCAAACTGCTTCGCCGGAAGATCGCCCACAGCTATCTGATTGTGGGCCAGCATCTGTTTGAGCCGTGTGCGTTTTAGCTCAGGCAACTTCGACGCTACAAATTCAAGTAGCGTTGAGGGCTGTCCGACTGTAAATGTCTTTATCACATCCGGCTTGAAACGCGGACGCGACTGCTGCTGGCGTTTGTTCTCTTTTGAAGGCATGGGGCGGGTGAGTGCAGGGGGAGTGGTAGATGATTATTTTTTAGTTCGCGCCGAGGCTTTGGCCGGGCTTTTTTTTGCCGCAGTCCGTTTGGTCTTCTGCGGTTGGTTTTCTATGATCTCGATACATTGCTCGTGGGTGAGCTGCGAGGGATCTTCAACGGTTTTGGGTATTTTGTAGTTTTGCTTCTTGTATGCGATATAAACCCCATAGCGGCCGTTGAGTATCTGAAGATCGGGATCATCGTCAAATGTCTTGACTATACGCTTGCTGTCGGCATTTCGTTTATCATTGATAAGCTCTATGGCCTCATCGAGAGTGATCGATAGAGGCGCAAGACCCTGAGGAATCGACACGAATTTACCCGCATGTTTGATATAGGGGCCGAAGCGACCCACTGCTACGGTGACCGGTTCGTTCTCAAAGTTGCCNAACTCNCGGGGTAGTTCAAAGAGCTTCAGAGCATCTTCGAGAGTGATGTCAAACACCGATTGGTCTTTATGAAGCGATGCAAACTGAGGCTTTTCGTCCGAACCGCTGTCGCCTATCTGCACCACCGGACCGAAGCGTCCGATCTTGACCGAAACCGGTTTGCCANTCTCGGGATGAGTGCCGAGTATACGCTCGCCCACTTTGTGTTCGAGGCGCATTTCGTTGGCTTTTTCCACTTCCGGATGAAAAACGTCGTAGAAATTGCCTATCTCATTCTGCCATTTCGCGTTGCCCTCGGCCACTTGGTCNAGACTCTCTTCAAGNTCGGCTGTGAAATTGAAATTGAGCACGTTGGGGAAATGCTCCGTGAGGAAGTCGTTGACCACCACGCCTATATCGGTCGGGATCAGTTTGTTTTTGTCTGCTCCGATGGTCTGGGTGGAAGTGGTGCGTTTTATTTTGCCGTCGGCAAGTGTGTAGATCACCAGAGAGCGTTTTTCGCCCGGACGATCACCTTTTTCCACATATTCTCGTTGCTGGATAGTCGAGATGGTCGGAGCGTAGGTCGAAGGGCGACCGATGCCCAGTTCTTCCATCTTCTTGACGAGTGTGGCCTCAGTGAAGCGTGGAGGATGCTGGGAGTATTTCTCGGTNGCGGTCATTTCAACCATGCCGAGCTCCTGACCGCGTTCAACGGCTGGAAGCGTTGAAGAATCGGTCGAAGAGTCGTCGGACGGATCGTCGGACGATTCGCCGTAGATNTTCAGGAAGCCTTCAAAGCGGATCACTTCGCCCACGGCGTTGAAATGTTCCGAACGCGTCGACGGTGTTATTTCGATTGTGGTCTTCTCTGTTTCAGCATCGGCCATTTGCGATGCNATGGTGCGTTTCCAGATCAGGGCATAGAGTCGNCGTTCTGCNGATGATCCCTCGATGTCATGTTTTTCGATGTATGTGGGGCGAATNGCTTCGTGAGCTTCCTGCGCTCCTTTCGANCGGGTGTGGTAGTGGCGCACCTGAAGATATTCCGGCCCGATGTTTTTCTTCACTTCGGCGGCTATCGATTTCAGTGCTATGGCCGAAAGATTGAGAGAGTCCGTACGCATGTATGTGATGTGNCCATCTTCATACAGTCGCTGGGCCACGCGCATGGTCTGCGTCACTGTGAATCCGAGCTTGCGCGCAGCCTCCTGCTGGAGCGTGGAGGTGGTGAAAGGAGGCGCAGGCGATTTTTTCAGCGGTTTCACGGTGACATCNGTCACNCGGAATCCGGCGTTGAGACAATCGTCAAGAAATGCCTTGGCCTCTTTTTCGTCGGATATACGGTGGGAGAGTTCGGCGCGCATACGCTGACCCTCGGCGTTGGAGAATATCGCTGTTACTCTGAAATAGGGATCGGCAACGAAGCGCTTGATCTCGTTTTCGCGCTCAACGATCAGACGCACAGCCACTGACTGCACGCGGCCGGCTGATAGGGCCGGTTTGATTTTTTTCCAGAGCACGGGCGACANNTCGAAGCCGACTATGCGGTCGAGCACGCGGCGTGCCTGCTGCGCATCGACGAGATTTAAGTCGATGTCGCGCGGATTTTCTATAGCGTTGCGGAGTGCCGGTTCGGTGATCTCATGAAACACGATACGACGAGTGTTTTCCGGCTTCAGCCCGAGCACCTCGTAGAGATGCCAGGCAATNGCNTCTCCCTCGCGGTCCTCATCGGAAGCAAGCCACACCATTTCGGCGTTCTTGGCCGCTTTCTTAAGTTCGTCGACCAGTTCGGCTTTATCGGCGGGTATTTCATATTCGGGNTCAAATGACTTGCCCATATCGACNCCGAAATCCTTTTTCCGGAGGTCGCGGATATGACCATAGCTCGACATGACNTTATAGTCCTTGCCAAGAAATTTCTCAATTGTTTTTGCCTTCGCAGGCGATTCGACTATGACAAGATTTTTGATCTGTGCACACATATTTATATATAATCTGAGAATTCGGCGACAAAATTACGGAAAACAATTCGAATATCACCAAGCGCTAAAAGTTTTTTAACATAAGTNGCCGGGTGTTCGAACCGCAGTAATTGTATCGCTGACAATAGGGGCGTTNTTCAACCCTTATAGAGCATACCTTGGGCCACCGATCCGGCTGTTTCCGNGCCCTTGGTGGCTGCAACGATGGCCAGTGCGAAGGCCGGGGTGTTGGCCGGGCCGTTGGCTGTGATGACATTGCCGGCTGTCACCACGGGTTCGCCTGTCATTTCGGCTTCGGTCGACGTGATATTTTCGAAGCCCGGATAGCATGTGGCTTTTTTGCCGTCGAGGATNCCGAGCGGGCTCAGAACTACGGCCGGCGACGCACATATTGCGGCNATTTTTCCGCCACGGCTATGGTGGGATTTGAGCATCTCGTTTAGTTTGGCACTTGCTGCAAGATTGGTCGCTCCGGGCATCCCGCCGGGAAGTATGAGCCATTGAGTGTCGTCGCTGACAGCCACATCGTTNAGCAGCAGATCGGCTTTGACCGGCACGCCGTGTGCACCGGTCACGGTGAANCTGTCGGTGGTGTTTACAGCAACGGTGCGCACCGTCATTTCGGCGCGGCGGAGNATATCGACAGTGGCCAAAGCTTCAATTTCTTCGAAGCCGTCGGCCAGAAAAAGGTAAGATTCGTTAAGGTAATTTTCGCTCATATTGATTGTGGTTATATTCTGCAAAGTTAGTCTAATATTAGAAACTGTTATGAACCAGTGCGATAATAAATGTTAAACCGGTTCCGATAGAAAAACAAATAAGATGTGATAAAGTCGCAAATAATGATTAATTTTGAACTTTATTAATAGGTATGTCAATGATAAATAAAATATTTCTCCCGACGATTGTCGGTCTGTTTATTCTTGCCGGATGTGGCGGAAGGGGAGAGTCCTACCGCAGTTGCTCCGGCTCGGTGTGGGCAACCACTTATAATATCACCTATTGCTCGTCGAAGGATCTGTCCGATTCAATCCTGACNGTTATGAAACAGGTGGAGCACTCGCTCTCTCCTTTCGATTCGCTCTCGGTGATCTCGCGGATCAATCGTGGGGAGTCGCCTGCAATCGATACGCTTCTTAGTCGGGTGTTTCTCGCTTCGCAGAAAGTCAACCGCCTCAGTGGCGGTGCGTTTGACCCTACGGTGGCTCCTCTGGTCAATCTTTGGGGGTTTGGATATAAAGATGGCGGCGGATCGCCTACTGATGCTCAGATTGACAGCGCCCTGATGCGCGTGGGCATTGACCGTTGTCGCATCGAGCGTAATCATATTGTGAAATGTCACCCCGCTACCGAATTCAATTTCAGCGCCATCACCAAAGGTTATGGTTCGGATCTTGTCGGCGAGATGCTTCATCGCAACGGTGTCGAGAGCTATATGGTGGAGATCGGAGGAGAGATTGCCCTCCGAGGGGTGAATCCCGACGGCGAGGATTGGCACATACAGATTGATGCGCCGGTCGAGGGCGTGATGTCGTTTCAGCATCATGCCTTGTCGGTGATTGCTCTGACAGACTGCGGCATCGCCACTTCTGGCAACTATCGCAACTATCGTCAGACGTCGCAAGGACGTGCATGGCATACTATCGATCCAAAGAGCGGTCGGCCGGCGCAGTCGGAGATCTTGAGTGCCACGGTGATAGCTCCGTCGTGTATGGAGGCCGACGCGTTTGCCACCGCATGCATGGCTATGCCCATGGAAAAGGCCTTGGATATGATCGATGGATGTAGTGGTGTCGAAGCTATGTTCGTGCTTTCGCCTGAAGGAAAGGATAATATGTTCAGAGTGGTGTATTCCTCCGGATGGGATACGATAAATTCGCATAAATAGTGGCCGGCATGATTGTAATTTTGTGGTGTCAACCTCAAAATTATAATCAACTTATGAAAACACAAATCACACAGGACGCCAACCCGCGTAAGATCACTAAAATCATTCTTCACTGTTCGGCAACGCCTGAAGGACGCGACGTTACGGCGGCACAAATCGACCAATGGCATCGTCAGCGTGGCTTCAAGATGATAGGCTATCACTATGTGGTCCGGCTAGATGGGACGGTAGAGCCGGGACGAAGCGAAACGGTGGTGGGCGCTCACTGCTCGGGCCAGAACAGTCATTCGATAGGGGTGTGCTACATCGGCGGATGCGATAAGAATATGAAGCCGAAGGACACGCGCACTGCGGCTCAACGCAAGGCCTTGCGTGAGATCGTGGCGGATCTGCGGCGTCGCTATCCCCGCGCCACTGTCCACGGTCACTACGAATTTGCGGCCAAAGCGTGTCCGAGCTTTGCCGTCAGCGATCTCTAACGAGTATTAGAAACTGTTTAAATTTATGTGATTTCAGCCCAAAAGATCCTTTGTGATGAAATCAAAAATTAAACTCCCGGTGCAGACGGTCGAAACGCGCAAGTGAGCCTTCACCGAACCGGGCCATCGATGCTCTTACTTTTTCAAACGGCTTCCGCTTCATGTCGCCCGACTTGGAATAGAACTTGTCAGCATAGCAGATGAGTCGCTGCAGCAAGGTTTGTGGGCATAGATCCTCCGGCGGGAGCGGCATGTTTGCATCGATAATCTCCTGAGCTGTCAGCCCCGACCCAGTATGTCGCGCAGCCACCTCGGCTATTTCCCGCTCTACGCCCTCGGCCAGCAGTAGATCGCGGCCTATTATGCCGTGGCGTATATAAGGTTCTGATCCGAAGCATTCTATTGCGGGTGCGTCTGTGGCGAAGATACCGATATCGTGGAGCATGGCGGCGGCTGTCACTTTTTCCGGATCGAGTCCGAGGCTGCAACGGCTGTTGATCTCGAGCGCTTCGCGGGCCAAGCTCGTGCAATGGCTCAAATAAATATCCCGCAGGCGGCTGCCTGCGGGATAATATTTGTCAATTATCTGATGATAGTCCATTAGATTTCGATTATGGTGTTCCAGCCGTGAGTGTCCTCGATTTCGCCAAGCTGAATGCCGCGCAGGGTGTTGTAGAGACGCGTGGTGATCGGTCCCGGCTTTCCATCGCGGGCTATGATATATTTCTTGCCGGTGTCAAGGTCGTCGATCTCGCCTACAGGTGAGGCTACGGCGGCCGTACCGCATGCGGCTGCTTCTTCGATGTGGTCGAGTTCGTCGACGGTGATGTGGCGGCGTTCCACCTCTACGCCCATGTCGGTGGCCAACTGTTGCAGGCTGACATTGGTGATCGAGGGGAGGATCGATTCCGATTCCGGTGTGATATACTTGCCGTCTTTTATGGCGAAGAAGTTGGCCGGTCCGCACTCGTCGAGATATTTCTTCTCTTTGGGGTCGAGATAAAGCACTGCACTATAGCCAAGCTCGTGGGCGCGCTCTCCGGCGCCGAGGCTGGCCGCATAGTTGCCGCCCACTTTCCATCGGCCTGTGCCTTTGGGAGCCACGCGGTCATATTCACGCATGATGCAGATATTTGTAGGAGAAAATCCTGTTTTGAAATACGGGCCTACGGGACTCACGAGGATCAGAAACAGATATTCCGACGAGCGGCGCACTCCCACTGATGCGCTCATGCCGATTTCGAGCGGACGGATATAGAGGGATGCTCCGCTGCCGTAGGGGGGGATGAAGCGTTCATTGAGACGAACCACTTTCTCTACCATTTCACAGAAAAGATCTTCGGGCACCGGTTCCATTTTCAGACCCAGAGCCGATTCGCGCATGCGGGCTGCATTGTCGCGCATGCGGAACACACGCACTTTGCCGTCGGCACCGCGAAAAGCTTTCATTCCTTCGAAAATCTCCTGTCCGTAGTGGAGCGATGTGGCTGCGATGTGGATGTTGAGGTTCTCGGAATCAGACACCTCGATCTCTCCCCATTTGCCATCTTTATAGTAGCATCTAACGTTGTAATCAGTGCGGACATAGCCGAAAGGCAGATTTGCCCAATCAAGATTCAGTTCTTCTTTCATTTTTGTTTTGGTCATGAAATTTATCGCAAAAATACTAAAAATATAATTACGCATGTAATACATGCACAAATTTTTGAAACATGTGCCATTCAAAGTGCGCNCGATCTGTCGGNGTGAANNAAAAAAATCAAGTGCTAAGTTGGTTTATTTCGTGGATAGGTGTTATCTTTGCAGTCTGAAAAGCGCGCATCGTTTCGTCCAATCTCCGGCGGTTGCCTCTTTTCTTTGAATAAACTGATCAGAGTCAATAATTTGAGTCGAACTCATCAATATATTATACTTGCCATCGTGATGCTGTTGACCATGTCGGCTATGGCATCACGCGGCTCGTCGGTATCCTCATCGCGCGAGCCTGTATCGACGGCCGACACTGTTGCTGAGCCGATCCGCACCACTGTGTCGCGCCCTGCCGGTTCATCCTATACGTCGCGCCATCGTATGCCGGTTAAGAAACCTACTCGTGGTCAGAATGTTGTGCTTCCGGCAGATTCCATCGTAAACGCCGCCGACTCAGCCTCAGGCGATCTTCAGAGAGTCNCCGCTGCAGCAGATACGAATATGTATGCGTCGCTGATGAATCGTCGCCGTCTTAATGAAGACACCACGCAGGTTAAACCCACCGGCCGACGCATATCGCGCGTCAAGACCGATCTTGACAACACTGTTGATATCACCGCCCAGGACTCTATGGTGCTCGTGGGGCAGAGCGATGTATATCTTTATGGAAATGCCAAGGTGACCTATGGCGATATCGGTCTCGACGCCGCCCGTATNGAGCTCGATATGGACAGCTCTATAGTATATGCCGAAGGNGTGCCTGATTCGGTAGGAAAAGCCACCGGCACACCGGTATTTACCGATAAGGGCACGAGCTATGAGTCGAAGACCATGCGCTATAACTTCAAGACTGAAAAGGGTTTCATCACCGATGTGATCACTGAGCAGGGCGAAGGCTATCTCACCGGTGGCCTGTCAAAGAAGGTGGGCGACAACGTGTTTTATGTGCAGAATGGATTCTACACCACTTGCGACAATCATGAGCATCCNCACTTCGGATTCCGCCTCACCCGCGCAAAGGTGCGTCCCAAAAAAGATATCGTCACCGGTCCTGCCTACATGGTGCTCGAAGGACTCCCCCTGCCGCTGGCACTGCCGTTTGGCTACTTCCCATTCTCCGAACGCTATTCNAGCGGTATCATATTCCCGTCGTTTGGCGACGATTACAACCGCGGTTTCTATCTGAGCAANGGAGGNTACTATTTTGCTATCAACGACAATATCGACCTGGCTCTCACAGGCGAAATTTACACCAAAGGTTCGTGGGGCCTGCAAGCGCGATCGGCCTACGTGAAACGCTACAAGTACTCCGGAAATTTCAATATCAGTTTCCTTAAAACCATACTCGGCGACAAAGGACTGCCCGACTATTCGAAGCAGACCAACTTCCAGGTGCTCTGGAACCACACNCAAGATCAGAAGGCAAACCCGATCTTCAACTTCTCTGCTTCTGTCAATTTCACCACTTCAGGCTATTCGCGCAACGACCTCGGAAGCTACTACTCCAATTCATTCACTGAAAACACCAAGAGCTCCACGGTCAACTTCACNTANCGCCCGCCCGGTTCGAAATGGTCCTTTTCCGGAACGGCCAACATTGCCCAGCGTAGCCAGGACTCAACGCTTGCAGTCTCGTTTCCGAATATCACCATCACCATGTCGCAGATCTACCCCTTCAAGCGCAAGAAGGCCGTNGGNGCNGAGCGGTGGTATGAAAAAATCCGAATGAGCTATTCCGGCCAGTTTAACAACTCGCTGACCGCCAAACAGAACGAATTTTTCAAGAAAAGTCTTATCAAGGACTGGCGTAACGGTATGCGCCACAGTGTNCCCATATCGGCCACATTCAATCTCTTCAAATATTTCAATCTCACTCCGAGCATCAACCTGACCGACCGAATGTATTCGACCAAGGTNCGCCGTCAGTGGGATCCTAATGCCGCCGCCGAAGTGTGCGACACCACGTATAGCTTCTATAATGTGTGGGATTTCAATGCTGCGGTGGCTCTTGACACCAAGATCTATGGTTTCTACAAACCGCTCAAGATATTCGGCGACAAGGTGCAGATGATCCGCCACGTCATCACTCCGACAGTCTCGTTCAGCGGTTCGCCCGACTTCAGNTCGCCTTTCTTCGGCTACTACGGTTCTTATCAGTATCCTACNGCAAATGGCGACATGNCCACCCGAAAATATTCGCTATTCCCCAACTCGCTTTTCGGTGTGCCCGGNGAGGGTAAGACCGGTATGGTCAATTTCTCGCTTGCCAACAATTTGGAAATGAAGGTGAAGACCGACAACGACAGCATCGGCGAAAAGAAAATCTCGCTTATCGAAAACTTCACTATCTCCCAAAGCTACAACTTCGCTGCCGACTCGCTCAACTGGAGCAATCTCAACACATCGATCATGCTGCGTCTGGTCAAGAATTTTAATCTTAACCTCTCGGCCGTGTGGGATGTCTACACCTATCAGCTCAATGCCGCCGGCAATCCGGTGCGTGTCAACATCCCGCGTTGGAAAGCCGGCAAAGGATGGGGCCGATTGTCAAGCACGGGCACTTCGTTCAGCTACACTTTTAATAACGACACCTTCCGGCGTAAAAAGAAAAACGATAAGACCGATGCCGATTCCGACAAGCCCACAAGCGGAGCGGCCGCCGATCGCCGACGCCGCGATGAGGAGCAGCAGGGGGCCGACGATATGGCCTTCAACCCCGACGGCTACATGAAGTGGGAGGTGCCATGGAGCTTGACCATGAATTATTCGGTCAGCTACGGTTACGGCGCGTTCAATAAGCAAAAAATGGAATATGACGGAAAGATAACGCAAAATCTCAGCTTCTCCGGAAACATCCGTCCTACGAAGAACTGGAACTTCAGTTTCACTGCCAGCTACAATTTCGACACCCACAAGCTGGCTTATATGAATTGCAACATTTCGCGCGACCTGCACTGCTTCACAATGACGGCAAGCTTTGTCCCGGTCGGACCGTATAAATCATATAATTTCCACATCTCGGTCAACTCTTCGATGTTGTCCGACCTCAAGTACGACAAGCGCTCGTCGCTCTCTAACGGCGTACAGTGGTATTGATTTCCGGGTTTTCATTCCGATGGTCGGAACATTTTTGACTGTGACGGTGTTGGACTATTGAGCTATTGTCATTCATCCATTCATCATTCCTATACGTGAAAATCAGCAATATTCTCCGCAAATCGTTGAAGGTGTTCCTCTGGACTCTTTTCGGTATCTTCATGCTTGTGATTCTGGTGCCGATACTGCTATATGTCCCCTTTGTGCAGGATATAGCTAAAGACATCGCCGTCAAAGAGCTGTCGGAATCGACCGGTATGGATATCTCGCTCGAACGTTTCCGACTCAAATTTCCGCTCACCGTAAGCCTCGATCGTTTTGTGGCCTTGGAAAATGGCGACACTCTAATCTCGGCCCGGCGTGCCGATCTCGATCTTGCGGTGATGCCACTCTTCAAAGGACGTGCCGAGGTCAATTCTCTCTCGGTTGAAGATGCCGGCTATCGCCTGAACAACCCCGACTCAGCTATTTATCTTAAAGCCCGCATCGATCGCTTTTCGTCACTCTCCACCGGCGGAGGCTTTGATCTCAAGCGTCTCGATCTGGGACCGACGGTGGTGAGCGGCGCTGATGTGATGATGGTATTGAAAGACACCGTCACAGCCGAAAAACCCGACACGGCTCCGCCTCTCGACATGCTGATCAACGCCCCCTCGCTGATGCTCCACAATGTCACCTTCAGAATGAAGATGCTACCCACCATCGACTCGCTCTACGCCCATTTCAATGATGCACGCCTGATCGACGGACGCATCGAAATGCCGGCCAACCGACTCGATGCCGCATCGCTCACTGTCGACTCTGTGTCTGCTGTTTATCTTACACCCTCGGCCGAATTTCTCAAAAACTATAAATCCCCCTCGGCGCAGGCTGATTCGGTGTCAGCCGTCGCCTCATCTTCTCTGCCATGGACCATTAATATCGGTCACATCGGTCTGACTGCCCCCGATGCGCTCTATGCAGTCAGCGGTGCGACTCCGGTCAAGGGTCTCGACATGAACTATCTGCAGGTGAGCGATGTCAAGATAGAGATTGACTCGTTCTATAATCGTGCGGCATCGATCCGCGTACCGATCACCGATCTGAGGGCCTCGGAGCGCTGCGGCTTGAATCTCTCCGCCTCCGGAACTTTCGAAATGGATTCTGCCGCGATGACGATCAGCTATTTCGATCTCAACACTAATAATTCGGAACTTCATCTCGATGGCTCGATGGGCCTCGGCGATCCGACTAAAGACCCCGATCTGCCTGTCAGACTTAAAGGACGTGGATCGGTCATGCTTTCAGATATTTATATGGCTATGCCAACTCTTGCAGCCATGATGCGCGGTGTCCCTGCATCGCAGACCATTGCGCTTGATGCCGACATAGCAGGCACCATGAGCCGTATCAATATCAACCGGCTGGCGCTTGAGATGCCTCGCTATCTGCGCCTTTCGGCCGACGGACGTGTGGTCAATCCGATGGATTTCAATCGCATGTCGGGAAGAGTGACGCTCGATGGCGCTATCTCCAACGTTGATTTCATTAAATCGCAGGTGCTCGACAAATCGACTGCCGCTTCGATCAATATTCCCCCCATGACTATTGCCGGAACTGTCGACTATAGCCCAGGACTGATCGACGGTGATGTCGACGTTCGCTCCTCGGGCGGCGAAGTCAGTCTGCGCGCCAAGTGGAACCGGAAGGCCGAGGGCTACGATCTCGATCTCAACAGCCGCCGCTTCCCCATCCAGCGCTTCATGCCCGGCCTCGGGCTGAGCGATCTTTCGGTCGATGCCAAAGTGAAAGGTCGCGGCTACGATCCTCAAAAACGTTCAACTCATCTCACGGCCGATATGGATATAGCTCATATCGGATATGAAGGGAAAGCTCTCGACAATATTTCGCTCAAAGCGGCCCTCGACACTTGCCGTCTGACGGCTCACCTGGTGTCTGACAATCCGCTTGCCGATGTCGATGCCGATCTTACGGCGTGGTTCTCCCGCAACGGATATGAGTGGGATCTTTCGGGCGATGTACGTCAGCTCGACCTTAAGGCCCTCGGACTGATGACAGATCCTATGAACGGAACTGCAGAAATCTACACCAGTGGCAATTTCAATCCGCGCAATGGTGCTATCGATGCCGAACTCAGTCTTAACAATCTCGACTGGACCATGGGCGACGAGCGTATCACCCTTGTCGATGCCACGGCCAAGGTAGTGGCCAACGATACGCTGACCGAGGCTCATCTGTCCACGGGCGACCTCTTCCTCGATGCCCGCGCCGGATGTCCGCTCGACACGTTGCTCGCACGCTTCACTGCCACTTCATCGCTATTGCAATCGGCCATTGAAAATAAAAACATCGATGTGATCCGGCTTCAGCGCACTCTCCCGCCGCTTAATGCGCGTCTCTCTACAGGCACTGACAATGCCGTGACGCGATATCTTTCCGAATTTGCCGGCATTGAATTTAATCGTGCCGACCTTACGTTCCGCAACGATTCCCTCATCTCCATGCAGGCTATGGTCGAAGGATTCAAGAGCGAGTCGACCCGACTCGATCAGATCAATTTCGATCTCAACCAGAAGAGCCGATTCCTCGTCTATCAGCTGACGGTCAACAATAAACCGGGAACCATGGACGATTTTGCTCACATAGATCTCAGCGGCTACCTCTCGGCTGAAAAATTCTCAGCCTACGTCAAGCAGCAAAATATCAAGAATGAGCAAGGATTCTCGCTCGGCATTAACGCTGCCATGTCCGATTCGACGCTGACTATCAAATTCGTGCCGCAAAGCCCGACAATTGCCTACAAACGCTGGCGGATCAATCCCGACAACTTTATAGTCTACAGCTTCGATTCGCAGCATCTTGATGCCAATCTGAAACTGATGTCGGACAGCAGCTCGGTCAGCCTGTTCACCGAGCATGTAGCCGATTCCACTGCCTCGCATCAGGAAGATGTAGTGGTCAGTCTCGACAATGTCAAGCTCTCCGAGTGGCTGTCGCTCTCACCATTCTCCCCTCCGATGAAAGGGCGTGTGGATGCCGACCTCCGGTTCCGCTGGACCGGCAAGGAGCTGACCGGCAAGGGCAATGTCGGAGTGACCGATCTCTACTACGGACGTGAGCGCGTCGGGACGTTTGATCTTGATCTCGATGTGGCAAATGATCCTAAATCGGGTGCGCTGCGTGCAAACGCCGGATTGATTGTCGACGGCGTGAAAGTGATCACCGCCCAGGGCAACCTCAACGACTCTACAGCCGTGCATCCATTCCTGCTCGACTTCTCAATGATCCATTTCCCGCTCCGGGTGGTCAACCCATTCCTGCCAAAGGATGTGGCTCAGCTCTCGGGCATGCTCAATGGTCAGATGGATATCACCGGCGATATGGCCAACCCGATATTCAACGGGTTTATCGACTTCGACTCCACAGCCGTTAAACTCGGGCTGACCGGCACTTCCTATGCCTTCTCTGAAGAAAAGATACCGGTGGATAGCAACGTGGTTAAATTCAACAGCTTCGCTATTGCCGGCCTTAATGGCAATGATCTCCATATCAATGGCACGGTCGATGCGCGCAAGCTATCCAACATTGGCGTTGACCTCGCCATGCAGGCCCGCGACATGCAGATCGTGAAATCCGATCGCCCGCGAGGCGCAAGTGTCTATGGCAAGGCTTTCATCGATCTCGACGCTACGGTCAAGGGTAATATGAAACTGCTTAGAGTGGACGCCGACCTGAATCTGCTCGGTGGCACCAATGTCACATACGTGATGACTGATGCCGTAGAAACTCTCACTCCTCAATCGTCGTCGGATATGGTTCGTTTCGTCCAGTTCTCCGACACTGCAGCAGTGGCTGCCGCCGATTCTGTAGTTCAGACCTCTATGGCCATGCTGCTCGATGCCCGTCTGGTGATCTCCGATGGTACGACTATCAACGTCGACCTTTCGCCCGACGGTAAAAACCGCGCTTCGATCAACGGCAGCGGCAACTTCACCTATTCGTTGACACCCATGAACGATGCCGGCCGACTCACCGGTCGCTACACAATCAACAGCGGCTATGTGCGCTACACCCCGCAGCTCTCCACCGGTGGCATATCAATGGCAATCATGTCGGAGAAAAATTTCAANTTNNNNGAGGGCAGCTNTNTNGCCTTNACCGGCGACATTCTCAACCCGACGCTAAGCCTCAAAGCCGTTGACCGACTCCGCGCCAACGTGACTCAGGANGGTCAGAACTCTCGTCTGGTCAACTTCGACATAACGCTCTCTGTNGGCGGTACGCTCAGCAACATGAATGTGGCNTTCGACCTCTCGACCAACGATGATCTCACCATCGAAAACGAACTGACATCCATGTCGGCCGAACAGCGCGCCAACCAGGCCATGAATATGCTCCTCTATAATCAATACACNGGNCCCGGCACGAAAGCAAACGCCAATCTCTCGGGCAATCCGCTCTATTCATTCCTGGCCGGACAGCTCAACTCCTGGGCAGCCAATAATATTCGCGGTGTCGACATCTCTTTCGGCATTGACCAGTATGACTCTACTACCGACGGTGCGAAATCCACCACCACGAGCTATAGCTACCGTGTGTCCAAGTCGCTCTTCAACGATCGCTTTAAGATAGTGGTGGGTGGCAACTATTCGACCGATGCCGACGCCGATGAAAACTTCTCGCAGAATCTAATCAACGATATATCCTTCGAATATATGCTCAACCGCAGCGGCTCGATGTATGTCAGANTGTTCCGTCATGTGGGCTATGAAAGTATCCTCGAAGGGGAAATCACCCAGACCGGTGTCGGTTTCGTGCTCAAACGAAAGCTCAACTCGCTCCGCGACATTTTCCGCTTCTCTCCCCGCACCAAAACTCCCTCTCCTGTTCAGTCAACCGTTTCACCCGACTCTACATCCACTGACAAGAAATGAACATCTCTTACCGCTCGGCCGTCCGTCTGACGGTCATACTGACACTNCTGGTTGCTGTGGCTTCGTGTTCGACAACGCGCCGTCTCGGTGCCGACGATATTCTCTACACCGGTGTGAAGAAGATCGACATCCGGACCCCNTCGAAAGATCAGAAACCGGCGGGCGATCTGTCGTCGGATGTTCTTGCGGCCGTCAACGTGAAGCCCAACAACTGCCTTTATTCGCCCTACTTGCGCTATCCCTTCCCGCTCGGACTTTGGGTCTATAACAATTGGAGCAACCCTCCCAAGGGATTCAAACACTGGATCTATGAGAANCTCGTTGANGAGCCGGTGTTGATCAGCGATGTGCGCCCCGANGTCAGAACCCAGATGATAGATCAGATACTGGCCAACAACGGATATTTTTCCGGACGGTCTTCCTATGAGCTTGTGCAGGGCAAAAACAAAAAGAAGGCCAAGATCCTCTACAAAGTGTCGACCGGTCCGGAATATCTCATCGACTCGATTCAGCTGCTTCCCGACACGTGCCGGTTAAATCANCTGATCGATTCGGTNGCCTCGCGCCTTAGCTACCTGCGTCCCGGATCGCGCTACGCTGTCGATTCGCTCAGCGATGTCAGGGTCAGGATTGCCAACGCTGTGAGAAATCGAGGCTNCTATTTCTTCAAGCCCGATTTNATCCAGTATCTTGCCGACAGCACTATCAACAAAAACAAGATAGCCCTGCGCCTGGAGCTGGATGCATCGGTCCATAAAGCGCTCCTCGCTGCATACACCACCGGCACCGTCACCACGCGCATCTATCGCAACGAGGGGGGCGGAACGCCCGACACCACGATGACGCGCCGTGGCATGGTGATTCAGATGATGCCTTCGCGCCTGCGTGAGGGATTGATCCCGGAATGTATCACTTTCCGCCAAGGCAAGACNTTCACCGTGCGCGACATGAACCGCACGCAGACCTATCTGTCGCGTCTCGGCATATTCAACGGTATCGAAATCAATGCCGTCCCTGACACCACTAAGTCTCGAACCCTCAACGTCGAGATCGAGTGTACGTTTGATTCTCCGCTCGAAGCCTCCATCGAAGTAAACGCCACCTCGAAGTCCAACAGCTACATTGGTCCGGGGGTAGATCTTCGTCTGACCAACCACAACACTTTCGGCGGCGGCGAGCAGCTGAGCCTNGATCTGTTCGGCACTTATGAGTGGCAGACAGGCCACGGACGCAATTCGGTGTTCAACTCCTACGANGTGGGACTAAACGGTTCGCTATCCTTCCCGCGNNTGCTCGCGCCGNGATTCATTCCGCGCACCCACCGNCAGCTCAACTGGACCAAGATCTCGCTCGGAGCGGATCTGCTCAACCGCCCCCATTATTTCAACATGGCTCAATTCAACGCATCGTTCTCCTACGATTGGCGCGCCACTCGCCATGTCACTAACTCGCTGACACTCTTCAAACTCACCTACGTCAACCTGATGCGCTCCACGGCCGAATTCGATTCGATCATGAACGCCAACCAGGCAATAGCCCAGAGCTTCCGGTCGCAGTTCATCCCGCANATGTCGTTCAGCTATGTCTACGACCGGTCATTTGACCGCGACAATTCTCTCAACTGGCAGTTCTCCATCCAGGAGGCCGGAAATATCTTCTGGGCCATATATGANGCTTGCGGNAAGAAAGGGGAGAAAACGCTGTTCCACACTCCGTTCTCGCAGTTTGTCAAAGGGCAGACTCAGCTTGTCTACAATCGCAGACTTTGGGGCGACAACTGGCTTGTGAGCCGCGTGGCTGTCGGCGCAGCCCATGCCTATGGCAATTCGGTCCAGGTGCCATACAGCGAACAGTTTTATGTAGGCGGTGCCAACTCGATTCGAGCTTTCACAGTCCGAAGCATCGGCCCCGGNAGNTANCGCGTCCCTTCCAATCAGGTCAACGGATATTTTGACCAGACCGGAACATTCAAATTTGAATTCAATGTCGAATANCGCTTCCCGATCATGGGTCCTCTCCANGGTGCTGTNTTCCTCGACTCCGGCAACGTATGGCTTCTTAAAGCCGATCCCGATCGCCCCGGTGGGCAGCTCAAGGCTTCCACTTTCCTGAAAGATATAGCGTTGGGCACCGGAGCAGGTTTGCGATTTGATATCGGAATGCTCGTGATCCGAGGCGATCTCGGTGTAGGCATCCACGCNCCGTATTCCACCGGCAAGCGCGGCTACTACAACATGCGAAAATTCAAAGANTCGCTCGCTTTCCACCTCGCCATCGGCTATCCGTTCTAATTAATAAATATTAACATTATTGCAAAATGCAAGCATAGCTTGCGTTTTGCTTTACTATCTGTCCTGTTTTGGNTGCTTTCGTTTGNNGTTAGAGNGAAATATATTAGATCTCGGGCGGAAATCTGACAAAATGACAATCGCAGCTGTTGGATGTCAGGTATAGGAAATTCAAAAATGATCATTTATCTTTGTGAAACAAGCAGCGAAAACAACAGCGGCTTGACTACTTTTTCATAAGTTTCAATTAGACATTAGATAAAAATCCACTGACGTTAAGTACTATGTGTAAAATGATGAAGGCTACCCGTGAGGATGGCCTTCATTAATTTTTGTCGAAAAAGNNNTTTTATCTNATATGCGGNGGCAGCAGGGGAGTGGCTCCCTTGCAGGTACAGACATAGGCNGATGTNGCCACCGCTTTTTCGTGTGCGTAGCCCACGGTGTGACCCTTCAGAAGGCTGGCTATGAAAGCCGCCGTAAAGGAGTCGCCGGCGCCAACGGTGTCGGCCACCNCCACCATTGGGGTGGGGAGAAACGATACCGCATCGGGGGTGAATACGTAGCTGCCGTTGATTCCGCATGTCAGGATCAGTATTTTTAAGCCGAAGCGTTCCATGATCCGACGGCACATCGACTCGGTTTCTTCTTCGGCGATGCCGTAAAGACNCCCCACAATTGCGAGTTCCTCATCATTGATTTTCAACACATCGCAGCGGCTGATCGAGTCGCTTAACACCTTTTCGCTATAGAAATTCTGACGCAGATTGATGTCAAACACTATCAGCCGGCGTTCACTGTCGGGCACGGCTTGCAGGAACCGGTCGATGGTCCGGCGCGACAACTCGCTGCGCTGAGCAAGCGAACCGAAACAGACTGCCACGGTGCGACGGGCCAGCTCCATCATGGCCGGCGTAAACGGGATGTTGTCCCAAGCCACATCTTCNGTGATCTCATAGACGGGGATACCGCGGTCGTCGAGTTCGATCTCAACAGTGCCTGTGGGGTAGTCCACCTGCTCGATCAGATAGTTGATCCCTTTGCGGTCGAGTGTGTCAAGGATTTCGCGCCCTGCTTCGTCGCGCCCCACTGCGCTCACCACGCATGACTTCACGCCGAACTGCCCTACATGATATGCAAAATTGGCAGGCGCGCCGCCCATCTGTTTTCCCTCCGGAAGCATATCCCACAGGATNTCTCCCATTCCTACTACAACGTCGTCTTTCATATTATCCTGTTTTTTTGACAAAGATATGATTTCCTGCGTAAAAATCGACCACCGGCGGCGATATAATTTTCGCCGGCGGTGGCCGAAGGATCAAGTGTATATATAGTGAAGAATCATTACTTCACGGGCATTGGAGTGGGAGTGTCGGCATCGGTCCATTTTTCCACGTTGACGGTGAATTTTATCGGATCACCGAAAATCGGCTTACCGGGATTCGGGTCGTCCGGATCGTTATATCCGGCACCGTTGGTGAAGTCGAGGATATAGACATATTTCTTACCGGCTTCCCATGTTCCGGAGATAGGTATCGAGGCCCAGCCGTATGTGCGCTTGGTATCGGTTGCCGAGGGGAAGAAGCGTGTTCCTGTATCGGTTGCCGTTATCTGAACGAGCACTGAGAGATATGCTCCGCGGGCGGCGTTGTCAGGATCGCCCGAGTGATTCCACGGAGTGAGTGTCTGCGGGATCAGCATGGCGTTTCCGGNATNACCCATGATCGACACGGGGGTGGCGGCAAGCGTGACGGTGTCACACCGCGATTCAAACACCGCTGTTTCGTGCCAGAAGTCGATGGTCCACTGCGAGGTGGTGAAGTCAAACGTACCCTTGATCTGGGCGCGTCCTATTCGCATACCTATCACCTTGAATGTGTATTGTTTGTTTTCAGACTTTGCTTGGAGTTCGATCTGCGACAGACGGTGGCCGAACGTCAGCTCAAGGCCCGCTGTTTCGTTGGCTTTCTTGGTGCCCTGACCGTAGGATGTGATCAGGTCCACCTGATCTTTGATCGAATCGGCCACGCGGAAATTCTGAAGTTGCTTTTCGGTGGCTGTCATCACCAGCCCGCCATCATCACTGTCGCCGAAGTAGTCATCATCTTCAGATCCGATATTGTCAGGAAATATCTCGCTTAGCGAGGGGGAGAAAGCGTAGAAGTCAAGCGGTGTATTGTCGACGGGCCAATAGTAGGGCACGGCTGAGTTGTAAAATCCGTCGGTCCCTTTGGTATAGGCTATATTTTGGAAATAGGGTTCGGTGCCAAGAAACGACGTTACGTAAAACGACTGGAGATTGGCATTGGTCACCTCCGAAGCGCGCGACCCTATAGCCGGACGAAAACTGATTGCATCGCCCTGTGAAGTATGAGTGTTGACACTCAGCGGTTCATCGTCCGCACATCCCGATAGAGAGATCACGGCCATCGCGGCCGCTGCGATCATTAATTTTGTTGTTTTCATAATAGATATTGTGTTTTGTCAGAAANTCGAGAGCTATAACCGGTCCGGNCACCGNACCGATNATTTCATGGGGATAGTGATATGCTCCACAAGCCAGTCTTCCACTACCGGTTTCAGGCCGCCGCCACCGGCAATAGGCTCCGGCACGGGCAATCCTCGCAACACGATATGTACATTNCTGGGGTCGGGAGCACTGTCGGTCTGGTCGGTCACATCAAACGTGTAGGACAAGGCTGTGCCGTCGGTCAGGAAATAGTAGAGTCGCAGTTCGTTTTTATATATAATGTCGGGACAGAGCCCAAAGTTCAGAAATTCGCCATGAATTTTCGATCCGTCGCCATCTACGGTCATGGTCAGTGGCATCGTCACTCTTTCTTCCGAGGGGTGTGACAGTCCCGGATGGTAGCCGCCTGACAGCCCGGAGAAGGTGGCCAGCATCGTGCCGCTTTCGAGTGCGTCGGTGTTGGCTATGTCGTAGATGTCGATAGTGTAGTGGCATCCCGATTCCGTGGGGTAGAGCGTCAGCGTTTTCACTCCGGTGTCGGAGGGCTGGAGGCTCAGCTGCTCGCCCGCATCGGTCCATATCAGTCGAGGTGTCTCGACCAAAGCTGTATCGGCNTCTTCTTCGTGTTGTATCGACGATGAGTGNAGATCGGCATACGACAGTCCCGTAGCCGGACCGGAGTGNATTTCGAAGGTCTCCAGATGGTCAGTGAGATCTGTCATGGCCCAGTCGGTGTTGTCGCTATTCATACACAAAGCGGTGTAGCNNCCAAACGGAACGNCTATTTCGCCTCCCGTNGCGTTCTGGAAAATGTAGCGCAGCGGTTTGCCCCCATCTTCCGGGTAGAGATAGAGCGCCATTGANCCCACCTGCGCATCGGGAGCGTTACGCCAGTCGAACACCACGTTGAGCTGCATCGACGTTTGGCACTCGCTGAGCAGATCCTTATGGTGGCAGCCGGTCAGCGAAATGGCTGTCAGCGCCATAAAGAAGATATTTTTCACTATACTTTTCATGATTCTACTTTTTTTCGTTTTGATTACCGCAACCTATGAGCCACACGAGTGAGATCTCGGCTTTCGTAGGGCCAAACCAGCCAAGGCGATGGGTCGACTGCCAGAGGTAGCCCCCTTCGGGACATGGAGTATATTTCACATACTTTCCGCCCAGATAGCCTATGCCGATGCTGAAATCGATGTTGAGTCGTCGCCCCACCGCCAGCGAATAGCCATATTCAATGCCGCCATAGTAGTTGCAGCGGTCCAGGAGCGTTCCGCCCGGTTTCCCACCCATATATCCCGTGTGGCCGAACTCGAAATCGTATGTGACCACTCCGGCATATAGACCAAGATGGTGACCGCTCAGGGGCTTTTCGGCGGCTCGTTGACCAAGCCAACGTCGGGCATTGATCTCACCTCCATAGGCTCGCCAGTAACGATGCCGGTTGGAATTGGACCACCATCCATACATACCGTTGACACCCACTGACCATCCCCGGCCCAGATAGAATTCTGCGCCTATGTTGGGGAGCGCGAGGGCATCGTAGAGCATATTGGTGCGCAGGTCCATATAGAATGGTGAGCAGCTTGCAGCCGGTAGGCTGATATCCGCTATCGGATAGTCAACGGTTACGACCTCGCCTACCGCCGTCAGATGAGCGGTGTCGGGCAGTTCGGGGGCCGGGGCTATCACCTGCGGCGCCGGGCGGGAGAAATAGTCAACGAATATCTGCGAATAGCGCAAGTCCGGGAAGTCGCGGCGATATGCGCGGCGATATGGCTTCCCGCCGTCGATGTGGCGTAGTCGTTGTAAGGCGGCATCGTTGGCAGTCGCATCATCATCATCGACCGCTTCAATCGCTGTTGAGATCACAGCGGCCACGCGGGCGCTGTCGGGCATATCGCCATCTTTGCCCACGAGGATTTGCAATCCGGCCCAGTCGCGGCCCAGCCCGGTGCGTTCCACCATCGATTCATCAAGTTCCAGCCGCCCCGACAGATAGCGGAAGATGCTCTCCGCACGTCGGCGCGACAGTTCTTTGTTGAAGCGGTATGACCCCTCGGGCGAAGCCGCTCCCACCACTCTTATTGCTGTGATTTGAATTACGGAGTCGGCCTGTCGCATGCTGTCGATCGCTGCAACCATCCGCTCCAGATGCGCTCCGTTGCAGCGGAAGGCGGTGTCGATCTCGCTATGGGATTGCTTGAACCACACCTTGGTGGAAAGCGACTGTGCCGACCCGGTGGATATTGCTGATAGTATAAGGATTGCGATAGCTGTAAGTCTCGCCAGTCCGCGGCGGGTCGCGGACGCGCTATGCCATCCCGTAGCATTGTCTTTGCCTTTCATATAGTTGAACGATAGTAGTTTTATAGATAAGTAAGTATTCAAAATTAAACGATAGTAAGTAAATCATTTATCTTTTATACTATCTGCGGCTTCTTTTTTGCTCTTTTGACTTGTCGTTCAGTCGCATAGCTCGCTATGCTCCTTCT
>JAAVEX010000071.1 GCA_014801065.1 Barnesiella sp.
CATAGTTTTAGTTTTATGTTTTGGCGAACACAAACTAAACTAAAAGGGTCGAATCCTGCAAATGGAATCGACCCTAATTTTTATGTATTCAAAACGTTTTATCGGACAGCAATATAAGAAAAAAACGAATCGAAATTTCTGAAAGAACTTCGATTCGTTTTTTATTGCGGAGAGGACGAGATTCGAACTCGTGGATAGGATTGCTCCCATCGTCGGTTTAGCAAACCGGTGGTTTCAGCCACTCACCCACCTCTCCAATAGAGGCATCGAACTGCTTATTGCGCATATTCGACTTCAAAACCGGTAGCTGCTCTCAGCGGGTTTTGCGATGCAAAGTTAGCTGTTTATTTTTATTCCACCAAATTTTTTACGCTAATAAATAATATTTTTCTCACCGCCGATCCACAAGCAATACAATATCAACTACTTATAGGCAAGCAGTGAGTTATTCGGCATATAGATTTTCCTCATGCTGAGGAATGTATTGATCGACAAGCCGGGCTATTTTCTTCATGTCGGGTTTCTTTTCGGCATAATCGATCAGATTTCCAATCGGATACAAGTCGGGATCGGAAGCTGATTGAAAATCAGCAGCATCTTCGGAATAATCACCATCAACGGCTGCATCGGCTTCGATGGCATAATCGCTGTAGGCTATCGATCGATCGGCATCATCATGACGTTCGATCCCCACCAGCAACGTGGTAGGAATAATACTTAACTGCGGGTCTTCACCCCAGTGTCCGGGAAGGTTTATAACCTCAGCCACTTTAGCGGCAATAATCTCTGTGAGTTCTTTTCTTGTCATAGTCATCAGTATTTTCTCATAAAACGTCAATCGGGTCAAAATAGTTCCACAAAGATGAATCAGTTTGCAATTCCTTTGATATTGACGGATTATTCCGTAATTTTGCACTTAACACCAATAAATTGCGATGGACAAACACAACATAAACAATAACAGCGAGGAGCGCAAAAACGATACTGCCGACCGCAAGACTTATCGCGGGAGTAGATCGTGGCGCAAATTGCGTATAGCCTTGATAGTGATAATCGTTTTAGCGGCAATAGCCGGAGTGACCGGTCTGTTGGGGTGGAACTACGTGATGAAGCCTTACAGCGGCGAGGACAAATGGCTGAAAATCCCTGCCTACTCTTCAGCGAGTCAAGTGAAAGACTCTCTTACCGCCACGCTTGGAAAAGAGTTTGGAGGCCGTGTGTTTAAGCTATGGCAATATCAGGACGGTACAACGATGAAAGCTCATGGGGCATACCTCATAAAATCGGGCGACAAATGCTTTTACATAGCCCGTAGGCTCAGAAGCGGCATGCAGACTCCGGTGAAAGGCGTTTGGAATAACGGGCGCGATGTCGAAGATATGGCCCGCAAACTGACAGCAGATCTTGAATGTACGCCGGACGACTTTATCGCAACAATGGAACGTGTGCTCCCAAACAAAGGCTTCAACCGTGAGAATTTCTCGGCAGCGTTCATCCCCGACACATACGAGTTTTATTGGTCCAGTTCGGCGTCAGAAGTGGTCAACCGCCTTATCGAGTACCGTGATCGATTCTGGACCCCTGAGCGCAAAAAGAAAGCCGAACAGTTGGGACTCACTGAAAATGAAGTGGTGACTCTCGCATCTATTGTTGAAGAAGAGTCGGCAAAGCGCGACGAATATGGCAAAATAGCCCGCCTGTATATCAATAGACTTAATATCGACATGCCGCTGCAAGCAGATCCTACTCTGAAATTTGCGGCCGGCGACCCATCGATACGCCGGTTGACGCGCCAGCATACCAACATTGAATCGCCTTACAACACATATAAATATAAAGGGCTCCCCCCGGGACCGATACGCCTGGTCGACAAGCGAACGATCGATGCAGTGCTTGATGCACCCGAACATGACTATCTTTATATGTGTGCAAAAGAGGATTTTTCAGGCTATCACAATTTTGCCAAGGACTATTCCACTCATCAGATCAATGCCCGGCGCTATCAGCAGGAACTCGACCGCCGAAACATCCATTAGAAATTTATGAGCAGAATAAGCCCTTAGAGTGTGTTAGGATCGGTTGCTCGGGGTTGAGGCGGAGATATAGCGATCGTAGTAGGAGAGCAGCAGGGTTGAGAGCGGAAGGGCAATGATCAGACCGATGAACCCGAGCAATGTGCCCCACACCGAAAGTGAAAGCAATATTATGGCGGGATTGAGTCCCATGGCTTTACCCATGATACGCGGTGTGAGATAAAGATCCTGGATCATTTGCACCACGCAATAAACGGCAATACATTTTGCAAAAATGGTCCAGAAATCGCCGTCACCTCCGGCTGAGTAGACTATACACAGCGCAACAGCCGGGATGAGCGAGACAAGCTGCAGATAGGGAACAAGGTTAAGCAAACCGATAAACAAGCCAAACACTATGGCCATGGGCATGCCGATAATCAGAAAACCTATTGCAAAAAGGCAACCGACAATGAGAGCTATCGTGGCCTGTCCGCGAAAGTAATGATTCATGCTAATCTTCACATCGTTACCGACGGAAAACACTATGCGGCGATAGGCAGGAGGCACCATGCGGCGGAACCCTTTCATCAGCTTCTCGTAATCGATCATGATAAAGACCACATAGAGAATGACAAACAGCCAGTTGAACACTCCAAGGAGTATGGCGAGACCTCCCGAAACAAGCTGCCAAAGCGTTTTCAGGCTGTTTTCGATTATCGTTGTCCACTCCTGACGCGACAACTCCGATGAAATCATATCGAAATCGAGCACACGCCCCAGCAAGCGATGTATCTCCATCGGTATAATTCCTCCGGAGAGTTCCGATGAAGTATAACGCCGGATAATGTCGGCCATCTGATGAAATTCATCTATCACCATAGGGGCAAGGAAGTATATAGCGACACCAAACATGAAAACTCCCTCAAAGAGAGTTACAAACACTGCCACTACCCTCCCCTTCAGATGGAGCATTTCACGATTGCGCTGCACGAAAGGCTCGGCAAGGTAGGCTATCAGACAGGCCACGAGGAAAGGCAGCAATACATCTTTAAGCAGATTGACAACCCATATCAAGCCGGCTACGACGGCAACCGTGATAATGAGGCGCACCACGCGGTCAAACGTATATACTTTTCTCTCAGTCATAAACAAACAGATTAACGATTACGGACAATGATCAGAATCAGTTTCTGAATTAGAACATAAATTTATATAGTTTCTGATAAAAAGACAAATCAAATCCACATTTTTTTGTAATTTTGTCCCATAAATATTCAATCATATCACATTTTGTCATGACAACAGTAAAACATCAACCACTCAACGAAAAATCGTGGGCTCGATGGACAGCGCTTGGCCTCTTGGCCTTCGCCATGTTCTGCTCCTACATTTTCATGGATGTCCTGTCGCCGATCAAAGATCTTCTCCAGTCCACTAAAGGATGGGATTCAACAGCGTTCGGCACGATGCAGGGATCAGAAACATTCCTCAACGTCTTTATTTTCTTCCTAATTTTTGCCGGTATCATTCTGGACAAAATGGGAGTGAGATTCACCGCAATTCTTTCGGGTGCGGTTATGCTCATAGGCGCAACTATCAACTGGTATGCACTGACCGACATGTTTGCCGACAGTTCGCTCCAGACATGGTTTACCGACCATCTCAACTATATTCCCGTGTTTGACGAACTCGGAGTGTCACCTTTCTATAAAGATATGCCGGCCTCTGCCAAATTTTCTGCCATAGGCTTCATGATCTTCGGTTGTGGTGTTGAAATGGCGGGCATAACAGTGAGCCGCGGTATTGTCAAATGGTTCAAAGGAAAGGAAATGGCATTAGCCATGGGATCTGAAATGGCACTTGCCCGTCTGGGCGTGGCCACCTGTATGATCTTCTCGCCGATGTTTGCACTGATGGGAGGCGATATCGAGGTGTCGCGTTCGGTGGCTTTCGGCGTTGTTCTTCTCCTTATCGCCCTGATCATGTTTATAGTCTATTTCTTCATGGATCGCAAACTGGATCAACAGACCGGCGCTGAAGAGGAAAAAGATGAACCAGTCCAGATCAAAGACCTCGGAAAGATTTTTACAAGCAGTGGTTTCTGGATCGTTGCACTTCTCTGTGTGCTCTACTACTCCGCTATTTTCCCCTTCCAGAAATATGCCGTCAATATGCTTCAGTGCAATCTGTCGCTCACAGAGCCCGACGCAACATCGTTCTGGGCCTCGGAAACAGTGACGTATCTTCAGTATGTGATCATGCTTATATGTGCCGGCGCAGCGTTTGCGAGCAATTTCTCCAAAGATATCAAACTCCGAATCGCCATGGCGGTATTAGCTGTAGCAGCGCTGGTAGCCTACTGCGTTATGGGCTATTTCCGCCAGTCGGCATCCGCAATCTTTGCAGTGTTCCCGCTTCTGGCCGTTGGAATCACGCCTATACTTGGTAAATATGTGGACTACAAGGGCAAAGCGGCCACGATGCTCGTGCTTGGCGCCGTTCTGCTTATCCTTTGTCACCTGACATTTGCCTTCGTGCTTCCGATGTTTAAGGGATCGGATCTTGCCGGCGTAATCGTGGCTTACCTCACTATCCTCGTGCTTGGAGCATCGTTTTCGCTCGTACCCGCGTCTCTCTGGCCGAGCGTTCCAAAACTGGTCGATGCCAAGATCATCGGTTCGGCTTACGCCGTTATTTTCTGGATTCAGAACATTGGCCTGTGGCTCTTCCCGATGCTGATCGGTAAAGTACTCGAATCAACCAATCAGGATATCACTGCCGCCATTGCAAGCGGGAAAATGACTGAAGAGGTAGCGTCGACAAGCTATGATTATACATGGCCCCTCGTAATGCTTGCCTGTCTTGGCGTGGCAGCGCTTCTGCTTGGTCTCTATCTCCGGGTGGTTGACCGCAAGAAAGGCTATGGTCTTGAACTGCCTAACGTAAGCTCCGAACAGACTCTCGAAGCCGAAGTGGCGGATGCAGAGTTATAACGAGATCAACAAACACCATAAAACAAACGGATGGTGGGTCTGCGCTGAGTTGCAGATCCACCATCTGTTTTTTTCATCTAACGACTATTCAGCCGGGCACACTGATGCACTAAATAGTCTAATCGATCGAATTTAGCAAATCCAGCTTACCGCTATTGATCAGCTTCAGAATCAACTCGCCGAAAAGAGTATTTTGCCAGGCAAACCATTCGCGGGTAAAATCGGTCGGATCATCGACATTGAATGATTCGTGGATAAACCCGGTGTTGGCATCGGTGGCAAGAAGCATCCGGATGCATTCGCGCACTTCATCGTCGGACTGCGCTGTGAACGCTTTCATCATGATACTCATGGGCCACGCCATGGAATATCCAACATGCGGACCGCCTATTCCCTCGGCGATCTTGCCGGAAAAGAAATATGGGTTTGACTTACTCCACACAAAGCGGCGAGTGTTCTGATAGATCGGATCATCAATATCCGTATCGCCCAGATAGGGCATGGCCAACAAGCTTGGCACATTGGCATCGTCCATAAGAAGATGATTGCCGAAACCATCTACTTCATAGGCATAGATTTTGCCATATTCCGGATGGTCATAAACGGCATATTGCTTCAACGCATCGCTAACCTGATTGGCCAGCGCTGTGCATCGCCTTGAGAGGTCACTGCGGGAGTTGACGCTATCAAGAATCTCAGCCGACTTGCGCAATGAAGTGACCGCAAAGAAATTGGACGGAACGAGAAACTGCAATGTGGTAGCATCGTCAGATGGGCGGAAACTCGAAGCTATCAGACCACAAGGTTTTACCGGCGCACCGAGTCCACCATTGGAAAGCGTATCGAAAGCACGGTCGGTGGTTCGGAGGAAACGGTAGGAACCGATACCGTCCCATCGCTGCTGATCAACAAAAGTTGCCAGGATTTTCTCTACTGCCGTCAGCCAGAGTTCATCAAATATGGAATCGTCGCCAGTCACCTTCCAATATTTGTATGCAAGCCGCAGCGGATAACACAGCGAGTCGATCTCCCATTTACGTTCGTGAACCTCAGGGATCATCTCTGTTTTGTCCGACATCCATTCGCCCCCCGTAGGGCCATCATTAAAAGCGTTGGCAAACGGATCAAGGACTATCGATTTAAATTGCCTGCGGATCACCCCACGGATCAATGATTTAAGCTCGGGATCATCAGCGGCCAGCTCTACGTATGGCCACACCTGCGCTCCCGAATCGCGCAACCACATTGCATGAATATCACCCGTATAGACAAATGTGTCGTCATCACCATTCTCATCTTTTCGGGGATGGACGGTGGTGTCCAACGTGTTTGGGAAACAATTTTCAAACATCCATCGCAGCTTGGCATTTGTCAGAAGTGACTTCACTCTATCTATCTCTTTCTCAACGGCCTTCGAATAGAAAAGACGTTCTGCCGCAGCAGGTCGACGTGTCACACCATATTCAGACCGGGATGCAACATGAGTGTTGTCAGGCCGACAGACTTCAACAGCAGATGCGTTCACACTCAGAGGTGTCACTATGGTCAGCGCAGACAATAAGATAAGTTTTTTCATAGGGTTGGAACTATTATTTATGCCAGACGTGTTTTCGACGGAGGTAGTAATCTATCAGGATGTTTGGACGCTTGGGGTCAGTATGAAGCAGGTCGGTGTCGGGAAATGTTGTGTAGCTGCGACGCATCTTGGCAAAATCACGATGGGCGCGAACTATCGCACCTGCATTTTTAAAATCAAACGTTGCCATAAATTTAAGCCAGGCAATAGTATCAAGAAGCCGACGGCGAAACAATGTTGATCTGCGCGACGAATCCGGCAGATTCTTATAAAGCATCAGAAGGTTGTTGCGGAAATTGAGATATGTCTTACGCGGATTTGAAGCATCAAGACTTCCTCCACCAAGATGATACACAGTTGATGCAGGCACCACACACACCTTCTTGCCCATCAGCTGTATGCGCCAGCAGAGATCAATCTCCTCCATGTGGGCAAAAAAAGCTTCGTCAAGTCCACCTGCCTTTAGATAATCGGCCGTGCGNACCATCANNGCAGCCCCNGTGGCCCAGAACACCTCACGCGAATCATCATACTGACCATTGTCGCGTTCAAGCGTCTGAAACACACGTCCGCGACAGTAAGGATAACCGTTGCGGTCAATGAATCCACCGGACGCACCGGCATATTCAAACATTTCCGGTTCGCGCAACGATCTGATTTTTGGCTGACAGGCACCCACTTCNGGATGGCTTTCCATATAGTCATATAGCGGCGAAAGCCAATCGTCTTNGACCTCGACATCCGAGTTTAGCAACACTGCGTAGCGATAGTCCGAGGCATAATGGCTTACCGCTCGATTATATCCGCCGGCAAATCCATGATTATCATCGAACCGCAGAACCTCTACTTGAGGAAACTTCCTGCNCAGCAAATCTAAAGAATCATCCGTACTGCCGTTGTCGGCNACGATCACGCGTCCTACCGATNGCGGTGTATGACTGACCACGGACGGAAGATACTCCGACAGCAGTTTGCTGCCGTTCCAGTTAAGTATGATCACCGCTACGGGTGGAAGAGTCTTATCATTCATTATTCAACAATTTCTCCTATCATTTCTTCACCGTCTACACCGAGGAGCCGAACATTGATAATCTTGTCGAACTGCGATCGGTCCAAGGGAACTCTCACACGAATATAATTGTCAGTGAATCCGGCCATCGTCGAGCCATGNGNGGTNTGTTCAACAAGAACCGGGCGCTTTTCACCTATAAATCCATTCAGAAACTCAGACATCTTCCGGTCAGACAATCGACCCATCACCTGACCGCGCCGNTATTTTTCCTCCTGACTGACAGTGTGGTCTATTTGCGTGAGAGCCGAGGTGCCCGGTCGCTCTGAATAGGGGAAAATATGAAGGCGAGTTATCGGGAGCGATTCTATAAAATCGTGGCTGCCGGCAAAACGTTCGTCAGTTTCACCGCGGGCACCCACAATCAGGTCGACACCGATAAACGCATGAGGCATATAGCGCCGGATGGTTTCGATCTTATGAGCAAAGAGGTCGCGGTCGTAGCGTCGACGCATCAGTTTCAACACCTCNTTATCNCCNCTCTGAAGCGGNATATGGAAATGGGGCATGAAGCGACGCGACTCAGTGGCAATCCACCGGATCATCTCATCGGTGAGCAGATTCGGTTCGATCGACGATATGCGGTATCGATCNATGCCTTCCACACGGTCGAGGCTGCGGATCAGATCGAAGAATGTTTCGTCTGAGCCCTTNCCGAAGTCGCCTATATTCACTCCGGTCAGAACGATCTCGCGTCCACCCTCGGCTGCAACGCCCCGAGCCTGTTCTACAAGCGATTCAATCGATGGCGATCGGCTTTTCCCTCTTGCAAAAGGAATGGTGCAATAGCTGCAGAAGTAATCACAGCCATCCTGCACTTTCAGGAAATAGCGAGTGCGATCNCCGCGCGAACATGACNGGGTGAAGGTGTCTATCTCAAGACGTGGTGTCACTTCAATGCGATTCAACCGTCCGTCCGTCCACTGCTCCAAATAGTCAGCTATCTTCAGCTTGCGGTCGGAGCCGGCCACAAGTACTACCCCGGGGAGTTGAGCCACCTCTTCAGGCTTGAGCTGAGCATAGCATCCNGTCACNATGATTGGGGCTTCCGGATAACGGCGTGCGAAACTTCGGATGGTCTGGCGGCATTTCTTATCGGCAAGAGCTGTCACCGAACAAGAATTGATAATAATTATATCGGGCTTTTCACCGTCGGATGCACGTCCGATGCCTCGCTGGGCGAGATAATCGGCCAATGTTGCCGTTTCGGCAAAATTCAGTTTGCAACCAAACGTGTGATAAAGGGCTTTTCTATTTGATATTGGCGAAAGATCAGTCATAATTTGTTCGCTGCGATTCATATTTGCTTCGCATGTAGCGAAAACATTTCTGCAAAGTTAGCAAAAACTTCAACCAAACGTGATTTGCAAGCGTTATTATTTCATAACCTCACAAATTTTCAACCTACGAATGTTAAAGAAAGACCTTCTCGAAATATACNCTAAAAGTTTTCGTGACAATTATGATCTGCCGGCGCTCACTGACTATATCACCGGTGAGACATTGACCTACGGCGATTTTGCAAGGCGAATAGCTCTNACGCATCTCTTTTTCGAACTGTGCGGGATCAAACCAGGCGCAAAGATAGCTCTATTGGGAAAAAACAACATACAATGGGTCACAACCTATATGGCGACCCTCACTTACGGAGCGACCATCGTGCCGATTCTTCAGGATTTTAACCCGACTGACGCTCAACACATAGTCAACCACAGCGATGCTGTGATGCTGTTCGCCAGNCGAAGCAACTGGGAGCATCTCGATTATGATCTCATGCCGCGCATCAAGGCCGTCGTTTCGCTCGACAACAGCGAGATTCTTGCCGANAAATCNANCGACAAACGCTGCACTAAAGCGCTAAAAGCACTCGGACAAGCGTTCCGGAAAANATANCCCAAAGGATTCAGNTCCCGCAACATACACTATGAATATTTCAAGCCCGACTCTCTGGCCGAGATCAACTATACGTCCGGCACAACGGGCTTTTCGAAGGGTGTGATGCTGACACTCAACAATCTGTGTGGCAATGTGGTGTTCGGGATGAGATCNCGACTTCACTATCCGGGGTCGAGAGCATTATCNTTTCTGCCGCTGGCNCACGCCTACGGGTGTGCGTTCGATATGCTCACACCTCTGGCNGTAGGCACCCATGTGACACTATTCGGCAANCTGCCCTCCCCTAAACTTCTGCTTAAAGCATTAGGCGAAGTGAAGCCGACNCTGATTCTATGTGTCCCGCTTGTCCTTGAAAAGATCTATCGAAAGCAGATTCTTCCTATCATATCCAAGCCTTCGATGCGCAGACTGTTGGCCACGCCACTGATCCGCGGCCGTGTTCGCGCTAAGATNCGCAACAAACTNATCGAAGCNTTCGGTGGCGAGTTTGAAGAGGTGATCGTTGGGGGCGCACCGCTGAATCCGGAGGTAGAGGAGTTTCTCTACAAAATCAAATTCCCGTTTACCGTGGGCTATGGCATGACCGAATGTGGTCCATTGATCAGCTACACGCCGTGGAGAAAATTCATACCCGGATCCTCCGGNCGGACTCTGCCGNCATTGATGTATTCCAAAGCTCTCAGCGACAATGAAGCATACATACCGGGAGAGATATGTGTCAAAGGGGAGAACGTGATGATGGGATATTACAAAAATCCTAAAGCCACTCAGGCCGTGCTCGATTCCGACGGATGGCTCCACACCGGCGATGTCGGCACGATCTCTGATGCCGGAACAATATTTATCAAAGGTCGCAGTAAGACCATGATACTGTCGGCCAACGGACAGAACATCTATCCGGAGGAGATCGAAGCAAAGCTTAACAATATGCCCTACGTGGCGGAAAGCCTTGTGATCGAACGCGGCAAGAAGCTCGTTGCGCTTGTCTACCCCGATTACGAAGCGATGGACCGAGCACATCTCACCTCCGACATGATGCCGAATGTGATGGAGAAAGTGCGAGAAGAGGTCAACAGGCTGGTTGCCCCCTATGAACGCATAGATGAGATACAGCTTCGACCTGTGGAGTTTGAAAAAACGCCCAAGCGTTCGATCAAGCGCTTCCTCTATCAGTGATCATTTACCTCCTAACCGGTTAATAATTAATCTACTTGCGAGCGTCGGCCGACTCCGTCCGGATCCAATAGAAAATGACCAACGCAAGGGACATCCCTGACATAGCGGCAATCCCATAGCGCCAGATGCCAAACGTTGACATAAGATCCAATGCGCCTGTCAGTGCGAGCAACATGACTGCCACTGAAATCAATATGACGCTCGGCTTCTTCAAAAAACCAATAACGGAAACCACAATAGTAGCAGCCACGCCGGCTCCAAGAGCCACCATATCGGTGATCGAATCGTATGAGCGGAAATAGTCAGTTTTAGCCCACAATGCTCCTACCGCGATAGTTGCGATTACCATCAATAACAGTCCCACCAACCAAAACGGTTTGGCTGAATGGTTTACACTTGCCTTAGCGTAGGTTGCACCACCGGCCGACGGAGTTTCGTCATGTTGTTCGGGCGATGTGGCTGGGCGCGAAGCCAATTCTTCCTTCAGCGAATTAAGCTCTTGAGTTGAGCGTATATAGGCCTGACGCAATTCTTCGAAGTTGGCCGAAGCTTGTGCGAGGCGAGTCTTTAACTCCTTTATTTCCTGATCTTTGACATCGGCACTATTGTCGGGCGCCGGTACAGGTCTCTTTGGAGTAATCTCAGGCATCATCGGTGGGATTTCTACCTGAACTTTCTTGTTCTCCTCAGCATCAAAAACCTCCTTTAGATCCATCAGCAGAGCTTTTGCATCGGGGTAACGATCGTCAGGATTTTTCATCAGACACTTCCGGATTATGCGATCGATAGCCTCCGGATAGTCCCGCTCATATCTTTTACCCGGATTTAGAGCCTTAAATGCCTCTTCCCTGAATCCGATCACGGGAGGGGGCGTTGCTTTCAAATGACTGGTGTACACCTCATAGCGAGCTTTTTCAAGCGGCATATCCTTGGTATTCATCACAAACGGTACACGTCCGGCGAGCATCTCATAAAGGAGTATGCCAAGACTGTAGACATCTGATGCCGACGATATGTTACTTTGGCCTTCAAGTTTTTCAGGCGAGCAATACTCATACGCTCCATCGCCGCGCGAACTACTTTTCACACAATGATCATCCTGAATGGCAAGTCCGAAGTCGAGCAACACGAATGATCCATCGTAGTTTCGGCGCATAATATTATTGGAGTGCAGATCGTTGTGGTTGACTCCATATTTATGAATCAGCTCGGCCTCTTTTTTCGGTGTTATTATAAACCGGGAACCATCGGCCGGATCCGGTTCAAGATTATCCTGATCGGGATCCATCAGAAACTTATAGAGATCTACATGACAATAGGCCATAGCGCTGACAATCTCTGATGCAAAGCGTTTAAACTCCTTATATTCTATAAACCGATTACGCGCCACATAGTCGGCAAGCGACACGCCGTCAACATAATCCATCTCGACTATGGCCTTGTTGGCAATAAGTCTCGGCCTATAGATTCGCACGATATTGGGATGACAACCATTGCCGATCTTCAACAGTACCCTACACTCGTTCAGAAATGTCTGATAGGCCCTGTCGTTTTCTTCACTGACCAGATCATTAGACACCTTGATGGCCCGTACATAACCGAGATCATGGTGTCGCACCTTATAGACCGATGCAAAAGAGCCTTTGCCCAGCATACGGAGTTTTTCGTATTCTTCGAGAAATAATGCCATAGAAGTATCCTAATGCTCAACGGTAAAAATCAATGTCAATGACTTGCCCAACTCTATCATATCGCCATCAGCAAGCGGGATAAGAGTAGATGTNTCTGATAGCTCGATCACTTTGTCGTCGCGCAGAAGCTTTGTAGCCGCTCCCCCCATGCTTCGACATCCACCGGCCGACGCACGAAGACAGATCTGCCCGTTTCTCACAACTATATCAGCATGATTTGAGCTGACGCGTGAGTTCATTTCCATCATAGCGGGATCCGGATCGCTATCGCTGATCACTATGTCGTTCCTGCGTATCGATCCGCTTCGGCGTGATATCTCGCCACGCCCTATTCGATAGAGTGTCTTCCGGTCCGGATCAATCTCATAGACGGGGCTGACAAGCGTACCGGTCCCCGGGACCAGCGCGATCGTGCCTTTTAAAGCGTCAACCACCTTCTTTGGTTTCAGATCAGGTTTTTTCCAGGCCACATAGAGCGCTTCAGGGATCACTTCCCTACACTGCCCGGGATCAAGCTCTGAAGCATGAACAAACTTCAATTCTATCTTCGAGGCGCCAACAGCAGAAAGCAGAGCGTTGTCAAGCTCACGGCGAAGATCGGACACAAACTGTTCATCAGCCCATGCATGACACAGNGGATCAAACACCGGTTCTTTGTAGGGAATGAGAACTGTGAGTCGCTCAAATTCCTTTGATTTCGAACCTGTGGCGCTCCGAAATGAATCAACTATCATTTTGACCGCCTGATCGCGGTTGTCAATAGCGTTATCGAGAATCGACTTCCGGCCATTTGCAGAGGGTTGAGAGTCTTCATCTGCGGATATAGGCTCACTCTGCTCCTCACCGCCGGGCGAGGCGGATTTCTCGGATGAGGACTCAGCCTGAACGGGTGTGCCATTTATTGACCGTGCAACCCCGGATATTCGATTTAAGAATTTCTTTAACATATCTTGAACATTATATTCAGTTTGCAATATCGAGATCTTCGAGCGCGGGCAGTACGCAATCAGCAATCGCCGCTACCGCCAGACCCGATTGATAATCGCGGTTGGTGACATAGTTTGTGGTTCGCTCCAGTCGGATTGCGATTGCAAGCGGCGCGTTGAGTTTACCGGAATTGACGAAACACACATACCAGGCATCGTTAGCTTTGCCGGGAAGACCATTGCCGCGAGCTCGCTCCGGCGTGCCGGTCTTTCCGCCCATTCTTCCGGGCTGATCGGGCGAGCCGGGAAGATGTCGCCCATTTGATCGATGCTTGTCGGATTCGAGCTGCATAAAGCCTCTAAGGGCCGAAGCCTGTTCGGTTCCAATTATGGGAATCGACTGAGCCGGCAACTGCTTGTCGTGTCCGACTTTGAGGATATATCTCGTAGGGACAAGCTGTCCGTCGTTGGCCACGATAGAGGCGACACGCGCCATTATCAGAGGGGTGGCTCGCAATCCTCCCTGACCCCAAGCGTAGCCGGTTTCGCTCACGTTCCAACGAGGATTCTTACGTTGCAACTCGCCATTTCGATGTCGCATGTAGACGCGGTCATACACCTTGTAGCTGTCGCGTTCTATTTCCGTCATGAGTCTATGCAGACTATCGGACATCACAAACTCCGAACGATTGAAGAAATATGGTGTCAGACCACCCATCCGATGAATCGGCTCGACGCGCGCTCCCACTTCGGCATACAACCGCTCAAGCTCGGGATAGGTTTTCTCGATATTGGTGAGATTGATAAAATAATTGTTTGACGAGAGGCGTATGGCATCAGACATACTGACATCGCCCATCGGCTCCTTAGGCCCTTCGATGCGTTCGTCGGCCATCACGGTGTAGGTGCGCTGCGCGCCGTCAGAATTCTTCATCAGCCCGGAAATGGCTGACATTACCTTGGCCGTGGATCCGGGAGGAGTGGGAAAAGTCATTGCAAGGTCGCGTTCGGTGAGCGGTGTGTGTCCGGGCATAGCTTCCGCCGGGTTCGATCCATACCGACGCGAATCGTTAAGCATCCGGATCGAGTCCTGCGACGGGAGCGGATAGTTGGCGGAACAGAGCAGATCGCCATTTGAGGCATTGAGTACCACAACCGAGGCACGAAGGTGTTGCAATTCCGAGAGTGTGGGATCTGACTGAATATACTCGGCAAGCTGATTTTGCAGACGCATCTGAAGCGCGGCATCAAGTGTCAGCTGCAGATCGCGCTCCGACCGGGCGGCATTATGCGCAGCAATCAGGGGATTGTTTTCGGTGCCATGATTCAGAAAATCTATCAACACCGTGTAGTCGTGGTGCACTCGACGAAACGATTGAGTCCGTTTTGGAATGAAACGGTTTTCCCTATATCGATTGGAGGACATCTCCACTATTGAATCACGAATATCGAGATTACGAAGTTGCTGGAAATGTCGTGACTCAGCAAGATAGCCTATTGGATCAGATGGATCGTAGGAATAAACCGTGCGACTGTTAGCATCGCCAAGCATAAATAGTGTATGGTCGCCAAACGGATAGTAGCGGCGGCGACGCTTGTTGGCTTCGTCGAGGATTTGTTTCTCGGTCAGTCCGGCTTTGATCAGGCGGGGCATCTCTTTCAGCAGGGTGTCGCGGGAGGATGTAGCAAGGAGGAGTCCGTTGCGATCATAGATATTGCCCGATTCGAGACGATCGAGAATCATATTGATTCGGGGATTATATTCGATCACACGTTCGCCGGTGGTATTGGTAATATAAGCCGGTCGAATCATGATTCGCTCGCGGTCAGTTATCTGATAGCGTGTGAGTGTGGCAATAATTACCAATCCGCCTACGATAAACAGCAGAGCGGCAGCTCCGAGGGCATTATTATAGGTGTTGGCATAGGCCGTCTGACTCTCTGTAGCCTTAAGACGTGAGGCCGAAATGACAATGCCAAACATGGCCATAGTCACTATATACGATGTGCGGCCATAGCTGAGAAATGGGACCGATATACCCGTAAGCGGAATCATCCCGAGCGATCCCATCACTATGATCAGGAACTGAACTCCTGTAACGATGGCCACTCCCATTACGAGATACATGACAAATGGTTGCGCCGCCCGTTTGCCGATGAGCAACGAACGATGCACAAGGATCACGAAACAAAGGATCACCAGTACAAGCCCGACAAGACCGAGCATCTCGCCAAGCGAGGTAAACACCATGTCGGTGTGACAAGCCGGAACGAGCGATGGGTTGCCTTTGCCAAGTCCCATGCCTGATATTCCACCGGTAGCAAGCCCCCAAAGTCCTTGCGCCACTTGGTCGCCACCTTCTATCGTATTATCCCACACACCGCTACCCGACATGCCCGTTCGGTTGATCAGTCGGGTTGCCTCGCTCGTAGCGCCAAGAACTTTTAGTATATGCTCACCAAACATGAACACCACAAAAAGCAGATTGAGAATAAAAGCACTCTCGTAGAACCGGCGGCCACTTAACCATCCAAACGCAATCCATCCGGCAAACCATACGCCACACGAAATCAGGGTGGAAACTCCCAACCACGACATGACATAAATGGTCAAGAAAAACGTCACGATACCAAGCAGCATTTGAGCGAAATCGCGGCGCGCCATCGAATAGATCATTATAAACGTGATCAAAAGCACCAGCGCCGGCCCCATATCGCTCAACACTTTCAGATACACGAGCATGAGCGATAGCATAACGATCACAATAACAGCTACTATGGCAATGTGTCGGCGTGCGGTGAGCGATGTCAGCTTCTCTGAAAAAGATTGCAGAAGTCCGGCGTTTTCAGCGAAAAATGCTGCGATAAAAATTATAATGAGATACTTACTTATCTCACTCGGCTGGATTCCACCCAAATTGACTCGCGCAACGCTTCCCTCCGGAGCAGATCCGAAGAGCGCGAGGAGTGCAATAAGTCCGATAGCAACAAACAGGTATGTGAAGCCGGACGAAATGGAAAGCCCGGTGCGTTTTTTCAGCTGTTTTGTTTTCCTTATCCTTCGCCCCACAAGGCTGTCAACCACATCAAATGGTATGAATCCAAGCTGAGCGCGACTCTTGCCATTATAGAATTTCGCAAAATTAATCGATGACACAATGACCATTGCCACAAGTCCATAGAAAAGAGCCGTGGTCATAACATATCCATTTGGCTTATCGGTCAGTGGCGAATTGATTGAATATGCCGCAAGCAGGCCGATTCCGGAAAGCGTCATTATTATCGTCACAAGCGAATAGTCGGTGGACAGCTTCATGCGTCTGTCGCGCCAGACAAAAAAGATAAACACAAGGGCCCATCCTCCAAGATAGACGGCCATTGCGAAATCCACGCTTTGATTGAACTGTTGAGGCGTGCGGACCACGAAGAGAGAATCTCCTTTGATCTGACGATAGACCGTGGATGGCAAGGGAGTGAGCTGATGAGGCGATTGCTTGAAAGATAGCGTGAGAGAAGATTTGAGGTGACCTTCGGTAGTCGTGCCTTTTTCGCGTCCGAACTGGCTCCCCTCCTTGATCGGGAGCACGCTGTAGGATCCGCCGGCAGGTACGTTGAAGCGAGCAATCCCATCGCTGTCGGTCACGGCGAACCCGCGCACATGTTCCACGAGTTCATGCCGTTTGGACGAAGTCTTAGCTCCCTCCACACCAACGGAATCGTAGGTGTACTCCTTTAGTCGGACAGCGATTCCTCCAAGAGGCATATCGGGATATTTGTCGGAATTCGAAATTCTGACTGTAATTCTTCCCGTTTCGTCCGATCCGCCGAATGAAGTGGGAAGATCATCGCCACGCTGCTGCCAGTCGGAATCCATTCCCATCCGCTGCCGGTCGGCCTCTACGCGCGATTGAAAGATTCGGCCACCCGAGCTCAAAGCAGTGTCAGCAGGCATTTTAAAATCGGGCGAATTCAACTGACCAAGATTATCAATGCCTCCATGACTGCGGATTTTTCCGGCAATCCAATCGGCCGACAAGCGGGCATCTTTTTCATCGTCGAAATATCCGCCTTCGATCAGTTTTTTTGCCAAAGTGTCGGGCGAAACAGTAGCGTTCAACAACACTGTCCGACCTGATGCGAGATCACGTTCTGCTTCTGAAAAAAACGCATTATAGTTAGAACGCAAAGCCATGAAGCCGATCACAACGACAGCAGCTGCAACGAGATAATTTATGATTATTTTAAAAGATTTCATCTCATAGCTTTTTTGTCGTTTACACTTGACAATGATGCAACACTGTCAGCAGCAATCGCGGTTGTATCAGCAGCTGCCATGACAGCTGCTGAATCAAGTTCGTTGACCACAGAATCCGCCACAATCACCGTTTGTTCGACAGGCTGCGGATTAGAGATCTTTGTCTCTTCATTTTCCGTCAAGTAGTAATTAAACACAAGTGCTGCGATCACTCCGAGAAGAATGACTACTATGATCCAAGGAAGGAAGATCCTGATGCGTGACGGTCTTCGGAGCTGTTCCGGCGAAGCGGACGGTTTGCGATCTGAAGCAGGATCATCCGCAGGACTATCACTGGCTATATGCGGATCATCGGGCAAGGAGAGCTCCTCAAGCGTTTCAAAAGTATCAGGATCGTCCGGATAGCAAAGTCGAGAAATTACAACTGTCACATTATCCTTTCCCCCGGCATTGTTAGCTTCGCAGATCAGCGTTTCGACTTCGGTCTGAGCAGATGGCTCGGCAGAAAGTACCGCGGCGATCTCAGCCGAGGTCAACATATCGCTCAGGCCATCAGAGCAAAAGAGATATTTTGATTCTCCCGATGCGATAGGAAAGATAGCTGCGTCTATAAAATTTTGATCTTCAAACATGTGGATCTGATCGCCACACGATCTCTCGATCAGATTACGCTGGGGATGATGCATCGCTTCTTCCTCCGTAAGGTCGCCTATCTCTTCTCGGAACCCTACAAGCGAATGATCATGGCTAAGTTTGGTCAACGTTCCATCATGATAGCAATAAAGACGCGAATCGCCCACGTGGGCCATGTGGAGCAAGCGGCGCTTGACGTCGATAATAGCCGCAGTGACCACACATCCCATCATCGACAGATGATTATCCGATTCCTTCGCACGCACGATTGCATTATTTGCCTCGACCACAGCTTGTTTTATCACTTCATGCAGCCGAGATTCGGGTGAGCATGCTTCCACATAGCTGATCAGAGTGTCGCGGCAAATAGCGGCAGCCACTTCGCCACCCTCATATCCGCCTATACCATCGATCGCAGCAAGCAAAAGGTGGGATTTGTCCCACACATACTGACAAACAAAGCTGTCTTCATTGTTCTTACGACAACGACCCACGTCGGTCGCTCCAAATATATCTATTATTACATCCATCGGCCCGACGTTTATTTTGGCAGATTACGAAAATGGTCAATACACAAATAGCCCACTGCGACACATAATGTTATAAAAAACAAGATCTCCATTACGACCACCTGCATTTATGATATACTGAAACTGATCTGAGTGTCCTCGTTAAGCAGTATGGTCGAACGATCGGGAAGCAAGAACCACTGAGTGCCCCCCGCAGGGAGCTTTCGTTCGTTTAGCCTCACCGGCCCGTAGGCTGCTATATAGAATTTCCGTTGCGAAGGATCGCGGCGAATGATGCAGTGGGGGTTCATCACCTCATCACTGTCGATATTCACTATGCTTTCTCCGGGAACGGCCATACCATTACGGCCACAAATCTTCACACTATCGCCTCTCATTTGAAAAGTGGTGAAGACTCGTCCGCCGGCCACGAAGCGGCCATCATCGGCCGTCAGTCGAGCGACCGCCGCCGGTGTGTCTGATCCGACGCCCTGCGGAAGTATTCTTCCACTATCAAAGGGCGATGAGCTACCGAATCCGAGATAGTTGTCCTGATCAAATTTGATTCTGTATTTATCCTTATCCAGCTGATCGAGGCCAAGCAGTGTGGTCATATTCAGTGCCTTCGGCAAGGCTTTCATAGAGCTTTTGGTGTGGAGTGTAGTGACCACTCTACCCTCCCCTTGCTGCGCACCGCCGAATGAGTCATACTCATCTTCCGGAAAGATACTTGACTTAACGATGATCATGTTTGAATCCATCTCCTGATCGGTCACTCCATCGATCATCGTACCCTCAGGGATATTGACAAGCTGAAGCACCCAATAGCGCGAATGAGGCATATAACCGGGATAATCCTCCATCTTTTCCTTAATGCGGCGAAGGAATAACGTCACCGCATCCTTAGCCGTCATCAGAAAACTTGGTGAAATCCTGTCATAGTCCTGCTCACGAAGATAGACTATAAACGAAGTGTGGAAAAGCATACTGACTTGCGTCGATTCAAAAGCCATCTCCTGATCGAAATGGCTAAGCAAAGCGTCGAGCACGGCCTGACGACTCATTACCTCATATCCACTCTCGGAATCAGATGTCGACGAGGTCACCTGCCGTCCGGGACTATCGGGCGCCAACACACTAAATATCTTTTTGAAAAAAGCACTCATTGCAAATAATTATCTACTGACAGTCAATGTGATAACAACAAACACTACGCAACATTAACCGGATCGGCAATCCGATGCGTATTATTCGCAAATATAGGAAATAATATTCATTTTCAAAAGGCTCCGGCAAAAAAAGAGGCTGCGCCTTCACATTGGCGCAGCCTCACACTCATATACTGTCAGTCACTATTGAATAAACATCTTTTTGCCGTCGACAATATAGAAGCCCGGGAGCGGCTTTCCTATCACTCGGCGACCAAAGAGGTCGTAGACACCCTTGCGTCCGGCGCCAATGCCATCGATATAGATATCTTCGATGCCNTGNATTGCAGACACAACCTGAAGCGGAATGTCGATNGCCTGTCCTTCNGTTACGTTTGACATATTCGGGCCGGTAAGATCAAGCCATGCATTCTGATAGATCACACGCAGACGGCCCGGACCGGGAGTGGCATCGGCAGGAACCGTGAGAGCATGAGTGATATCCATCACCGTTGCATAGTTGGCCGGTGTGCTGGCTCCGGAGAAACGGTCGCCATAGGTTCCCTCGATGGTGAAGTTTGTATCGCCATCAAAGTCAGAGTAGATATAGGCATTGTTGTAGCGGAGATCCTGACGGATGATCGACACATCGCCCAGATTATTGGCAAGCAGATTGAGATAGAATGTCTGTCCGGGTTCCACGGTCAGTCCGGCATCCATACATGTGTAGAATGTAGCAGGCGATTCNTCCCATTCCTGGATGATATTCGATGTTGCATCCATGGTCGACACTTGTTTAAGATAAGCCTGACCGCNGGAGTGCATTGTTCCGCCGGGGGTCTTATAGTCGGGATTAGGATCTCGATCGAAGATCTCTACCGGGATATCATANGCNACNCCTTCGGTNACGTTCTTGGCATTGGGATTGTCGAGATTATACCATGCATTCTGATAGATCACACGCACTCGGGCCGTTTTACCATTTGCATCCTCGGGGATCTCAATATCCTGGTCGATACTCAACACGGTTGAGTAATTGGCTCCAATATTATCTTTAGGNGCATAATCGCCGATCAATGCCACTTGCGTGAACTCACCGGTGCCATANGCATCGAGGTAGATATAAGCTCTATTGTAGCGGAGGTCCTGACGAACAGCCGTGGCATCGCCCAGATTGTTGCCGCGAAGGCAGAGGGTGAACGATGTCCCGGCCACCACTTTCGGATGATCTTCAAGCAGAGTGTAGAACGAGCCGGGACAAGTGGGAGAGCTATAATCGATGTTATTATACGCGCCNGTGGTGTAGATGCGGTTCAGGTAGGCTTGCTTGCCGGAATGCATCGTACCGCCGGGTTCGATATAGTCCACCGGAGCNGAGGCCGGTTTTGTNACGCCTATAGTGAAATCATATACTCGNCCCGACTGTACCGGTCCGGCTGCGGCAGGGACAGCAGAGTCAAAGACCANACGAGCACGGAAGCTGCCCGATTTAATTCCATCAGGAACAGAGAGCATCCACTGAAGAGGATTGCCGGCCGACTTGGCGACTAATTCAGANTCAGAGAAGGTGTAATCGCGGTCGAAGTCGATCCATAGCGAAGCNTTGATATCCGATCCCGACCAAGTGGCGGTAAGCGGCACGGCAGGCGANGCATACGGGAGCATGAGCGAGTGGCCGGTGATGCGGGAATAAAGACCTTCGGGAGCGTCAGCTTCTTCGAAATCGATATCCTCAGATGCGCCGTTGGATGANAGTGAAGTCATGAACGCATCGCANGCGTTGCCCGACGGCACATCGTAGCCGGCACCCTCGGTGAGAATCGGAGTGAAACGAAGCTTATTGGTATATGTGCGATATGACGGAATAGTATAGCTACTTGTCACACCCGGGCCGCACGAGCCGTTGCCGAGCCCTTTCTGAACATAGTCAAAATCAAGAATAACTTCTTCGCGGGGCACGAGGTCGAAGTCATGGCTCACCTGAATAAAATCATCCTCATTGTTGTGGAGCGACGAGAAGTTTACTTTACCTTCTGTCTCGACAAGCAGACCGAAGCCATCATGGCCGGTTATGCGCATATAACGAAGATCTTCACGATATCCCATGGTCTGCGGACGGATGAATTGTTCGTGCATATCGCTGACGGTAGTCTTGTAAAGAGCTGCTTGCGAGCCCGTTTTTCGGTCAGCAAAGTTGGACCACGGNCCGCGTGCGAAATACTCAACCTGTTCGAGTTCGGGGATCACCGACATAGTCAGGCCGACACGCGAAAGNCTTGANGATCGGGTATAGTAAGTGGTCGANAGGTCCACAACGCCATCGGAATAGACNGTNTAGTTNGTGGTGTAATCACACGTCGANGAAGCGCTGAACTTGGTAGAAATTGTGATCGAACCGGCACCGGAAGCATTTCCCGAACCGTAGGTAATGGTGGGAGTGGCAGCTGTGAAGGTCGGTTTTGAGAGCGATGTCGGGGGAATTCCTGAGTAGGGAGCATCATTTTCGATCCAACGGTTTCCGTTAAATTTCGGACCGTTGCCATTATAGATCAGGTCGGTGCCCTGATAAACCATCGATACGAGTTCGCCCTGCTCGTTGAAAGCGATCGTGAAATCTGAGCCTTCGATAGTCAGCGGGTTGGTCGAAGTGACAATCATCGTGTTGGCAAGGCCTGTTTTGGTCGGCAAAGCCGGACGAGAAGTAATCTCAAATTGCTGATATGCCACTTCATGACCGGCCTCAGCCCANTCAGTTGCTTCTTTAGTGACAAAACGAACATTGAGTAGATATTCAGCATCGGCGGATGTCTCAGTGGTGTACGGGATGGTAAGACTACCGGTTTCTTCTGAAGCAAGATTGAAATTTGAAATCACGCCTGATTCCACATCCACACCATCGCGGCTCACTGACCAAAGGACATTGAATCCGGACAGGTCAATGAAATCGTATGTATTATTGACGGAAACCGTNTTGGCTGCGGAATTGAAATTCGACATTTTAATATATCGGTAGACATGCTTGACCTCCTGCAACTTTCCGGTAGGCTCGCGGAGCGGTCCAACAATACCGTTGGAACAGAAATTGCCCTGGTGCGGGCCGGAGAAGTCGTAGCCGGTGTAGAATCCTTTGGGATTGCCGGCAATGAGCTCGTCGGGATGATATATGGCCTGATCAACCCAGTCCCAGATACATCCACCGATGGTTCGCTTGCTCGATTCAATGATATCCCAATATTCCTGTAGGTTGCCTATGGCCTGACCCATGGCATGGGCGTATTCACAAAGGAAATGCGGACGGGAATCGGAACGGTTGTCATGGCTGGTGAGCGTTGATAGGCTCGGATACATTTTTGATGTCATATCAGTGTAGCGCCACGTGTCGCCATCGATTCCTTCATAGTGGATTATACGCGAATCGAGTGCACGGATAGCATTGTAGCACGACTGGAAATTAGACAGGTCGCCGCTTTCATTACCCATTGACCAGAATATCACACTCGGATGGTTACGGTCGCGCAACACCATGCGCTCTTCACGATCGACAAACGCCGGAATCCACGATGAATTGCTACTGAGCGAAGTGTAGGCATGACATTCAAGATCGGCTTCNTCCATCACATAGATGCCATAATGGTCAAGCATCGCATACATCTTCGGCTGCTTGGGATAGTGGCTTGTACGGAGAGTGTTGATGTTATACTGCTTAAACATCGTGATATCCTTAAGCATCATATCGACANCGATCGCACGGCCACGCACGGGGTCAGTATCGTGATGATTCACACCTTTAAAGAACACTTTACGTCCATTGATATGGACAAAGTTATTGTTCACTTCGATGTGGCGGAAACCATATTTAGTAGAGAAGGCCTCCGTTTGATTTCCATCTTCATCTTCAAGCCAGACCACTACGGTGTAGAGNGTGGGNGTCTCGGCCGACCATAGACTCAGCCCCGACAGATTAGCCGAGAAATTGAGAGTCGACGACTCCCCTCCTCCAAGCGATGAAAGCGACTGNGCCGGGAAGGAATAGGCCACACTGCCCGANGGATCGAGCAATTGAACATGAGCCGANAGCGAGNGAGCTTGCGAATCGCGGTTGTCAATATCGAGNGCCACATTNAATTTGCCTGATGTATAGCTTGATGCGGCAGCGAGTTCAGAGGTGATATAATGGTCGCGCACAAACACCTTCGGAACCGCCGTCAGCGTNACATCACGATANATGCCGCTCATGCGCCACATATCCTGATCTTCAAGATACGACCCGTCACACCAGCGGAACACTTGTACGGCCAANGTATTCTTNCCCTGGCGGGCAGCCGCCGTAACGTCAAATTCNTGGTTGGTATTGGCCGCCTGTGTGTAGCCCACAAACTGACCGTTNACCCACACATAAGCAGCTGAATATATGCCTTCAAAATTCAAAAGAAGCTGGTGGCCGGACCAATCAGCAGGAACGTCAAACGAAGTNACATACGATCCAACCGGATTGACACCATAGTCAGAATAAGAACTGTGGCGCTGAATATATGGAGGATTCTTGGCAAACGGATAGTCAACATTGACATAAAGCGGCATATCATATCCCTTCATTTCCCAATTGGACGGNACCTCAATTTTGTCCCATGACGAAACATCATATCCCTCCTGATAGAAATCAAGAGGACGTTTCGAAGGCTCGTCAACAAAATAAAAACTCCACTCGCCATTGAGAAGCTTGACTCTCGATGATGAAGTAGCCACCCATGGATGATTGAAAAAGTCCTTATCNGCCATCATTTCAGAAGTTGATGCNTAAGGAGTAGTTGTTGCACGAGCCTTTTCCTTGTTGACTCCAAACACTGACTGATCCTCCCAATAGTCGCCCCAAGTGACCTGGGCAGCCGACAGACTCAGCGAGGAAAACAGACACAATGCTGCAATAGATTTACTAAAATTGATTGACATGGTTTATTTAATGATTGATTTAGTCAAATGTGTCATTCCGAAGTCGGAGGAATATAAAATCAATGGCCAGTACGCATTTTTCACAATCGTGAACAATAAAATCCTAACTGATATACGATTAGATTTACAATGATAAAGGCGAGTTTATACAACCGATCGGTTTATTAATATCATGGTCTATTAAGGTACGTTTTGGTTTACATGCGACAAACTTACTAAAAACAAATTAATTATGCTAATATTTTTTAATATTTCTTTTGGTTTTCGACAAAAAATTTGCTTTTGAAACCACAAATAAGTAAATTTGCAAAGCTGATTCGAAAGCGAACAGCTGGTTATTGCCACATTCTCAACACCCAACACCATGGGGCTGACCGGTTTTGACAGCGTGTAGAGGTGGTGTGTAAGCATGCAGAGCCATGATGGATGGTGCTCTTAAATCTCCGACATCAACTTTTTTAAATGGCGAAAACAACTACGCTCTTGCTGCCTAATCGAAGCACAGTAGATTACGCTTAATCGCCGCAACAGTTGCAGCGACAAGACATCGCCCGATTGCCAATCTTTCCGAGGCTAATCGATCAGGCGGTGCAGGTAAATCGGAAATAGGACTCTGAATGTCTCGTGACGAGTCCGAAACTTTTAGAGACTAAGTCGCCGGTTGGTTGCTTTTGGCCTGCCGACGAACGAAAACCAAGTAAAAGCTAAGCATGTAGAAAGCACATTAGTTCCACGTTTGGACGAGGGTTCGAATCCCTCCAACTCCACTATGTACTACCGAACTTCTTCGGACTAAAGAAGACAAACCTCGGACTATCAAG
>JAAVEX010000072.1 GCA_014801065.1 Barnesiella sp.
ACCCGCCCCTGCGCCGTCAACCATCTCTACCACTTTCAGAAATGGCTGCGCCGCCCCATGACGCGCCTTGAATCATCCGTAATCCTCCCGATCGAACGCCTGCGCACCGCCAACCGCCGCCCCGACCTCCCCGTGCGCGTCTACGTCGACGACCCCGGCTGCTACGGCTCCGCCATCCGCGACATCCTCATCCTCTACATCCGCTGGATCTCCGCCCTCGTAACGCCCCAATTCAACGCCTGCATCGTAGGCCGCTACCGCAACGAAGCCAACCAGGCCGTGCGCCGCTCCTTCCTCAACCAGCAACTGAAAATCAATCTCGAACTGCTCCGCAACGCCCGCCTCACCCCCGAACGCCTTGCCGCCTACCGCTCCGCAGGCTGGCTCCGCCGCCTGAGCCCCAACATCTCCACCGCCTCGGCCAAGTTCATCGACCACATCCGCGGCCGCTGGTTCAACCACATGCTCATCCTCGACACCGACCGCCTCGGCCACTCCAGCCGCTCCAACGGCTTCTGCCGCGGCCGCACGCGCTACCAGACCTTCTCCGACGTNATCAACACCGCCGGCGCCCTTCTNCCCTCAGCCCACAACTCCATCACCATCATCCACGGCAACCCCGCCACNCACCCCCGNAGCCTCTACGCCCGCCTCCGNCGCCAATCCCNCCGCCGCGACTCCCGCATCTTCCACCTCATCACCCCCACCACCCACCCNTCAGCNGACCAANCAATNANCCCCTCAACCCTCCGCCCCAGTGGGAGCGACGGCTTTAGCCGTCAGCCTGTATATCAGCAAATTAACTCAGTAAAAGAGACGACANACCAACCATTTAACCCATCAATNCCCCCAACCCCCAATCAACCAATAAAAAAAGCAATCTAACAAGCGGCAGCTGCCCCCGCTCCCCAAAGGTAAACCGGCAGCAAGCGCCCCTTGAAATCCTTCCATCCCTCCTACAATTATAAAANATCCACCCAAGTGGGAGCGACNNCNTCAGNCGTCAGCCTGTAGATCANCANATNANCTNNGNAAAAGGGACGNCTAAAGCCGGCCCTCCCACGNCCGCNANCCAACNTGTNNGNAGTCGACTTCAGCCGTCAGCCTAANNACCAAGGCTAACCACNTAAAANAAANATTCTCTTGTTNNCNTANTCAAACCGNCGTATGCCCTNANGNAATNTCTAAGATTGNCCTCAGACCTACCGACAACAGATGAAAACTCACNAACAAAATATTACTTTAGGNATTGGCTTCGTTCGTTGCGGCATGAATGGTTAGCGTTTCAGGGCGGAGATGATGGTGGCGGCGGCGGTNGCGGCGGCGGTGGATGTGCCGAGGATTTCGCGCAAATGGCGNTAGCCGGCGAGCTGACGGTCGCGGCCGGGAGCGCCGGGTAGGATCGCTGTCAGNTCGGTGTCAACGGAATCAACCGTGCAGAGATGCACCAGCATTTCGGGAATGATCGGACTGTCGGCGATCAGATTGGGGAGGCTGACATATTTAATCTTCAGCAGATGCTTCATGATATTGTAGCTGAGTTTCACACCGTTGGCACGGTAGCAAACCACCTGTGGCGTTCCGGCCAGTGCACACTCAAGCGTCGCCGTGCCCGAAGTGACCAAAGCGGCTTCGGCGGCACACATCAAATCAAACGTGCGTCCCTCAACCACNGGCAGGTCGGAAAACTGACGGTAGAACTCGATCTCCATCTCCGGCGCTCCGGCTATGATAGCCTGATAGTCGGGATGACGACGCGCCACGGCATCCATGATCGGCAGATTATTTTTGATCTCGCCCCGACGGCTGCCGGGAACAAGAGCAAGTATCGGCTTCCCTTCGGGCGAATGACGAGCCACGAACTCCTCCTTGGGAGGCATCGCGGCGATTCGCTCATCGATTTCCTCACGCGACGGATTGCCCACATACACGGCGTCCACTTGTTTCCGAGCAAAATAATCCTCCTCAAAGGGNAGAATACTCAACACNCTGTCAACGTAGCGCCTAAGCGACTTGACGCGCCATTCTTTCCAGGCCCATACNTTCGGGGCTATATAATAAAACACNGGCACGCCGATCTTCTTAGCCTCCTTGGCCAGTTTGAGATTNAAGCTCGGATAATCGACCAGGATCAGCGCATCGCAGTGCGATTCACGCAAGGCTTTTTTTGCAACCGACAGATTGCCGAAAATGGTTCGCAGATTGCGCAACACCTCGCTGAATCCCATGAAAGCCATCCTCCGATAGTGGATCACCGGTTCGATCCCTGCCTCACGGGCCATCAGATCGCCACCGAGAAATGTAAATTCGGCCTGCGGATCAAGCCTGCGGAGTTCGGCTATCANAGCCGATGCGTGAAGATCGCCCGACGGTTCGCCGGCAGAGATAAAATANTGCATACGTAAGTCAATTTATACCGCAAATATAGCNAATTATTCCCACATTGCAGCTACCGATGCGTCATCATCAGTTTTTTCTAACCATATCGGCCAGTGCCGGCATCCGTGAGGCCATAAACGCAAGAATCAATGCCAACGCAGTGACCGACACGAAAGCTATTGCGGCCGAATGNNACATATTTCCAAGCCCTACCAACGGCGANACNACGGCGGCAAACAGATACTTGACCACACTCAGAATGGCCGAAGCGGTNCCGGCATCCTGACGNCCCACCTCCATCGATAGGGTGTTGGAACTCGAAAAGATCATTCCGGCGCAAAGCAACATCGGCAACACACTAAGTTCATAGAGCCAGAACGGAGCCTCAAACCACATCACCACAGCAGCTGCCACAGCAAACACAAACATGCCTATGCAGCCTGCTATCATACCCTGCTTGATCACNCTGAACCGCAATGCCAGCGTCGACCCCACGGCCATAGCCAGAGCATTACCACCGAAAATCANACCAAACATCGTGGCGCTGAAACCATAGTGAGTCTGCAACAGAAACGGAGCCGANGAGATGTAGGCATAAAGNAAACCGATCGCCACGGCCTTGATCGTAACATAGATCATAAACCGGCGGTTGGTCAGCAGCGAGCGGTAAGCCGCGATATATGCCGAGAAGCTTCGCCCCTGTATGCGCCGCTGCGGAGGCAGAGTCTCGTTATAGCGCATGGTCCAGAGTGTCATGACCACTCCAATNGCAAGCAGGACCACGAATATACCGCGCCAGCCCACCCAATCGGCCATAAACCCACCGAACACCGGGCCCAGNGCAGGAGCCACACCATTGATCGCACCGACGATAGCCATCAGCTTGGCAAGCTGTCTGCCCATATAGACATCGGCCGGAATCGACGTTGACAACACCATCGCNCCTCCGGCACCAACNCCCTGAAACAANCGGCACACGATAAAAAAGAAGATGTTTTCAGAAAAAAGCGAAACCGCCGTAGCCACCACGAATATGANCAGCGAGATGAGCAGCATAGGNTTTCGGCCATAACGATCGCTCAGCGAGCCCCACACCAGCGAGCCAANCCCCATGCCGAGCATAGCCATCGAGATGCCCATCTGAGTCATCGACGGAGTGGTGTGAAACTCCCTCATCATCGANGGNATAGTGGGTAGATACATATCGTTGACCAACGACGAAAACGCGCCTATTATGGCGATAAACACCACGAATATCCAATAGTTTCTTGGTGCAGCCGACAGNGTCTGNCCCGNCGNCTGANTCACATTATTTTTAGAATCCATATTTTATCATTTCACATACACCCTAAAAACACCCCGCCGGCCCCATAAGTTCGACCACACTTTCCGCCACACCGCCTCCCAACATATAGCATTATCAGGAAAAAATTGCTAAATTTGCAGCATATTGCCAATCATATCTACACTTCCTTTATGGGCCAGTTAATGACACTCCTGCGGCGATTCGTGCCGCCCTACAAGAAATATCTGATCCTCAACATATTGTTCAACTTCCTATCGGCAGCGCTGACACTATTTTCATTTGCCATGGTCATGCCGATTCTGGAAATGCTGTTTCAGATCAACGACACNCACTACGCCTACATGTCGCTTGCCGACGGCAGCCTNAAAGACGTGGCCATCAACAATTTCTATTACTACACCCAGGTGTGTATCGAACACTGGGGGCCGTCGGCCACACTCGCTCTGCTCGGCCTGCTTCTCGTGGTGTCGACCGGACTGAAAACCGGCGCCGCCTATCTGGCAAGCTACTTCATGATCCCGCTCCGCTCAGGCATAGTGCGCGACATTCGCAATGCCGTCTACGACAAGATAGTCCATCTTCCCATTGGCTTCTTCACGGCCGAACGCAAAGGCGACGTGATGGCCCGCATATCGGGCGANGTCACCGAGATCGAAGTGTCGATCATGTCGTCGCTCGACATGGCGTTTAAAAATCCCGTGATGATCATAGCATGCCTGTCGATGATGATTATCATGAGCTGGCAGCTGACAGTCTTTGTGCTCCTGCTCCTGCCGATAGCCGGCTTTGTCATGGGGCGCGTGGGCAAGCATCTCAAACGCGCATCGCTCGAAACCCAGCAGCAGTGGGGCGCTCTGCTGAGCAACATCGAAGAAACCCTCGGCGGNCTGCGCATCATCAAGGCCTTCAATGCCGAAGGCAAAGTGATGGCNCGCTTCCATCANGGCACNCANCGCTTCTTCGANCTTTCCAACCGAGTGGCACGCCGACANAGCCTCGCCCACCCGATGAGTGAATTTCTCGGCACTCTGACCATTGCCATNGTGCTNTGGTTTGGCGGAACGCTGATCATTTCAGGATCGTCGACCATCACAGCCCCCGAATTCATCTACTATCTCGTGATCTTCTACAGCATCATCAACCCGGCCAAAGACCTCTCGAAAGCGATGTACACCATACAGAAAGGATTAGCCTCGATGGACCGCGTGGACAAGATTCTCAGCGCCGAAAATCCGATAGCCGATCCCGANTCGCCACAATCCATCAGCGACTTCAAAGGCGAGATCCGCTATGAAGATGTGACGTTTGGCTATGACAGCGAAACGCCTGTGGTGCGCGGCATCGACCTTACCATACGTCCGGGCGAGACGGTGGCCCTCGTTGGTCAGAGCGGAAGCGGAAAGTCGACTCTCGCCGATCTCCTGCCCCGATTCTACGATGTGGACCATGGCCGAATCACCGTCGACGGCATCGACCTGCGCCGGATGAAAGTCCACGACCTGCGATCGCTGATGGGTAATGTCAATCAGGAGGCAATATTGTTCAACGACACNTTCTACAACAACATAACATTCGGNGTAGAAAGCGCCACGCCCGAAGAGGTTGANCAAGCCGCACGCATTGCCAACGCCCACGATTTCATCATGGCATCGGAAAATGGCTACCAGACCAACATCGGCGACCGCGGATGTAAACTCTCCGGNGGTCAGCGCCAACGCATCTCCATTGCGCGCGCCATTCTCAAAAATCCGCCCATCCTTATTCTCGACGAAGCCACATCGGCCCTCGACAGCGAGAGCGAAATGCTCGTGCAGCAAGCCCTCGAACGCTTGATGGAAAACCGCACCACTCTCGTCATAGCCCATCGACTTTCCACCATCAAAAACGCCTCGCAGATATGCGTGGTCCACGAAGGACGCATCGTAGAGCGCGGAACCCACGACGAGCTCCTCGCCCTCAACGGCTACTACACCCGCCTGGTCCAGATGCAGTCCATAGCCGGCGAATCAACCGCCACCACCGACTGACCCCACCACTCNCCGCCNCAACCGCCNCGGGAAAATTACGCTCGCGCCGAAAATCGTTAAAATATATTAACAAGATTTGTAATCAAAAAAAATCAATAACTTGCGAGCATAACCAATCATTCTATTATCATGACATTACGAAATCGATTTTTCAACACTAACCTCTCAAAGGTGATCACTCCTCTCAGAGTAATGTTTGTCATTGCAGCGGTAGGGATAATGGCGGCCGGGATGTGTGGATGCGGTAGCGATGATGCTCCCGCGATGACATCTATTGGAGTAACTGATTCAATTACGACGCCTCTTGACACGCTCAAAATTCCGGGAGACACGATCTTGGATGATCCTTTCGTGGCCTACAACGGACCGATTGAACCATTGTCGGCAGAGGTGCGTCCGATACTCACCGAAAACAAACAGTGGATCTACTATAACTGCTTTAATGAACCCGGTCATTCTGACTACAAGACGCAAGCGATTAAATTCGGGCTGCAACGTTTGCCGGAGAATAACGAGTACAGCGACAGTGGCATTGTATATCTTGGCGATCGTGCGTTTCGTGAACGAGAAGATGGCTGGCTTGAATATTACGACGTTTTAGCCTGCGATGAATCCTTGGCATGGGCACCGTTATGCAAGATACCGGCCGAAAAGTCAGACTCAATAGTATCAATCTGCCAGAGTATGTATCCTATCAGTCAGGGCACTATAACGCTCATGGGCAAGACNCGACGATGCGTCAAGGTGTGGTGTGCNCGCAACATGGATTGGCGCTACATGTTTTGGGACAGTTTTATATCGCCCTACAACTATTGGGTNGAAGGNATCGGAATGTTGTATATNCATTACACCACCAATTCAAATATACGTTCAGGCTTCAATGGCTACCCCGTCTACCAGCAGCTCCTTCANTGTTGGGACGGAGATGAAAAGATCTATGATTACCGCGAATTTTCCGATGATCTGTACAAGCCGGAAGAAGTGTTTGCTCAGATAACCGATTGGCCTCANTTTTACAACGACGACAATCGCCCCGTTTGGCCTAAAGGGAAATAAACACTCTATTGACAGATAAATACCGACCGGGCCTGCTTCACAGCGGGCCCGGTCAGTGTTGTTTTTTTTGCCTCCGGGATGATAACGTGGGCCGGAGGAAAATAAGGTAATCGTTCTTGTTATTCGTAATTTTTCCGATAGCAAAATTAGTAATAGAATCCAACTCTCACCATACCTATTTTGCGGTATTTTTTTCACACATAGCAGGCGTAGGATACCCTGATTCAAGTAGTAGCCGTGAGATGAAACTTGCGATCCGGTCCGAAAACNAAATCAATCACTCCGAGCGCATACAGCCGCGTGATGATATCCTCGCCCAGTCTGCGGGACACACACGCAGCAGTGATGAAATCGTCGGGACTCACTGACTCGCGCTCGCGCAGCATCGACAAGAGCGTCTGTTCGACCACACCGACGGACAGTTGCATAGGCTCCGACGAAGCGCGCCGACGCCATGCCTTGACCATGAGCGGCGATGCAAGTATGTTTTCATCGGCCACTCGAAAATATGACTTCCACCGGCCGTCAGTGTCCATGGCCTGCACCGGGCGCTCAGCCGACGGATCGATCTCGGCGCGGATCACGATAGCGCCCTCCCCTTCGCCGGCTCGGAAAGCAGTGAACCGCAACTGTTGCGCCGGACGGCAATACATCGATGCCGCCTGCTCGATCACATAGATATCCTCCTCATTGCGCACTCCGGCTATCGCACCATTATCCTTCACCCCGATCAGAAGCCGCCCTCCGGAGCGATTGGCAAAGGCCGACAGCGACCGGGCGATCTTCCGGGCATCGGAAATCGCAAATTTAAAATCCTGCGTCTCATGCTCTCCTTCGGCTATGAGACGATCTATGAGATAACGGCCGCGGATCGCCTTCAGATCCTTCATTGCGGATAGTTGAGATTTTCATCGGTGGCGCGAAGCAACACCTCGTCGAGAAACGTTTGCGCCTGCTTTCTCGCATCGGCAAGATCCATATATGAGTAGTTGCCACAGTCGCGCGGAGTGGCTCCGGGTATATCCCCGTCAAAACCGGCCACAAACCGGAATGTTTCCACCACCAGCGGCAAAATATCAGCCGGAGCATATTCTCCGCTCACTATGAGATAGTTGCCGGTCAGACACCCCATCGGCCCCCAGTAGACTATACGGTCGCGCCACTGCGGATGATTGCGTAGAAACGTTGCCGCCAGATGCTCTATGGCGTGGAGCGTAGCCCCGTTGAGCGGTTGCTGGCGGTTAGGCTCGGTCATGCGGATATCGAAAGTGGAAATGACATCGCCCGAGGGCGTGCGGTCAGTGCGCGAGAGATACACTCCGCGCAATAGTCGCAGATGATCCACTGTGAAACTGGCTATTTTTTCCATCATTTTACAGTTTAAAGGCGCCGCGGCTCAGACAGTCAGTTCATTGATAATATGGCGCAACATATCGAAGGTGTGTTGCGGAGCCTCTTCCCAGAAGTTGTTGTATTGGGCGATATTGTCGTCGGCCCCCGGAGTGTCGGAAATCACCCTCATGCAGGCGAAGGGCACATTGCGCAGATAGCATGTCTGGGCAATGGCTGCCGATTCCATATCGACGGCATCCACATCGGGATAAAGCATGCGGATGCGGCTCACCACCTCGGGATCGCTCACAAAGATGTCGCCCGAGGCTATCAGTCCATGTTTCACGGTGTCTCCCTCGTGAAGGCAAGGGAGCGAATTAACGCGATCCGACGTGTGGAAAAAGCGCGGACATCCGGCCGCGTCGCCCCACTGAGTGCCGGGACCGCACCACACATCATGATAAGCCACGCGGGTAGCCACCACGATATCCAGCATACCGGCATTGCCCCCGGTACCCCCGGCCACACCGGTGTTGATCACCAACTCCGGCGAGAAGAGATCAATCATTGTCATGGTGCCGAGCGCGGCATTGACTTTGCCTATCCCACACTTCATGGCTATGATTGAAGCCGATCCGATATTGCCTTGATGGAAGGTGAAACCATTGACGGTGGACACCTGAGCAGATTCGAGCAGTGGCAGCAGCAGATCAAGCTCCTTCTGCATCGCCACGATAATTCCAATTTTCATAATTAGCGAAGATTTTATGTGCAAATTTACGAACTTTAATGCTATATTTGCAATTAAAACATAGAGTAGATAAAAATTTTATTGAATCAAACTTAGACAGTTTCTTCAATTATTTTTGGATTATAAAATAATTTTTATACATTTGGGGGCCAGTCATTACCATTTGCCATGAATCGCTACGCTTTTTTGTCCCTGATATCAATCATTTTGACTCTATCGCCGTTCTGCCGCGCATCTTCGCCAACGGAAGTGGAGGTGGAGGGATTGGCTCTCAATGGGTGGCCTCAATGTGATGTGGCCACGGATGGATCCCCAATGTGGGACTTCTCCTCGATGTCCGTAAATAGCAGAATAACAGGACGTTTTATCACCTTTGGCGACTCAATCCTGATGGAACATCTCCCCGATATACGCCTTGATTTCGTCAGAGCCGATGGGATATATCCGCGTATAGTGTTGGCCGAGGGGCGCAACTGGCGCGTATGGATCGATTCGCTCCCCGCCGGGAAGCAAGGCGAAAGGGCTGACACGGCAATAATAAGCGTTGACCTTTCGCTATCCATGGCAGCCTACGGAAAAAGCACGCAAATCTTCGAGCATAATCAAACCGTGGTATGTCAACCGGGTGACACCGTTCGATCGGCTTCATTGCTTCGTATCGGGTTCGAGGGAAAACTGAAAACGATTTCAGAAGACAGTTATGATACTCCTGTCAGTGTCGAACGCTGTTATTGGACAGTCGCAGGAGAGCAGTATCCGCTTGCAGTGGCTACAATTGTAGACCACAAGCCGATGTCCGTTTATCTGTTTGACCGACAAAACAGTGCAAATCATTCGATTGTCAGCGGCTCGTTGACAGCCGATCCAGTGCGAGTAACGACGCTGTCGGGATGGACTTCTGAGGCGGCACGCTCCGACATCCTATCTCAACATGGTGACAGCACACCTCCCACAATTGGCAACGAAAACCTCAGATATAGCCAGCAACCGATCATCGAAACTTCGCCCGGCTCTCTCACCGTCACACTCGACAAAGAGGATCCGGTTGACACCAATTTCTCACTCTGCGATATCTCCGGCAGAACGATTCCGATAAGCAATAAAGATGGCCTGACGGTATCATATACCGGACTCGCAGCCGGCGACTATATCCTAAGCGTTTTTTGGGCCGGCGGAAACATTTCTTATAAAATCTATATCCCTCACCATAAATGATGTCCCGGGCGCACATACGACATATCTTAATGGCAATGGTTCTTTCCATCGCCACATCCGGCACAGCTCAGGATCCGGCACAGCCACAGGCGGTGTCCGACATCGGATCGGCCGCCTCCGCGCCGTTCCGACCGCCCATGTCGACCGATGAGCTTGTCAACGCGCCTTCTCCCGGAGTCGCATCGATGCCGCAGGTGAGGGCTGCCGAGATAGATCTGTCGTCTGGTTCTGCAACATTGACTATCCCTTTGATTGACTGGGTCGTAGGAGGCTCTTCCTTGGGGATCGGCCTCGGCTATCGCGTGGGGGCGTTTTCCACTGAGGAACAGCCGGGATGGATAGGGCTGGGATGGAATCTTCAAGGGGTGTATGCTGTCAGCCGATCGGTGGCTGGCCTTCCCGATGAATACACGGAGTTTGATCTCAGAAATCCGGAAAACGCGGATGCGGAATATTTTGACAGACTCCTGAAATATCATGCCGATGCAGCCATCGACCGCTATTCCTACACGCTGCCCGGCGGTTCCGGACAGTTTACATTAAGTCCCTCGGGAACTATCAATGAATTCCCATCATCCAATAATCTTATTGAGCTTATCGGCGAAAAAAATAATGATAAGGTGCGCGACTTCCGGATCACTACTCCTGACGGTACACAATATGAATTTACGGAAAGAGAGCGCAGCACGTATCAATATAATCCGGCATCGCTCTCTCCCGGCTCGGCTTGTCCGGGATATGAGGCGGTGACATCATGGTATCTGAGCCGCATGATAACTCCCGAAGGAGCCGACACGGTACGCTATGAGTATGCATCACACAGTCCTCAATCCATCAACCACACCCGACCCTCGGAAACTCTTACCTTGCGGCAAGATCCCCAGGGTCTGACAACTCCTGATGGAAGTAAGTTAGCGTTTCTCACATCCTCGGCCGGTGGCGACCTGAATATCAACCGGACAAGCTTTTTCAATTCGAAGATCATAAAAAAGATATCTTCGCGCACCGCCTCGGTAGATTTTACGCTCAATGCGCCATACGGCAGAGAAGCCAATATCGAAACCATCACACTGTTTGACCACACCGGACAGCCGGTAAAAACGGTAAAGCTTACCTCCGCCACTTCTCAACGGCGACTCACCCTCAATGAAATCACCGTGACAGGCTCCGACGGTGTGATCATCGACCATTTAAGTTTTGAATATCATTCGGACAACATTCATCACATAGGTGACTTTTTCGGCTACCCCAACGCTCCGGCTTACGAGTCATATACCGTAAGCACTCTGCTTGATCCCAACACCCTCTCCATGAACACCCGGCGCAAGCCATCGTTCAATCATGCCCTCGCAGCCACTCTCAAGAAAATGACATCCGCCACCGGGGTGACCACCGAATATGAATACGAGCCCAACACCATTGCGCGTTCAGTGCCGCATATCGCATCCGATACCGGCAAATTGCCGATCATACTTCCCTTCGACTCCTTAATAGTCATAAAACCGATCGACCCTGTCGATCCGACACCTCCTGAAGTAGAAGAACAAGACACCACCGTGACTATCGGCTTGCGTTTGAAATCTGTCACACAGACCGACCGCATCACCGGCCGCAAGCTCATGCGTGAGTTCAGCTATGCCGATGGTCTCTGCAATGTGGATTTCAGCTATCTGACAATATCCGACTTTATCGCGCTCTCCGGCCAAAGATGGTTCTACAATCCTATTACTACCGTCAACGACACCTCTTCGTCGCTGCTGTATGGATCGCGCTCTCCGGGCTATCGTCCCGAAGCCGCACGAATATTCTATGGCACGGTGANTGAACGCATATCCGGAACGGGGATTGACCATCCGCTTCTNACTGTCTATCGCTTCGATCTCTCGCGCTGCCCGCTCAAATATCTGCGCTCAGGCAGGGAGATGTCTTCGCTTCCCGGCGTAGCCGAAAACAGATCGCTCGCTCAGAACACATTCCCCATCTCNTGCCNTGACNATCAGATGCGCCGGTTCGGCTCCCACACCGTGCGAGGNTACTTCCGCGAGCATATAGGCGCTAACCCGGAGCTCGCAGAGCGCACCGTCTACCGCTACNCCAACGGCAGCTATANCCCCGCCTCCTCGGAGCGNTATTTCTACACCACTGCCGATTCAACCTCGTTTGCCACNTCACTCTACTATGAGTCTATGGTGCGTCAGGAGAAAGCGTATTCCACCGGAATGATTAAAAACGATATCCTCTCGGCTTCCGACATGAATTGCTTCAGCGTCATAACCGAAGCCTCGCGGAGAGTAATTGACTCGGTGGCCACGGTGACCCGGTTTGCTGATGGATCAGAGCGTGTGCGCGGGGTCAGATATGCCTACACCGGCCTTAAGCCGATTTCCGGTGGTTCGCTCTCGGGCCANCTTCCTTTCTTTCCCATCGACAGTATCAAAATACTCCCTCCGGGCACTATCGTNCTTCCATCCTCGCCCCAAGAGAGCAGTTCGCTGCTCATGCAGGTTGGCGAAACCGTCAGCGAGGGAGGCCACACGGTGAGTCGCCGCATGCGGTTTGCCGACATGGTCAGCGATGANTTTTTCAAGCAGGCGTGCAAACGCGGCTTGCGCACGCTNCCTGTGAGCGAACAGTGGGTGATTGACCGTGCCGACACTCTTACACGCTCCTATACCTATGATCTCTTTCCTACAGCAAAAGGCCGTCTCACCCGCGTGGCGGAGATCATCTCTTCAGTCAACTCTTCGGTCACNGAAAGGATGGGCGTAAACGCATATTCCCCCCACGGCCACCCCGCNTCGATAACCCGGACAGGANGCCCGGCCACGCTCTGCAGCTGGGGCTACANTGGCGACCTGCTGACCGCAATGACCATAGCCGACACTCCCGATCAGCCTACGATAGCGCTGACCACCGGCTATGAATATNANCCTNTGATAGGATGCACGCGGATCACTGAACCCTCCGGACGNTCNCAATCGTTCACCTACANCGGCGGACGGCTCACCGGGGTGAGCGANACGCGAGGACGACTGCTGACNNCNCANNNCTACGAGTTTCATGCCATGACCTCCGGCGGGTTTGCGGGGCGCAATCTCATTTCCACCACNCANTGGACCGATCCCGGACTGAGTGCCACCNCNACCACGCTCTTCGACGGCTTCGGCCTGGAGGTGGAAGCGGTCAGCGAGGGAGTGGGTGGCGACGGATCGGACGTTACAGCCGTGACGCGCTACGATGCTCTGGGGCGACCGGTAAGATCGTGGGTGGCGATGCCTCTTACAGCGGAAGAGCGGACCNACGCGCTGCGACGCGACACCCCGCTGCTCTCGGCAGCATCAAGCGAGTTTGGCGATGCCACTCCATTCTCCNCCATTACCTATCCCGANGGTGAGNCCACCACGATGGCAAAATCCACCACCATTGCCGGCGATAAATATGCCGATCACCCGACCCTTATGGAGCAGACATGCTCCAATCCCATAGATAAAGACCGGCGTGTGGTGCGCTGGCGCTGGGACGGCGCGCGGCTTAGAGCCGACGGATTCTATGCCGCCGGCGAGCTCGATGCCGTCCGCACTACCGATGGCGACGGCCGTGTAAGCCTCGTGTTCACCGACTGCATGGGGCGCACCGTGCTGCAGCGCGCCATTGCCGACGGCGATCGCTATGCAGACACCTACACCGTCAGCGATCCGTGGGGAAACCCTCTGCTGGTGATTCCGCCGGAGGCTTCCGAAAGATTAGGGAGCAGCGGATCGCTGATGATCGGCGCTGAAGCTGTCAACTCGCTTTTGAATGACTATGCTTTCATATACCGCTACGACAGCCGCCTGAGATTGCGGTCGAAGAAGCTGCCCGGATGCGAAGCGGTGGAGATGGCCTATGACAACGATAATCGCGTGGTGTTTACGCGCGACGGCAATCAGGCTCAGAGCGGACGGCGTTCGTTTATGCTCTACGACCGCCTGGGGCGACCGGCCGTGACCGGCACTTGCCGCGATGCGCTAAGCGAGAGCTTCTGGAGCGGCGATGGCTCCGACGTGAGCGCCATGATCGCCACGGCCGATCCGTCGGCTCCCGTGGCCTCCACTTTCTGCGCTTCGGGCTACCGGATAGATCCGGAACTGAGCGGCGAACTCGCCGATGCATCGCTACTCACAGCCACATTCTACGACGACTACTCTTTCCTCCGTCAGCGAGATCCGCTCGGAATATTCACCGCTCCTCCGCAAGCCAACATACATCCGCTCGGACTCGCCACAGGCACTCTGACAGCCGTGCTCGGTCCCGGGGCCGACACCATTCCCCCTCTGCTGTCAGTCTCATTCTTCGACATCGAAAATCATCCGATCGCCACTCTCTCTGCCACTCATCGGGGCGACTTCCTGAAGACTTTATCGGATTTCAATCTTGCCGGACAGCCCGTGAAGGTGACCACCGAACTGCTCAACAAAGCCGGGCAGCCCACGCTGATGCTCGACTGCGAAAGCACCTACGACCGCCACGGCCGTCCCGCCACCGGTCGGTTGATCTACAAGGACCATGTTTTCAATCTCGGGCGCACAGCCTACGACCGCCTGGGCCATATCGCCTCCACCACCTACGAGGGTGAGATCACCCGCTCCTTCACCTTCGATCTCCACGGTTGGCTCACCGAATGGTCTTGCAAAGGTTTGACACAGAAACTCAGCTACGCCGACAGCTCCAACCCCTCCTACACCGGACGGATCTCCTCTAAACAGACATCTCACGACAAGAAAACCGACACCTACATATATTCATACGATCTGTTAGGACGACTGACAGACGCTAAATTCTCCAACCAAGACAGCAATTCTATCTGGGGATTTTCATTTGCCAATTATTCCGCATCTTACTCCTACGATCTTCAAGGTAATATGCTGACACTTAAACGAAGCGGTGCGGTGAACGATATTAGTTGCGGCACGATCGACGATATCTCTGCTACTTTTATTGGCAATCAGCTCGCTTCGCTGCGCGATGATGCCGCGACAGTCCTGCTTGAAAATTCACTCGACATCCCCAATGGTTCGTGGAGCGGCACTGACTTCGCCTACGATGCAAACGGCAATCAGACGCGCGACATGTCTCGCGGCGTTGCCGACATCACATACAATGAGCTAAATCTACCCGCTCGCATTGAATTTGAAGATGGCGCCACTATCGAATACCTCTACTCGGCTTCCGGCACCAAGCTCGCCGAAATACC
>JAAVEX010000073.1 GCA_014801065.1 Barnesiella sp.
CTCCGTAAGAAAAGCCTCGTTGAAAAAGAAAAAATCAACGAATCGCAGTCAAAAATCGAGACATACAAATCGCAGCTCGACAATGTGCGCAACAACCGCGAGTTTGACCTCCTCTCTAAAGAGATTGAATTTCAAACGCTCGAAATCGAACTCTGCGAAAAGCATATCAATGAATTTGCACGCGTGATCGACGCAAAGACCAACGAGATCGCAGCTACCGAAGAGTCGCTCTCNGACCAGCAGCACATCCTCGCTGAAAAGCGCGCCGAACTCGAAGAAATCGTTTCTGAAACCAAACAGGACGAAGAGCGTCTGCGCGAACAGGCAAAAGCCCTTGAACCCAAAGTTGACGCGCGNACACTCGCAGCCTTCAAACGCATACGCAAAAACGCCAGAAATGGCCTCGGAATCGTCTACATCCAGCGTAACGCCTGCGGTGGTTGCTTCAANCGCATCCCGCCCCAAAAGCAGATGGAAATNAAGATGCGCAAGAAAATCATCGTGTGTGAGTATTGCGGTCGCATCATGATTGACCCCGAACTCGCCGGAGTAGAAACTCCCGAAGCGTAAANAGNCATATCATCCGATCTCATTCGGCTNCGGNCACTATACCTTTTCGGCTNAGAGAGGGTTTGGATTTAAATGATTTTAGCACAAAGAGAGATTTTGGAGTGATTTTTCAAAATTGAAGAAGGAGCAATGCGGGCATTGCGACTGATNANAACNNTNAAAAANCGCCCAAAAGATCATTTGTGATGAAATCAAAAATTGAAATCCCATTATATAATATTTAATTTGGTTTAAATTCAAACACTCTCTTAGAGAAAGCGGACCGGACTGAGATCGATTGACTTGCGGCAGTAGCTCAGTTGGTAGAGCATCAGCTTCCCAAGCTGAGGGTCGCGGGTTCGAGCCCCGTTTGCCGCTCAAGCATAACAATTTAGAGGAAGACCATGTTTTTTCAATATCTTATTTTGAAATAACATGGTCTTCCTCTATTTTCCGGGTTAGGGCCTTTCCCCCAACGATGGGTGACGGGATCTCTATTCGATGAGCAAGCGCTGCACCACGAACGCATCCGTATAGTGTTCGCCACACCTCACCCATGAACGNAATCGTCCGCACTCCTTGAAGCCACTTTCTCGAAATAGCGATCGGGATGGCTGATTGTCGGCGACAATGACAGCCATCAGCTGGTGCAGACCAAGCTCACGCTGCGCATAGCCACAAAGAAGATCCAAAGCCAACCGTCCATAGCCCTTTCTGCGCTCTGAAGCATCGATATAGATGCCTACGCCCGCACGGCGATTAAGCATATCGAGATCGTAAAGATCTATGCACCCGACCGGCTGACTGCTGCTGACGTCGGTGATTATAAAACGNGCCTGGTCAGAGCCGGTGATATCTGCCGTGTAATTATCNACATACTCCCAAAGAGCGTGGCGGGAAAGGGGTGCGCGCGTGCGCCCTGACGTCCACGATGTAGCGTCGTTTTCCCAACGAAACATAGCGTCGACATCCGAGGGTTCGGGAGCGCGCAAAGTAATTCTACCGTCAGTGATCATAGGTTTCAGGATTGGAATGAGTCGGAAAANAGAGTGCGTTGCAGNAGCGATCGGCCGAGGGTGAGTTCGTCGGTATATTCAAGGTCGTTGCCCACCGCTACNCCTCGCGCAAGCTGCGTCACTTTGACATCNGGAAACGACGAGAGCTTACGGAATATGTAGAAATTGGTGGTGTCGCCCTCCATAGTTGCGCCAAGGGCCAGAATTACTTCTCTGACATCGCCCCGGGCCACACGTTCTACCAGCGACGCGATCTCAAGCATATCCGGTCCGATGCCATCCATGGGCGATATGACTCCGCCCAACACGTGGTAGACACCCTGAAACTGNCGAGTGCGTTCGATGATCATAACGTCGTTGACATTCTCAACCACACAGACCGTAGAGTGGTCGCGCCGGGGAGAAGCGCATATCGGACACAACTCTGTTTCGGATATGTTGTGGCATGACTTACAGTAGCGTATGTCGCGGCGCAAAGCTATCACCGAATTGCCGAGCGCCTCGGCTTCATCCTCCGGACGGCGGAGAATATGAAGCGCGAGGCGCAGAGCCGTTTTACGCCCGATCCCGGGCAAACGAGACAGTTCGGTCACCGCCGATTCAAGAAGCTGAGAGCTGAATTCGTCGGTCATCTTTATTTAGTGAGCGGAGAGTAGTCACGGCCATAGCGAAGCATCTGGTCAGCATAGCCCTCGCTATAGTCGANGGTCACATCGACAGGCGTAGAGCCATCTTGGGCAGTCANAACGGTATAAACCGGGTTGACAAATCCTTTATAGGGTGCGATCGAAAGCGAAGCATAGCGGTCGAGCACTTCACGATGAAGTTTCGGATCTACCTTAACGGCGTAAGTCTCAACGAGNTCACGACCGGCTTCATAGTCGCCCTCGCTCTTAATGCGCTGGATCTCGCCCAGAAGTTCACCGAAGAGCTGGCGCAGGCGTTCGTAGTCATTGATGCGAAGGTATGTTTTGCCGCCCTCGTTATAGAGTTCGAGCACTTTGTCGGGAGCACCTTTTTCCAGAACCCACTCAGCTATAAGCTTGCGATTGCGCATGTGGGCTTCTTCAACATCCTTGCCGGGTTCGATTCGCATGAGCTGAGTCATCANNCCGTTGAGGATCTGCTTGTAGTATTGNGCTTTGTAAGCGTCCGGGCTATCGAGCAGGCCGAGTTCAATCAATTTCGGGTCAGCAAGATAATAGAGCGCGAAAAGGTCGGCGCGTGCTTCTTCAAGCGTTGAGCCGTGGGCCTTGAGAGCATCAGGATCGACACCGGGGAGCAATTTGCCGGATCCATGGCCGAGACATTCGTGGAGGTCAGTGTGGAGATTGTCGGTGGCAAAGAGATATTTGTCCATCATCTCACGCATCGCGGGNTCGGGTACGAATTCTTCNTTGAACCCATTTCCATGAGATGCTTCGTCGTAAGCCTGGGTGATGTTTTCAATGGTCACCGATTTCGAACCGTGAGCCGCACGAATCCAGTTGGCGTTAGGCAGATTAATACCGATAGGGGTAGAGGGATAAGAGTCTCCGGCAAGGATAGCAGCGTTGATCACCTTGGCAGATACACCTTTCACCTTATCCTTGCGAAAGCGCGGATCGACGGGCGAATGATCCTCAAACCATTGAGCATTTGCCGAGATCACCTCGGTTCGATGGCTCGCGTCGAGATTCTTGAAATTAACGATCGATTCCCAGTTGCCGGTCATGCCGAGAGGATCGTCATAGCTTTCAATAAACCCATTGATAAAATCGACCTGCGAGTCGGTGTCGTCAACCCAAAGGATCGAGTATTCGTCAAAATCGACAAGATTGCCCGATGTGTAGTAAGCGATCAGCTTATTGATCACCTGGCGCTGCTTCTCGTTTTCAGCATAGGCTGCAGCCTTGGTCAGATTGTCGATAATTCGAGCTATGGCAGGCGAATAGAGTCCGCCGAGTTTATATGGCTGTTCAACTATCTTGCCATCAACCTTGGCCACACGGGTGTTCAGTCCATAAGAGACAGGGGTCAGATCGGTAGTGTCCTTAATAGCGGCATAGTAGTCTTCCACTTCTTTCTGAGTCACTCCCTCATAGAGATTTGAAGCAGATGTCAGGATCAGGTCCTCGCCCTCGGCCTGGTTTACCTTCTTTTTCATATATTCCGGATCGAATATCAGACGTCGCAGGATGGCAAGATGTTCCGGACGGCTGCCGGCGGGCAGTGATTCAACAGCCTGATCAAAGAATGTTTCGCTGAATTCGGGCACGAATTTATCCATCGAGTAGTGATGGTGAATACCATTGCCGAACCACACTTGCTTGAGGTATTTTTCGAATCCTTTGTAATCGGCCGAGTTGCGGTCACCTTTATAGTTAAGGTAGATATTTTCAAGCAGACGGCGCATTTCGAGGTTGTATTTGCCATTCTGATCCCAGAGGATATCGCGGCCGGCGATCGCGGCCTCCGTCAGATAGTAGATGAGCATCTTCTGATTGAGGGAAAGGTCCTCGAATCCGGGAACCTTATAGCGCAACACTTCTATGTCGGCAAAATGGTCGACGATATAGTCAAACTTCTTATTTTCAGTAGCGTTTGTCATTGAAGTAGCTGATACGGCAGCCAGAACGGCACCGATGATTGATTTTTTATAAGTCATTATTCAATATATAGTATTAAACCTTTAAGATATTCTCCTTCAGGATGATAAATATTTACGGGGTGATCAGCCGGCTGAGTGAGCTGATGAAGTATGCGCACCCGGCGGCCGGTCTGCGCAGCGGCAGAAAAGACGGCCAGACGGAACTGCTCCTTGCTGACGGCCTGCGAGCATGAGAATGTGAACAATATGCTCCCCTTGGGCATCTTTTCAATTGCCTTGGCATTCAGGCGCTGATAGCCTCGGAGCGCGTTGCGGATCGCACTGCGATGCTTGGCAAACGCAGGGGGGTCGAGCACCACCAGATCATACTTGCCGTCGGGCATGTCGGAAAGAAACTTGAAAGCATCCACGGCGAAAGCCTCGTGGCGATCGGTAGCTCCGAAATTGAGCTCGACATTGGCCTCAGTCAGCGCGATTGCCTTGGCCGAACTGTCGACCGAATGGACCAGTTCGGCTCCGCCACTGAGAGCGTAGACGGAAAATCCGCCCGTGTAACAGAACATGTTAAGCACACGTCGGCCGGCTGCAAAATGTTTGAGCAGATTGCGGTTGTCCCGCTGATCAACGAAAAATCCGGTTTTCTGACCTTTAAGCCAGTCGATATGGAAACGCAACCCATTTTCAGTGGCTTCGTTGGTGTCAAATCCACCGATAAGATACTCATTCTGCGGGTCGAGCTGAGCCTTGTAAGGAAGGGTGGTTTCAGATTTGTAATAGACGTTTTCGATGCTNATCTCCTCAAGCTCGGTCAGAGCCACAGCGATCATTCCGCGAGCAAAGTGCATGCCCGGCGAATGAGCCTGGACCACAGCCGTGGATCCATACACATCGACGATCAGTCCGGGCAGGAAATCGCCNTCGCCATGAACAAGTCTGAACGCGTTATTATCGTCACGAAGCAGATTGAGAGCNTTGCGNAGNCGCGCAGCCTCAGCCAGACGCGTACGATAGAAATCGGTATCGATNTCAACATTTTTATCGCTCAACATCCTGACGGCAATGCTGCCTATCTGATAGTGTCCCACTCCGAGCGGGCGACCGTCGGCAGCAGTGACTCTCACGGTGTCGCCCTCCTCCACTCCGTTTTCAATCGAGCGAATGGCTCCGCTGAACACCCACGGATGAAATCTCAGAAGTGACTCTTCCTTGCCGCGAGACAGTGTTATTTCCTTATACATTTTCATTTTGCTTATTTAAGAATCGCACGTAAGACATCGGCGCCATTGGCATANAGCAGCAGAAGAAGCAGGAATATCATGCCGATCCACTGAGCCGTTTCAAGCACCTTTTCGCTCACCTTTCGGCCGGTCACCATTTCACATAGCAGGAAGAACACGTGGCCACCATCGAGACCGGGGATCGGGATGAGATTCATAAACGCAAGCACCACAGATATGAATGCCGTTATGCTCCAGAACTGATACCAATCCCATTTTTCCGGGAAAAGATTGCCCATAGATCCGAAGCCGCCGATGCTTTCAGCCCCTTCNTTGGTGAAAACATGGCGCATCGACTTNACGTATGTGCCGAGCGTAGTGGTGCCGAGATCCCAACCTTTNGGGAAGGATTCGAGCAGCGANTATTTTTCATAGACCACGGGGTAGACCTCAGNCAGCCCCATCAGGTTGAACCCGAGATGACCTGCCCCGTCGGGAGTGGCCTCCACATTGACAATAGCGCTGTCGCGGTAGAGTGTCACCGTCGTAGCGCTGTTTTTATGCTTGGCCAGCTCGGTCTGCAGCTCTTCATACGANGGAGTGGCCACACCGCCTATACCGACTATGCGGTCGCCCTTTTTGAGNCCTGCCTTTGAGGCAGCGCTTCCNCCCACCACATCCTTGACAAACACCGGCATACGATAGGCAATGTAGCTGTGGTCCTTGTCTTTGCTGACATCAAAGATGAATTTTTCCGGAAGCGTAAAGGTCACAGTATCGCGCGCCACGGCCTGCATCACTTGCGTAAGCATCGCAGAATCGGGCTGCGACTTTCGGAGCACGGTGATCGTCTTTGCATCGGCCAGACGGAAGAATGCATCGCTGCTTGAAGTGTCGAGCGGCTTGCCGTCGGTCATGATNGGGATATCGCCATTGCGATANCCACCCTTGATNGCCTCTTCTGAAAACGACATTCCCTCGTAGGCCTTATCAAAAGGCATGTGCTGTTCGCCCCAATACCAGGCAATTCCGGCATATATCAAAATAGCGAGGACGAAATTAAACAACACTCCGCCGAGCATCACAAACAGACGCTGATAGGCAGGTTTGGCCCTGAATTCCCATGGCTTTACCGGCTGTGCCATCTGATCCTTGTCCATCGACTCGTCGATCATTCCGGCTATCTTCACATATCCGCCGAGCGGAATCCAGCCTATGCCATATTCAGTGTCGCGCCAGGATGCCTTTACGTTGCCATTCTTGTCGAGCTTCGGTGTGCCCTTCTTTTTGGGTTTCCATTTAAACAGCGAAAACCAAGGATTAAAAAAGAGGTAGAATTTTTCCACCTTGATACCATAGGCGCGCGCAATGATATAATGGCCAAACTCGTGAATGATCACGAGCAATCCGAGAGCCACTAAAAGTTGGGCCGCCTTGATGAGAAATGTTTCCATATAATCGGTTACAAATAGTTAGCGTTTGATTGAATTTTATCGACGATCTCCGATGCTTTNCGCCGGGCGGCAGAGTTTGTGGCNACATAATCGTCATAGGTNGGACGNTCNGTCACGGCAACATCACTGAGCGTGCGCTCGATGAGAGGATNAATGTCGACAAACCGGATCTTTCCGGCAAGAAAAGAGCTGACNGCAATTTCATTGGCTGCATTGATTATACAGGCAGCCGTGCCTCCGCGATCGAGAGCTCTGCGGGCAAATGTCAGACANGGGAAAAGCTGTGTGTCGGGCTGTTCGAATGTCAACGCGCAATAATCGGGNAGCTGGATGGGAGGCTCGTTGGAGGGCAAGCGATTNGCCACNCCNAGAGCATAACGGATGGGNAGATGCATGTCGGGCAGGCCGAGCTGCGCTTTGACCGCACCATCGACAAACTGCACCATCGAATGNACGATCGACTGCGGATGGACCACTGCTTCGATCCGCTCCTGCGGTATGCCAAACAGCCATCGGGCCTCGATGATTTCAAAAGCCTTATTCATCATCGTAGCAGAATCGATGGTGATCTTCGAGCCCATCGACCAGTTGGGGTGGCGCAACGCATCTTCCACGGTCACCGACGCCAGACGATCGGCCGAAAACGTGCGAAACGGTCCGCCCGAAGCGGTAATGANAAGCTTGGCCACCGAGTCCGGATCTTCACCGACAAGACACTGATAGATCGCCGAATGTTCGGAATCGACAGGAAGTATTTTNGATTGGCTCTCAGCCAANAGTCGCGTGACGAGTTCGCCGGCCACCACNAGAGTCTCCTTATTNGCCAAAGCAATCTCCTTTCCGGCNCGAATGGCCGCAATGGTNGGCTCAAGGCCGCTATAGCCCACAGTGGCCGTAAGCACCGTGTCCACATCTTGGCGCGCAGCAGCCTCAGCCATCGCTTCCGCACCGGCCGCCACTTCCACTCCAAGCGGTTCCAACTCTGCCTTCACCGTGGCATATTGCGACTGATCGGCGATCACGGCNAGCGCCGGACGNAGACGTCGGGCCTGTTCGATGAGCCGACTGCCATTGGTGCCGGCTACGAGTACCTGCGCCTTGAAGAGATCAGGGCGTTCGGAGATAATATCGAGAGCCTGGGTCCCGATCGAACCGGTCGAACCCAGCACAGCTATTCTTTTTGGATGTTCTGATGTCATAGATCAAAATACCTTTGCGCAGGCGGCAGCAANATCGCAGAAAAAAATGCCCTTATACCGCGCCACGCGTATATAATAAGGTGCAAAGTTAGTCATTTTGACGCGTTATACCGCTTTCACAAAAAAAATTTTACGTCGCCAAGAACAAAAAAATCAAATCTAATGTTATTAATTCATAAAACGATCGCAACCCTCCCGGTTGTCATGTTTAAAACCCGTTTTTCTGACTATTTATTTACAAAACTTCAACTTTAGAGATAATTATTACTACTTATTGTTTCAAAAAAAATGTACGAGAGAATGAAAACTAACTATTTACTTTCAGCCCTTACAGCAGGCACATTTGCCCTTGCAGGTTTCAGCGCACACGCTCAGGAAGCAGTCATCGTTGAACAGACCACAGTGACAGTCGAACAGCCTGTTGAGTGTAAAACGCACTATTCATCTTCATGGCGCGACAACTGGTTTATCCAGCTCGGTGCCGGTGCACAGTCGCTCGCCGTAGAAAAATATCTTCCCGACGGTTCTGACAAACAGCACTATATGCCCATCTACAACGTAGGCTTCGGCCATTGGTTCAGCCCCTATCTTGGTCTGCGTCTCTCAGGTCAGTATGGCAACAAAGTTCGCTGGGACTTTATCGAACGCAATAAAGCTCAGATGGCCACTGTCAACGCCGACCTTATGTGGGACATGACATCGTCTGTCTGTGGCGTTAACCCCGACCGCGTATTCTCCTTCATTCCCTTCGTAGGCATTGGCGGCACATACGTATGGGATATGCCCACAGCTACCTCAAACGATCTCACTGCCGACCTCTCACGCCATCGCCGCAGNCAGTGGACTCTTCCCGTGTCGGCAGGTATCCAGCTCCGATTCCGCCTCTGCAAATATGTTGACTTCTTCGCAGAAGCTCGCGCACAGTTCTATGGCGACAACTTCAACAATTACTCTCAGGGCGATCCCGTTGACATCGCATTATCAGCCATCGGAGGTCTGAGCTTCACCATCGGCGGACGCCAGTTTGAAAAATACAATCCCTGCGACTATGTGGGCTATATCAACAGCCTCAACAATCAGGTCAACGATCTCCGNGGCGAACTCGCTGCCACCACAGCCGCACTCGCTGCCGCTGAAGCACAGCTCCCCTGCCCCGAAGCNGCTCCGGCCGATCCCGCTACCGTAACTATCCAGAGCCCGATGCTTTCAGCCGTTCGATTCACGATCAACTCCGCCGTGATCTCCGANGAAGAAATGGTCAACGTCTACAACGTGGCNCAATGGCTCAAAGCCAATCCCGATGCAACAATCACACTTTGCGGTTATGCTGATAAAGACACCGGCACTTCAACNTACAACATGGATCTCTCTAAACGCCGTGCCGAAGCAGTCAAAGCAGCCCTCGTAAGCCAGTATAAGATCGACTCCAAGCGCATCGCCACCCAGGCCTACGGCAGCGATCAGCAGCCCTACTCTGAAAACAACTGGAACCGCATCGTGATCTTCACCCAGCCGTAATAGAAAAAAACATTTCGGTTTCACTGATAAAATCAACCAACACAATCCAAGCCCGACGGGCGGCGTATCACCAACCGATACGCCGCCCGTTTTTATTTNTAACAACCCGCTTCTGAGGGCATATCGGCTNTCACCCNGTTACACCCAGTGGGTCATNTTAACTTATCGCTAAAAGAAAANGAGGAANTCCTTGCGGAAATTCCTCCTTGGTGANCTTGTGCGCACGAAGGGACTCGAACCCCCACGTCGTTAGACACCAGATCCTAAGTCTGGCGCGGCTACCAATTACGCCACGTGCGCATGTCTCGCAGACTTTTCGGCAAAGTTAGCAATTTTCTCCAACTTATGCAAGCGATTTCAATGCGATCTGCGCTAATCAGATCTGTTTTTCTATATTCCAAACAAATGCACGCAGACCGAGCTTGGGTTTTTCCTCATCCATCCGGCGCAATGACTCAAGGAGCGGATCAACGCGATGATCCTCCACCACTGTCAGAATGGCCGAGGCCATCGACGGCCATGCGTGCGAGCCATANTGAGGNTCGCCGCTGACNGTGCCGCGTCCGTTGACCTGNGGCCACGACGTGAATCCGCGGCAGTTGGATTTTTCAAGCAGTGTGACGATCGACTCATAGTGAGCCTGATCAAACGTTATCATTATCGATTTCATAGTTTGATGGTTTTGCGAATTTTGCGACGGCTGCGTTTAACCCCCACGTAGGCAAAGAGACAATAAAGCGTGGGCACGAAGAGCAGAGTGAGAATNGTGGAAAGAGTCAGACCGCCGATCACGGCCACACCCATNGGACGCCACATCTCAGATCCCTGCCCGGTGCCGATCGCCATGGGCACCATGCCGAGAATGGTGGTGAGCGTGGTCATGACCACAGGGCGCAGACGAGACTTTCCGCCAAGCACCACTGCCTGTCGGATCGAGAGGCCGCGCTCGCGGTTGAGCTGAATATAGTCGATAAGCACGATACCGTTTTTCACAACAATACCGATGAGCATGATTGCACCGATCATCGACATGACATTNAGCGTATGGCCGGTGAGATACAGAATGATGAATACACCGGAGAAGGCAAACAGAAGCGACGTCATGATAATGGCCGGATAGGTGTAACTTTCAAACTGTGCGGCCATCACGATATATACAAGNATCACGATCAGGACGGCAAGCATAAGCAGATCGCGGAACGAATCCTGCTGATCTTCATAGCTGCCGGCAAGCTGAATATTGACACCGATNGGGAGCTCCATCTTGTCGATCTCAGCCTGAGATTGAGCCACNACATCCGACATCGGCACACCGGAAACNACGGTCGAAACAGTGATGATGCGCTCGCGGTCCTTGCGCTCGATGGTNGGAGGGGTGAAGCGTTCGACCACGTTGCCTATATCNCGTATTCTCACACCCTGACCTGCAGANTTATAGATAAGNATATTNTCAATGTCGGCAATAGAGGTNCGATGTTCGGGCGCATACATCACTTTGATATCATATTCCTCGCCATCCTCNCGGAATTGCGATGATATCGCGCCGTTGATGCGATTACGCAGCGCCGTGGCAGCCGTCTGTAGATTCAATCCGTAGATAGCAAGCTTTTCGCGGTCGAAGTCAACCTGATATTCCGGCTGATAATCAGAACGTGACACCATCACATCGGCTGTGCCGGGAATCTTTTCAAGAATCCGGACAAGTCGCTGCGCCACAGAGTCGCTTTCAGTGAAGTCGTAGCCGTACACCTCATAGTTGATGGATGCCTGACCGCCCATCGACGCGCCACGGTTGCCACCCACGTTGACCTGAGCTTTCTTAAATTCAGGATATTTCTTGATATCTTCACGCATCATCGACGCTATCTCGATGATGCCGCGATCACGATCGCCGGGATCGGAAAGACGGATGTTCATCGACACGATGTGCGGACCATTATCGTTGAGCGATGCGAAAGTGTTGTCGCTCGATGCCTGTCCGGTGGTATAGTTAAGCACATTGATTTCAGGGTATTTTTCTCGCCATTCGCGTGAAAGACGGTCGGCCGCCTCCTGAGCTATTTCGACACGCGTTCCTATCGGGAGCTCAAGTTTCACACCGAGTCGGCCATCGTCGGCAGTAGGGAAGAATTCCGTACCAACGAATTTCAACAGCTGAACCGAACCGAAGAAGATGGCAAGACAAACCAAAATAGTGAGCCATTTATGCCCGATCACAAGGCGCAGCAACCAGGCGTAGCCATTGTCAAACGCATCCAGACCGCGATTGATCGGTCCGAAAAAGAATCGATAGATGCGACCGTGGCTGTTGTTGAGACGCAAAAGCTGAGAGCAGAGCATCGGAGTGAGCGAGAGAGCGCACACCGTAGAAATGATCATCATGATGGTCACCATCCATCCGAGCTGACGGAAGAGAACACCGGTCATACCGGTGACGAGCGTGAGCGGAAAGAACACGGCGATAAGTGTCAGCGTAGAGGCGATAACACTGACGGCCACCTCGTTAGTGCCGTGAACAGCAGCCATCTTCGGATCTGATCCACGTTCTATATGGGTCGTGACGTTTTCGAGCACCACAATAGCATCGTCGACCACCATACCGATCGAAATAGAAAGAGCGGAAAGCGAAACGATGTTTAGTGAATTGCCCGTTATGGCCAGGTAGATAAACGATGCTATCAGCGATATCGGGATAGTGATCACAATGATAAGCGTCGCTCGCCAGCGGCCGAGGAAGAAAAACACCACTATGATTACGAACAGCAGCGCGTAAAGCACCGTTTCGACAAGAGAGGCAATCGTGTTACGTATATTATCAGAGGTGTCCACGATCACGCCGAGCTTAACGTCGGACGGTAGACGCTTCTGAAGCGACGGAAGCATTTCAAGCACCTTATTGGAGATCTCCACTGAGTTGGCGCCGGATTGCTTCTGGATCACGATCATGGCACCCTTGACGCCATCGTTATACGTCTGCTGCGCACGCTCTTCAAGTGAATCGTCGATTCGAGCCACATCGCTCAGATAGACATTGCGGCCGTCGTGCGACCCGACCACTATTCGGCTCAGCTGATCCGACGAAGCAAACTCGCCCTGAACGCGGAGTGCATAGGTGTCACTACCCACGTCGAATGATCCGCCGGGGATATTACGGTTTTCAGCAGCCACGAGCTGTGAGATTTGCTCTACGCTGAGATTATAGGCCTCAAGCCGCTGAGGGTCGACATAAATGTGGATCTCACGCTTGGGAGCGCCGGAGATAGACACCGAGCCGACTCCCGATATACGCGCCAGAGGGTTGGCCACCGCATCGTCGAGGATCTTGTAGAGTCCCGGCATACTTTCATCGGCCTGCACAGAGAGCATGACGATCGGGATCATATCGGAGGAGAACTTGAATATCACAGGATTCTCGGCATTGTCGGGAAGCGAGCTCTTGACCATATCGAGCTTGTCGCGCACATCGTTGGTCAGCACGTCGATATCCTTACCGTATTCAAACTCAAGAGTGATCACTGAGATATTCTCGCGTGATTTTGACGTGATATGCTTCAGATCGTTAACGGCATTGAGCGCATTTTCGAGCGGTCGTGTCACATTTTGTTCTATATCCTGGGCCGATGCTCCCTGATAGGTGGTCATGACCATGATAGTGTTGGTCTCCACATCGGGATAAAGGTCGATCGGAAGCGTGGTGAGAGAGAAGAGGCCGAGGATCACAACCGCCACAAAACATAGCGTGGTCATGATCGGGCGATTTACTGCACTGGAATATAAACTCATGGGGCAGAAATTGGATGATCAGGGAGTGGATGAATTATTTATCTGATTTTTTTATCACCTCAACTTTTGCGCCATCGGCCAGACGAGTCTGTCCGGTGATCACTACCATAGCATTGTCGGGCACGCCGGAAATGATTTCGTAAGCGTCGTCGATGCGCTGTCCGAGTTCCACCCGGTTGTAGCTCACCGTGGAGTTAGAGGGGTTGTAGACATATACATATTTGTTGCCGGAGCCCGACTGCTTGACAACGGCTCTGTCGGGCACCACCACATGGTTTGACTCGCCAAAGTTCATTATGACTCTTGCAAACATTCCGGGCACTATACGCTGATCGGGATTGTTGATGGTCACTTCCACCGTGAACGTACGGGTCGAAGCATCCACACGCGGATGAATGAGATGAACCGTTCCGGTGAAAGTTTCCTCTGAATAGACATCGGTCTTGATCAGCACGTTCATCCCCTCCTTGACGTATGGGAGCTCTGATTCGGAAACGTTCACAATCACTTTGACGGGATTCACTTGCTCGATGGTGAGGATCGGAAGCGAGCCGGTCATGTCGCCCGGATCATAATTGCGGGCTGTGACCACACCGGCTATCGGCGAAACGAGAATAGTGTTTTCAACCAGATTAGTGTACTGGCGGCGCTGAGCGTCGAGCTCGGTCTTGATCTGATCAACGGCCTGCTGCGTTCCGCCGCCGATTTCGAGCAGCTTCACAGCGCGGTCATATTCTCGCTGCGCATTATCAATGCGCACCTTCAGCTGATCGATATTAACATCGTCGAGCACGGCCACACGCTGACCCTTGGCCACTTTCGAGCCGACATCAACAAGGATGCTTTTGATGCGTCCCGGTGTTGACGACGAGATATTATTGGTTTTGAACGCCTCAACCGTGGCGGTGTATTCCATCGTGCGGGGCACGGTCTGCATCCCGACCTGACTGATCTCCACTTTCGGGAGCTCTTCGGCAGGCTTGGAGGCTGCCTTTTCGTCGCCACCGGACGGATTGGAATCACTTTTCGACGAGCATGATCCGAGCGATAGGATCATTAATGAGATAGCTGACAGGGATAATGTCCGTAACAGTTGATATTTCATAACTTATAAGATTCGATTGGGGCGTTGCCGAGAAGCAGTTCGAGATCGCTTCCGGCCACAAGATAATTATATATTGCTTGGTAATAAGCTAAACGAGAGCGTGTAAGAGCCAGCTCGGAATCGCGCAGATCGAGATAGCTTGCCGCACCGATTTCAAAGCTCTGCTTCATGATCGAATGGGCCGTCTCGGCTTGCTTGATACTGAGTGCACACGTGCCTATCTGCTTGACGTTGAGATGGATATTCTCTACGGCAAGATCGGTCTGCATGTTGAGCGTGCGCACAAGATCGGAGCGCTGCCAATCCATTTCATTGAGCTGAATTTCAGCTTGTTTGATGCGGCTATAGCGCTGCCCGCCCTCAAACAGGGGCACTGACAGGGTGAGTCCGATCATTGAATATGGACTCCAGCGCAAGCCCTTGAACGGTGTGCCATCGTTCATCGAAGTCCAGTTATAGTTGGCCGTGAGCGACAGCGTGGGGTAGAGCGAGCGCTTCTGAACGTCGAGCGCATCGCCCAGCTGACGCTTCTGAATGTCGAGCATCCGGAGCTGAGCGTTTTGAGAAATATTGCGGTCGATCGACAGCACTTCTTCATACATCGATTTTTCGTATTGTTCGAGCGATGTGGTCGGTTCGAACTCCACCGATGCCTCCATCCCCATGAGTATCAGAAGCTGAAGGCGCGCCTGCTTGATAGCGATCATTCCTTGTGTGAGTTCCGGCTCAACATTTTTCATAGCCACCTCAGTGCGAAGCACATCATATTGCGAAGCTGCACCGAGACTGAACTGCTTGGCATACAAATCAGCCGTAAATTTCGCCATTTCATAGCTCTCCATGATGGTTCGATAGGAGTCGCGCGCAAGCAGAAGGAGATAATATGCGTTTTTCACCTGATTGACCATCTGCAAACGCGATTGGCGCGAACGCTCGATGGTTTCGAGGATCCGGCTGTCGGTAAGGTCAAGCGTCTTCCAAAGCTGTGGGGCAATCACCGGCATCGACAGGTTGAAACCAACGGAATACGAGTTGTCGAGCCCCACCTTGATGCCGCCGCCGGATGAAGATGATGAACTCTTCGACGCTTCGTCGGTCGATCCATCGCCGGTCGATCCTCCGAAGCGGTTCATGTTCATATACATGGTTTGCTTTGCCAGGGTGCGGTTATAGGAAGCGCCGAAGGCAAGCGTGGGCAGGAGTTGTCCGAGGGTTTCCTTTTTAGAATAGTCCATGCGCTCCACTTCCATATCGGCTACATGGATCGAAGGATTCTCATTCAGCGCGATTGCTATACATTGATCGAGCGACAGCCGGAGGGTATCTGTCCCGGTCTGTGCGCCCGCTTTGCCTGAGCAGAACAGCACAATGGCCGTCGCAATCAAAAAAAAGCGTTTTAGTCGTAACATGCGATTGTTCAATTTTCCACCGTAAACCCGGCATTACGCAGAGCCTGCTTTACGGCATTTATATGATCATGATTGCGCG